>CALHCI010000215.1 GCA_937931165.1 uncultured Granulosicoccaceae bacterium
GGATGTGCGTCTGCGCGGCCCGTTGGAGCGGCAATACTCTATAAAGCGCATTATCCATCCACAAAGCCAGATCGTGGTTCCGTGAAAGAGCAACTTAAAGTAAACCGGGCTATCCCCAAAGAGCGCCACCTTCAGGGCCAATCATTTGCGAAAAAGACTTTGGTTACGACAGTCTTTTCAAAGTAATGCCCGCTGCAGGCGCCTACTCACATCGAGAGTCAAACAAACCCCCACGCTCAAACGCCGGCGGATACTCGAGATAAAACGGCAGATAACTCGCATTGAGACAAGAGCGTTCAATTCGTTTGCCAGTTAAGCGGTTAACCGCAAAGTACCCAATAGCGTCGGGTTCTTCAAACCGGAGGCTGCGTTGATTGATCCTGGCCATTGTGCGTGCCCACACTTCCAGTGCGCCGCGGCTTCCGGTTAATGCGGTGGGCGTATTGTCGTCGTGCCCCATCCATACTACGGCAGCGTAGTCGCCACCAAACCCGGCAAACCAACTGTCTCGCTGATCATTGGAAGTGCCGGACTTACCGGCAAGTGCAATGCTTGATGGTACGTATCGATAGGTGCGACGGCCGGTACCTTCACGCATGACGTTTTGCAGTGCGTAGTTAATTAAGTGCAGGCTGCCGGCACTAATGTTCTGTCCGCCGCGCAACGGGTAGCGGTTAAGCAGTTCTCCTTCACGTGCCTGTATTTCTCTAATGGCGCGCAGTGGCGTTTCAAAGCCGCCGGATGCAAAAGACTGATAGACCGTCGCTACGTCTACCACATTCATATCAACCGCACCGAGTAACAGCGATGGCAGTGGTTCTACGTTGTCGGTGTAGTCGAGTCTCTGCAACGTATTAACAATCTCGTCGACCCCCAGATCAAGGCCTGTGTTTACCGCTGCCATGTTGTATGAACGGGTAAGTGCCTCCAGCAGGGTGACATCTCCATGCGCAATGCCGCTGAAGTTGTTGGGTGCCCAGATACTGCCGTCGGGTTGTTCGAGAAACAGCGGCGTATCCTGCAGTGTGGTTAACAGGGAATAGCGTTCCGGTGTTTCCAGCGCGGTCAGGTAGATAACGGGTTTTATCAGTGAGCCAATAGGGCGTTTTGCATCCAGTGCTCTGTTAAAACCAGCAAAGCGTGCTTCACGACCACCGATAATCGCTGCTACTTCTCCGGTATCGGCGCTGGTGACTACAGAGGAGATTTCAAGCTTGCCCACTTCTTCTTCGGTAAGGTTGTTTTCAATGGCGATTTGCTCTAATGCTTCAGTCACTGATTGTTCAAGTGCCGTTTGAATTCGCGGATCAAAATTGGTGAATATACTGAGACCGTTTTTATGTAAATCGTCTGTGGAGTAGTCTCTGGTAATCTGTTGTCGTACCAGATCAAGATAAGCAGGTTGTTGCAGAGTATCGCTGCGTTGTGACAGACCTAGTGGCTTTGCCTGCCACTCTGCCAATGATTCATTATCCCCTGATGACCCAAGTTCACCGGCGTCATGCATAATACGCAGTACCAGATTGCGGCGTTCGAGTGCACGTTGCGGTTGCCGCAACGGGCTGTAATAACTCGGGCCTTTCAATAGCCCGACAAGCAACGCGGATTCATGGGGTTGTAATTCCTGCACCGGCTTATCAAAAAAGTAGTAGCTGGCAAGTCCGAATCCGTGGATGGCGCGGCTGCGATCCTGTGCAAAGAAAACCTCATTAACAAACGCCTGCAGGATCTCGTCTTTCTCGTATCGGCGTTCCAGTACCACAGCCATTGGCCATTCGGTGAGTTTGCGCTTCAGTGTTCTGTCGCGGGTAAGAAACAGATTTTTTACTAACTGCTGTGTGAGCGTGCTGCCGCCCTGTGCGAAGCGACGCTCTTTAATATTGACCCACACGGCTCGCAATATTCCGCGTATCGACAACCCAAAGTGATCGTAGAATCGTGGGTCTTCAACTGCAAGCAAAGCTTTTTTCAATCCGTCTGGCAGTTGCTCGAGCTTCACCAATAAACGGTCTTCGCTCTGTGCCGGAGATATCCGGCCAATCAGCATAGGCTCGAGTCTGATAATCGGTATGTCGTTGCCTTTGGTATCAGTGAGCTCGGAAATTTTGTTGTCTGACCAGCGGATTAATACATTTAGCGATATCTCGGCACCGTCGGCAAATTCAAATCCGCGAGTTTGCAATGCCAGTCGCCCGTTGTTGCTGTTGAACTGCCCTGGTCCGTTGATCTGCACGGGTTGTCGGTAGCCCAATCGTTCAAGTTCGGCGACCACATCCTGCTGTGGCAGTGGCAGACCCTGGTAAAGCTCAAGTGGTCTTGCGTAAACCCTTGCCGGTATTGACCACTTTGGCCCATCGAACACGGCTTGTATTCGCGTATCCAGATTTTCCAGGCTGCGTGCGGCACTGACAGTGAGCGCGATAATGGCGATGATCAGCAGCGCGATCACGCCCAGCCACACCGGATGTTTCAATAACTTTTTGACGGGATCGAGAGACAGCATGATTGGCTAGTGGGGAAAACTGCAGTTTACCTTGCAGGTCAATCTGCTGCAGTGTTGCGATGGTAATTCATGTAGGCGGATGTCAGGCGGGAAGCAGGGTTTGCGAGTAACCCGGCGCCAAGCCGGGTGATAAGACGGCTGGTCAGTCCCAGCGCGTTAACCGGTTCAAACAGGGTGTCACGCAGCAGTGGCAGCAACGTGGAGTTGCTTTGGTAGAACGGCGTCAGGAGGTAACTGACGGATTGGTACAATCGCACATGGTTGCGACGAAGCTGCTGATAATACCTGCCTGCCATTGTCGGGTTGTTTTTATATTTATTCAGTGCGATTGTCAGGGCAATTGCATCGAGAAAAGCCATATTTGCACCCTGGCCTAGTTGCGGACTTGTGGCGTGCGCGGTGTCTCCGATAAACATCAGTCTGCCGCTGGACGGTATTTTTAGCGTGTGGTGGCTGTAGCTTGTGAAGGTCAGTTGCTCTGTGTTTTCAACAGGCTCCAGCAACGAAGCGGTTTCCGGCCACATTTGCGAGACAGTCTTTTTCCAGTTGTCGATACCACTCTGCTGCCAGTGTGCATAGTCATGTGCTTCAATGCTGTAAAAAAAGGTCGCGAGCTGTTGCGATTGACCGGGCAGGGTGCCACACGGTAAAACGCCGATCATTTTATGTGCTTTTACATAGCGTTGTTCAAGCAGCCCGGTATTGAAACCGTTGAGTGGCACGGTTGTCCACAGTGCACCGAATGACAAAGCCTTGCGCCTGAGCATGGGGAAGGTTGACTGCAGCACGGCAGAATTTGCACCACTGGCATCGACAACAAAATCGAACCGGTTTGATGTGTCGCTGTCTGTTGAAGTAGCCGGACTTGCGTAGTCTGTGGTCTGAATAACCGAGGTGATTTCCTGTCCGGTCAGAATTGGTATGTTGCGCGCGTTCACTGCATCAAACAGAAGCTGAAACAACGAGGCGCGATGAATCGCCACACCGTACAGTGATTCATTCAGTGCGCGGTAGCGGATATCAAGCACGGTCTTGCCGTCGGGTGCCAGTCTGCCCAGCATACCGTCGATACGTTGCCCGAGGTTTTCAGCAGTGTTGCGCAACCTCAGTACTTCGAGCACGGCCAGACCTGTGGGCTGTAGCATGAGTCCGGAGCCCACTGGTCCGGGTTTGTCGAACTGTTCGAACAGAGTGACATCAAAGTTGCTGTCGTGCAGGGCGATGGCGGCACTGAGGCCTGCCGGTCCGCAGCCGATGATGGCAATACGCATCATGGTTAGTTCTGTCTGTTAGTATGAATTTTGGCGCTGTGTTCTGGCAGATTAGATAAACGCGCCACTGATTATACGCTGTTTTAGTCAACACCATCGCCGTTACCGGCGGGGTAAACCGGATACAAGTTCTGCTATGGGTTCTACTGACGGTTTGAGATGCTTTTGCCCCGAAGAAGCACAATGGTTTGAGGTTCATCGAGCCATTGCTGACGGCTTTGGCATGGTTTCAATGGGGGATGATCTCGGCGCTCGTGATCATCTGCGACCAGAACAGCGCAGGCTCGCACTGGCAGATACCACACATGACGATCAGCCAATCGTTGGCGGTGCGTTTGCCTATGAGTTTCAGATGTCTGTGCCGGGTGGCGCGTGTGTTCCTGTTGCGGGGCTTGGTGGTGTTAGCATCAGTCCGGTTGCCCAGGGGCAGGGTGGTTTGTCGATGTTGATCAATGCCCATTTGCAACAATCGATCAATGCCGGAGATGCGGCTTCTGTTTTGATGGCGTCAGAGTCGGGACTTTATCAGCGGTATGGTTATGGCGTGGCCACAGAGATGGCAGAGTGGCATCTGAACACCCGTGAGAGCACACTGCAGTGTCCTGTCAGTGATGAAATCGCTATTCGTCTGATACATGATCGGTCACAGGCAGTCGAGATGTTACAACGCATTTATGAATCGGCAGTCAGTGCGCGTCAGGGTGGTATTCATCGCAGTGCGCAGTGGTGGCCAATGGTACTGAATGATGATGACCAAAGCTGGTTCGGTTGTGGCCCTGAGTTTGTTGCTGTGGCGTTTGCCGAAGGTAACCTGCCATGTGGTTATGCGCTGTATAAATTGCGTGGTAATACCGGCACCGAAAGTGGTCATGGCCGGATAAATCAGCAGGTTATCGTCAGTGAAATAGCTGCGATTAATGTAGAGTCAGAATTAGCGTTGTTCAGTTATTTGAGCCGCCTTGCCATGGTGCGAAAGCTGGTCTGGTCGGTAGCGCCGACGGATCCGCTGGTCCGTCACTTTATGCGTGACCCGCGTCAGCTCTGGCAGCATGCCCGCACTGATATGATGTGGCTTAGACCACTCGACCTGCCAGCGTTGTTTGGCTCTATCGAATACCCGGAAGAGGGCGAGGTGTTGATAGACTACTGCGATCCGCAATTCGACTCGCTGTGTCAGGTATGGCGTCTTTCAGTTCACGGTGGTCGGGCTGTCGTTGAAAAGAGTGATCGTTCAGTATTAACTGCAGATAACCATGTTGCGATGGATAGCGCTGCGCTGGGCACGCTGATTCTTGGTACTTCAAGAGCGGTGGAACTTGCGAGCGTTGGTAAAGTGGTCGGTTCTGACGGAGCGGTCCGGTGTTTTGATCGATTGTTCAGGTTCGATAAAACGCCTTATAACCAAACCAAGTTCTAATTACTGCTGATCATTAGTGTAGTTAGCGGCAAGGCTAACCTGCAGGCTGACAACGCAGCAACCTGGCAATGGTGTCACTCGTGGTGTTGTCTGCAACGACCGTGGAGGCGATTTTGTCATCTGTAACTGTAATTGCGTACGTCTGTCGCCAGTTAAGTGAAGGAACAATCATTTGCGTCTGCCCGTTACAGTGAGTAACACCACCGGTAATATAATTCTCACCAATCCGGTGATTAGAATAACCACTCTGGCTTGCAAGTAATTCAGGAGCACCGCCTGCAAAACTCCAGACCTTTATCACCCCGCCCAGATGCGGTGTTTCAACGTAGGCAACGTCTGCGATGTTGTCATTGTTAAAGTCTGCAGTGCCAATGGGTGCAAGCCACCGGTAACGTGTGCCGATTGCCGGCGTTGATGCGATCTTTTGTAGTTGATTTTCAACAATGCTGTAAATGGCCAGTGAGGCGCCACGTTCAATATCGCTCTCAATGGTGATGATATCGTCGATGCCATCTCCTGTGACATCGGCAAGGCGCGGTGTTACATCTTCAAAGACTGATTGATTGCTGGTGGTAAATGACAATGCACAGCCTTCGTCGCCGGTAGGCTTAACATACAGTGTCTGCGCCTCTATCGAATCTCCGAGAACCCCATGGCCATAGCGCTGTGTTGCATCGCCATACCAGGCTTCGGCAATACCAGACGTTCCGGTGATACGGCCAGCATCAGGAGGTGATTCTTTGTAATCACAGGCGTAGGCTTCTGCGGTTACTGACAGCAGCGCTAAAACAATATAAATAACTTGCATTGATTAAACCGGCTTCAGGGACGGAAGTATTTGATGCAATCGGCTCGCGATAGTTCCCATCCGGCGTCCAGTGCTGCTACGATTTTTTCGGGCAACCGGCCCCCGGTAGTTGCGTTCAGGTTGGACTCAAAGTGCGCCGCGTTACTGGCGCCGAGAATAATGCCGTCGCCTTTGCTGGTCTGCAGGTCAGAATGGTGAACAAGCCAACGCAACGCTGCAGCAGCCGGTTCGATATCTTCTGCTTTGCAGGCTTTTGTGAAGTTTTCGATAGCCTGGAAGTAATCTTCTTTCCAGTATCGGTTTTGATATTCGGTGTTGGTTGAAAACCTGCCTTCAGGTGGTAGTTGTGCCTGATTACTGTGTTTACCGGTCAGCATGCCGCCAGCCAGCGGGTTGTATACGTAGAAGGCGATATTAAAGTTGGCTAAGCACAAAAATAGCTCGCGCTCTACGTCTCTTGTTAACGCGTTGTACATGCCCTGGTAAACCGTTGGCGTGATGAAACCTTCGCGTTCGCAGATTCTGACAATGTCTGCCACTTGCCACGCCGCGTAGTTGCTGAGCCCGAATCTGCTGATACGACCAGCGGCATGATGTTCGTTGATTGCGGCAAGGCTGGTTTCTATCGGGGTGTCGAGATCCGGCTGGTGCAGATACAACAGATCTGCGGCATTCACATTCAGACGTTCAAGCGAGGTTGCGAATTGTTTGTCGATAGATGCTTTGCCAAGCCCGCCTTCTTTCGGGTTAACCTTGGTGGCAATTGCGCAGTTGCCGAGATCCTGATTGATTTCACCGAGCAGTGTCTCGGTTTTGCCACCACAGTAAACGTAAGCAGAATCGACTTCGCTGTGCCCAGCGGCAGTAAATGCGCTGAGCATTTGCTTCGCACCCTGATGATCAACCTGATCTCCAAATGTCATGCTGCCGAGAATGATTTTCATGAGTCGTCCAAAAAGGTGCTATTGCAGTTAGTCTACTGGAACTGACAAAACAGTGACAGGTCAAAGCAGATATTGACGCGAAGCCATCAGCGCATAGTTTGCGCGATTGTAAGCAGTATTTGGAAGCGTTTGGAATACCATCGCGCTCAAACCTGAACCTGTGCCGGTTTTACCGAATCTGCGCACGGGGCATGGTACAAGACTCGCAGGTCAAACAGACTTGCAGCACTGCCAACAGAACAAGAGGATCGCCATGAGTGATTATCCCCCCTTGTCATTTCGTGTACCTGCGCCAGAAATCCGACCTGGCGATACACCGGACTTTTCCGGTGTAACGATCCCGCCTGCCGGTGCAGTCCGGCGACCTGCGGTTGATAGCGACCCCGAATCCATTCGTGATCTTGCGTTTACGATTATCCGTGTGATGTCACGCGATGGTGATGCGGTTGGTGAATGGGTGCCTGAGTTGGATGAGCAGTCTCTGCTGACCGGCTTGCGTCACATGATGCGATTGCGTGCGTTTGATGCGCGTATGTTAATGGCGCAGCGTCAGGGGAAAACATCGTTCTATATGCAGCACCTTGGCGAAGAGGCGATTTCCTGTGCTTTTCAAACGGCACTGGAACCGGGAGATATGAACTTCCCGACGTATCGGCAGGCAGGCCTGTTGATTGCCCAGGACTACCCGATGTTTCTGATGATGTGTCAGATCTACTCCAATGAAAAAGATCCGAATCATGGCAGACAACTTCCGATCATGTATTCATCGAAAGCACACGGTTTTTTCTCTATCTCCGGTAACCTGGCCACACAATACCCACAGGCAGTGGGCTGGGCGATGGCGTCGGCGATCAGTCGCGATACTAAAATTGCCGCAGGTTGGGTAGGCGATGGTTCAACGGCCGAAAGTGATTTTCATGCGGCCATGGTGTTTGCATCGACTTATAAAGCGCCGGTGGTTTTGAATATCGTTAACAACCAGTGGGCTATTTCAACATTTCAGGGTATAGCGAAAGGTGATGCTGGGACCTTTGCAGCGCGTGGTCACGGGTTTGGTATTCCTGCGTTACGAGTCGACGGCAACGATTATCTGGCGGTATACGCTGTTGCCAGATGGGCTGCAGAAAGAGCACGTCTCAACCTTGGGCCTACTTTAATCGAATATGTAACGTATCGTGCCGGCGGGCATTCAACATCAGATGATCCGTCCGCATACCGACCGAAAGAAGAAGGCGATGCATGGCCACTGGGTGATCCCATCGTGCGCTTTAAAAACTATTTAATCAAACAGGGGCACTGGTCTGAAGAACGCCATGCACAGACAGAAGCCGAAATTGCTGATGAGGTGCTCAGTGCGCAAAAGGAAGCAGAGCAGGTGGGGACGTTGAGCAGTGGCAATACACCGTCTGCCAGAGATATGTTTGAGGATGTGTTTGAGGAGATGCCACCGCATCTGGTGAAACAGCGTCAGGAGGCTGGTTACTAATGGCTGCCATGACGATGATCGAGGCGATTCAAAACGCCCACGACAATGCCATGCAACGTGATGAACGCGTGGTAGTGTATGGCGAAGATGTCGGTTTTTTTGGTGGCGTGTTTCGATGCACCGCAGGCCTGCAGGACAAATACGGTGCAAGTCGCTGCTTTGATGCACCGATCAACGAATCCGGCATTGTCGGCACGGCCATCGGTATGGCGGCTTATGGTTTACGGCCTTGCATTGAAATTCAGTTTTCAGATTATGTCTACCCGGCTTATGATCAGATTGTGTCAGAGGCTGCGCGCCTTAGGCACCGCTCAGGTGGTGACTTTACCTGCCCGCTGGTCATTCGTATGCCGGTGGGTGGCGGTATATTCGGCGGTCAGACGCATAGTCAAAGTCCGGAAGCGGTGTTTACCCAGGTATGCGGTATAAAAACCGTGATGCCGTCTAACCCGCACGATGCCAAGGGGCTGTTAATAGCTGCCATAGAAGATCCTGACCCGGTGATTTTTATGGAGCCGAAACGTTTGTATAACGGTCCGTTTGATGGTCACCATGAAAAACCGGTCGTACCATGGCGTGATCACGAACTGGGGGACGTCCCCGAAGACTATTACACCACCGCACTTGGCACTGCCGCGATCAGACGGCCAGGCAACGACCTGACTATTCTTAGCTATGGGACCATGGTTTATGTTGCAGAAGCTGCCACTGCAGAAACAGGTATTGATGCAGAAATTATCGATCTGCGATCGCTGTTACCACTTGATCTCGATACCATTGTGGCTTCGGTCACTAAGACCGGGCGGTGTGTGATTGTGCATGAAGCAACAAGAACCTCAGGCTTTGGTGCAGAGTTATGCACGCTGGTGCAGGAAGAGTGCTTCTACAGTCTTGAAGCCCCTGTCGCAAGGGTGACCGGTTGGGACACACCGTACCCGCATGCACAGGAGTGGGACTACTTTCCTAGCCCTGAAAGACTGGGTCGTAAAATGCGTGAAGTGATGGAGGCCTGAGACGATGGGAGTACATTCAATAACACTGCCGGATGTCGGTGAAGGGATTGCTGAAGCTGAACTGGTTGAGTGGAGCGTTGCTGTTGGCGACACGGTGCTTGAAGACGAAGTTGTTGGCGCTGTGATGACTGATAAGGCCGCCGTTGAAATACCTTCAAGTGTTACCGGCAAGGTGATCTGGCTGGGAGGCGAGATTGGTGATGTGATTGCAGTAGGTGCCGAGTTGCTGCGGCTTGAGGTTGAGGGCGAAGGTAATCAGGCAAATATCGCCGCAGCCGGCGCTGGAACAAGTGCGGACACTGGTGCAGAAACTGTCTCTGATGTTGTTACTACCGATACGGCAAGCGCTACTGAATTGCCCGGGCAAACAACAACGGCACCAACTGCACCAACGGTTAAACCTGCAGAGGCTCCAGCACAGAATAGTATTAGTCAAAAGCCGTTGGCAGCCCCTTCAGTGCGCAAGAAGGCAATGGATCTTGGTATTGATCTGCGTACGGTGAAAGGCAGCGGGCCGGCTGGTCGTGTGGTGCATGAAGATCTTGAAGCATCGCAGAATTCCAGCGTCGCTGCTGGAGCCAGGGTGGCGGATAAATCAATCACCGAGATCAAGGTGGTTGGCATGCGCCGCAAGATTGCAGAGAAAATGTCTTTAGCAAAGGCGCGCATTCCGCATATCACTATTGTTGAGGAAGTCGATGTCACCAACCTTGAAGAGCTGCGAAAAGAGTTAAACGATACCCATGGTGAGTCCCGCCCGAAACTCACTGTGATTCCCTTTATGATGAAAGCAATTGTCGAGGCGGTGCGAGAACAGCCACAGCTCAATGCCCGTTACGATGATGAGCAGGGTGTGATTCATCAGTATGGCGGCGTGCATATTGGTATCGCAACGCAAACTGAAGCCGGACTGATGGTGCCTGTCGTAAAACACTGCGAAACGCTGAGTCTCTGGGGCAGTGCGGGTGCTGTAGGGGAAGTAGCCCAGAGTAGCCGTGACGGTTCCGCCAGTCGTGAGGCGCTAAGCGGATCGACAATCACTATTACTTCATTGGGGCCGCTTGGTGCCATCGCAACCACACCTATTATAAATCACCCGGAAGTGGCAATTGTCGGTATTAACAAGATTGCTATACGTCCGCATTGGGACGGGCAGCAGTTTGTACCGCGTAAGATGATGAATATTTCAGCAAGCTTTGATCATCGTGTTATCGATGGCTGGGATGCGGCCGTGATGGTACAAAAACTAAAAACATTGCTGGAAAAGCCGGCTATGTTGTTTGTAGGGGACTGATCAAATGGCTGATATAAACTGCAAGTTACTTGTGATCGGTGCCGGGCCGGGCGGATACGTGTGTGCTATTAAGGCTGCGCAACTTGGTGTTGATACCGTGATTGTCGAGTCGGAAGCCTTTGGTGGAACCTGCCTCAATGTTGGGTGTATTCCGTCAAAAGCGCTTATTCATGCTGCAGATGAGTTTTACAAAATCGCTGCCGGTAGTAACGGTAACGAACTCGGTATTGAAGTCTCTGCCCCCAGGATCAATCTTGCTAAAACAATAGATTGGAAAAACGGCATTGTCGGCAGGCTTAACGGTGGCGTAGAGGGATTGTTAAAAAAAGCAGGAGTCAATGTCGTGCAGGGCCGTGCTGATTTCCTCGATGGTAAAACGGTCAGAGTTAGCGGTGCTGGCGGCAGCAAAACTATTGCTGCCGAAAATGTTGTTATTGCTACCGGCTCCAAACCGGTTGAATTGCCGTCTCTACCTTTTAGTGAACAAGTGCTTTCTTCAACAGAGGCACTGGCGCTGCAGCAAGTGCCGGGTACACTGGCAGTTGTGGGCGGTGGCTATATCGGTCTCGAGATTGGTATTGCCTATGCCAAACTCGGTGCAAGAGTCATTGTGGTTGAGGCAGCTAACAGTATTCTTCCTCAATACGATAGTGATCTGACAAAGCCGGTGGTTAACAGCCTGGCACAACTCGGTATTGAACTGATGACAGCAACCCGTGCTAACGGAATGACCGAAGAGGGATTAGTTGTAGAAGCAGCAGATGGTGAAATCAAAACTATCGCCGCTGATAAAGTGCTGGTGACTATCGGACGTTCACCACGAACCGGTGGTTGCTCACTTGAAGAATTAAGTCTAACGATGGAAGGGCCATTCATACAGACAGACAATAAATGCCAGACCTCCATGCGCGGAGTCTATGCAATAGGAGATGTCACCGGAGAACCTATGCTTGCCCACCGTGCCATGGCGCAAGGGCAAATGGTGGCAGAACTGGTCGCAGGACAAAACCGCGTGTGGGATAAAGTCTGTATCCCCGCAGTCTGCTTTACCGACCCTGAAATCGTCACTGCCGGATTGTCACCGGCTGAGGCAATCGAGGCCGGACACGAAATCACCGTTGGTCAGTTTCCGTTTCAGGCTAATGGCCGCGCGATGACCATGGAGAGTAGCAGCGGTTTTGTACGAGTGGTTGCTAACAAAAGTGATGGAGTGTTGTTAGGTGTGCAGGCTGTCGGGCAGGGTGTTTCCGAGTTGTCGTCGGCGTTTGCTATTGCCCTTGAGATGGGGGCATGTGCTGAGGATATTGAAGCGACCATTCATGCGCATCCAACACTGAGTGAAGGTTTTGCCGAAGCATGTATGCAGGTTACCGGTTCTGCGTTGCATATATAGGGTCTATTCGCTTGCAACGTAAAGTGGTTGATGCCTTTACCTGGTCGCAGGTGATGGTTGCCGAAGTCTTGAATAAAAAAAAGGGAGGCTATAGCCTCCCTTACACTGTTTCCCGTTTAAATTCGGGCAAAGTTTGTTTGCTTATTTAAGGCAAACTGCAGCTGCTCGCGCTTTTGGTGCAGCAGGGCAACCGCCCCATTTGTGACCGTCTTTGTCATCGTAGACAGTCTCAAGCATGCACTCAAATCTACACCAGGCTTTCCCTGAGCCAGACATGGTTTGTTGTACTAGTGCCCATCCTTCAGTGTTTCCACCTGCCATGCAGCTGGCAGACACACCAAACTCGTTTGAAAGACACTGCGCACTTAATGTTCGCGTTGTGCCCTGGTCACC
>CALHCI010000216.1 GCA_937931165.1 uncultured Granulosicoccaceae bacterium
TTGATCTGTGCTTCTTCTCGCGCTCTGTGAAATGCTCGATTCAGCTGCCTGCCTGACATCGGGTTAACCGGATTCTGACCAGGAAACAACCATCCGTTTTCAAGCAATCTGTTATGTGCTCGTCCATATCGATACCACTGCTGCAGAATATTGCGCAGAGAAGGCGATAACTTGGCATCGCGATCCACTGAACCTTTGCCTTGATCAATACGAATGATCATCCGCTCACTATCGATATCAGATATCTTAAGGTGTACAACTTCACTGCATCTCAGTCCTGCTCCATAGGACAGTGATAAAGCAGCCTGATACTTCGGGCCACCGGCTGATTCAATCAATCGAGTCACTTCTTCGACACTGAGTATGCTCGGTAGCGTGCGTGGCTGATGCACACGGGTAATCCTCTTCAACACGTTCGCATTATCGAGTGTGACTTCGAAGAAAAATCTCAATCCCGTTAGCCGGGCATTGATGCTGCCAGAAGAGAGGCCACTGTTTACAAGATGTAGTTGATATTGCCTCAACTCTTCAGATGTGGCTGTGTGCGGGGAGCGACCTAGATAGTGGTTCAGCTCTTTAACATGCCGTATATAGCCACTTTGTGTCTTGGGATGTAATCGACGCATGTTCATATCGTCGATCATTCGCTGACGCAGGGGACTAATACTACTGCTAGAATTACCCATGGGGTTTTCTCCTTGTTGATTTGCGGTTGGGGAACCCCAAAACAGCATAGGAGAGACCCTGCTTATTTCACTGTGTTTGTATAAAAAGAACGGATGTTAAGGCACTTCGACCGCGTAGCGGTTTCGTCCTTTAGCCGAAAGCACTCATTCGCTGACTTACATTCTACGGAAATTTTGGAGCGCCACGGCTGGTAAAGAAGTAAAGAAGCACCCACCACCTACCATCAATTCTCCACCAAACGCGATAGCGTTTTTCCAGCGTGTTAATAGGTTTTGAGTATTGTCGATCCAACGGGTAAAAGCGGCATGGATGCCAGCGTTAGCGCAGCAGCACAGGGATGTGCGTCTGCGCGGCCCGTTGGAGCGGCAATACTCAAAATGGCGCACTCAACTACGAAGAAAGAAAGTCAACACACGCACAACTCCCACCAAAAAAACAATCCATCAGCAAGGAGCGCCACCCGCAGGGCCAATCATTCGCGTAGAGCGTTTTGGCCACTTTTGCGCTTTTCAAAAGTGGTGCACGCTGCAGGCGACATCCCAAGCCCACCGCTGGCGAAGTAACAACAAGCCCGCCGCAGGCGAAGTAACAACAGCCCGCCGCAGGCGAATAAAACCCTCAAAAACTAACCCACGCCCCATCCCTTCCGGAAGACCTTACGCAAGCATCGATAAACTGCACCCCTCGCAATCCATCATGCACAGTAGGGTACACGACATCGTCACTCACAGATTTTCCATCACGCGCTGCAACGATGGCGTCTGCAGCCTCTGAATAGATGTTTGCAAAACCTTCAAGATAACCTTCCGGGTGTCCCGGTGGTATTCGACTCATACGTGCAGCAGCATCACCGGCGCCTGCGCCGTTGCGCGTTAGCAGACGCTTCGGTTCACCAAAAGGTGTGTACCAGAGGTAGTTAGGATCTTCCTGCGCCCATTCAATGCCGCCTTTATCACCATAGATGCGAACACGAAGCGCGTTTTCATTACCCGGTGCTACCTGGCTTGCCCACAGCATTCCGCGTGCACCACCGGCGTAGCGCAGCATGACATGCGCGTTGTCATCGACTTTTCTGCCCTCGACAAATGCCTGTATGTCTGCACACAGGCTTTCTACCTCAAGACCACTGATAAAACACGCAAGATTAAACGCGTGCGTTCCAATGTCACCGGTGCAGCCACCGGCACCTGAACGCTCCGGGTCGGTGCGCCACTCTGCCTGTTTGAAGTCCTGCTCTACCGATAACCAGTCTTGCGGATATTCCACCTGAATCACACGCAGGTTGCCAAGCTCTCCGTTGGCGACCATTTCACGCGCGTGCCGCACCATCGGATAACCCGTATAGTTGTGCGTAAGAATAAACAGTGCATCTGATTTTTCTGCTGCCGCAACCAGTTTCTTTGCATCTGGCAGGGTTGAGGTTAACGGCTTATCACAGATCACATGAATACCGCGCTTTAAAAACTCTATAGATGCTTTGTAGTGCACATGGTTGGGCGTAACGATAGATACCGCTTCAATACCGTTTTTCAGCCGTGCTTCACGAATGGCCATGGCTTTAAAGTCATCATAGATGCGATCTTCATCAAGGCCGAGAGCACGGCCGGACGCCTGGGATTTTTCAGCGGTTGATGAGAGTGCACCGGCCACCAGCTCGTAGCGATCATCTATTCGCGATGCAATGCGATGCACTGCACCAATAAACGCATCATTACCACCACCGACCATGCCAAGCCGGATACGATCAGTCACACCAGACTCGTTTTGATTTCCCTCTATTGCCATGATGATTCCCTCACGTAATACCTAACATTTTTTTATTGGCTGCCTCGTCTGTACCACCGTCGGCAAAGTCATCAAAGGCGCGTTCGGTTACACGAATGATGTGGTCTGCAACGAACGCCGCTCCTTCTCTGGCACCGTCCTCCGGGTGCTTAAGGCAACATTCCCACTCAACTACCGCCCAGCCATCAAAATCATTAGCTGCCATTTTTGCGAAAATGGCAGCGAAGTCTACCTGCCCGTCTCCCAGTGAACGGAACCGACCGGCACGGTCAGTCCATGACTGATAACCGGAATAGACGCCCTGGCGACCAGTAGGATTAAACTCGGCATCTTTCACATGAAACATTTTGATGCGGTCTTTGTAGATATCGATGTTGTCGATGTAATCGAGACACTGCAGCACATAGTGTGACGGGTCGTACAGCATGTTGCAGCGTACGTGATTGTTCACACGCTCAAGAAACATCTCAAACGTCACACCGTCGTGCAGGTCTTCACCGGGGTGTATTTCGTAACAGACATCTACACCACATGAATCTGCATGATCGAGGATAGGCTTCCACCTGCTGGCTAACTCGTCAAAAGCGGTTTCTATTAAGCCTGCCGGACGCTGTGGCCACGGATACACATACGGCCATGCAAGTGCACCGGAAAAAGTGGCGTGTGCATTAATACCCATATGCTTCGAAGCACTCAACGCTTTTTTAACCTGATCTACCGCCCACTCCTGCCGTGCCTTGGGATTACCGTGTACAGAAGGGTCTGCGAACCCGTCAAACGCGGTGTCGTATGCCGGATGTACCGCAACCAGCTGCCCCTGCAAGTGGGTAGACAGCTCGGTTACTTCTACACCGTTGGCACTGGCAACGCCTTTTATTTCATCACAATAGTCTTTTGAGTCAGCTGCTTTGCCCAAATCAAACAGGCGCGCATCCCAGCTTGGAATCTGTACCCCTTTGTAGCCACAATCTGCAGCCCATTTGGTAATGCTGTCCCATGAGTTAAACGGTGCTTCATCACCAGCAAACTGCGCCAGAAACAACGCCGGACCTTTTATCGTTTTCATGTTGAGTATCCTCTAACTTTTTGTTGCCAGACCTTCGAACACCCGCGCTACCGCTTCGGCTCCAGGGTCATTATTTCCAATCAGATTATCTTCCGGCACATACGCCGCGCGGCCCGCTTTGGCACGACCGATAGTGGCAGTATTGTCTGCACCTTTTCTTGCTGCAGCTGCGGCCTTTTCTAACCCACCAGGTAATGCTTCAAGTGCCGGTTGCAAGGCATCTATCATGGTGCGATCACCAACGACTGCACCACCTACCTGGCTGACTCGCTCAAGCCCTTTTAACAGTGACGCTTCAACTGACGCACCTGCCGCACAGGCATCTCCACTGGCATTAAAAAAGATAGCCATGATCACACCCGAAGACCCACCCATGGTTTGACTGAGTTCATTGCCGAGTGCGCGCATTAGGCGATCCGGTTCTGCCAGTGGCATACGACTGAGGCTCTGTTTTAAAGCACCGGCGGCAGTGGCGAGTGTACTGCCAGTGTCACCATCACCGGACTTGGCGTCGAGTTCATTCAGATCACTTTGCGCCGCAACAAGCAGATCACACACCTGCTCTATGGTTGCACGGGCAGCAGCATCTTCTGACGCGACCGGCGCTTGCGGTGCAAGACCCTCCGGCACAGGTTGCACATAACTATTATTCACTGCCTGCATTTGCGGCCAGGCACTGGCACCGACTGGTGCTGCTAACGCGGCAAGCTGACTTTCATCTGCATCAATCACAGAAACAGAGAAGCCATGCATATCGAGAGAAGTCATTAACAAAGATGGACCAATAACATGCGTGACGTTATCGCAGGTACTAACCAGCTCATTGGCCAGCACAGACATCTCAAGCGGCGTTGTGCCACCCAGATTATTTAACAGTGCAACAACCTTTTTGCCACCCATGACCGGTTTGAGCTTGCGAACAACCAGTTGCATTGCCTGCCGGGCGCTGTCACAGGCAACCTGCTCTACGCCGGGCTCACCATGAATGCCAAGGCCAAGCTCGACATTACCGGCACTGATACGGTCTTCTTTCGGTGAGCCGGGTACCGTGCAGGTATCAAGCGATGTACCGATGGAAGACGTGCCATCAATAACCTGCTGTGCAGCATGCGTGACTTGATCAAGTGTTGCCCCCTGCTCTGCCATGGCACCGGCTATTTTGTGCACAAACAACGTACCGGCTACACCGCGTGCCTGCGGCAGGTCTGGTAGTGCGATATCGTCATCGACGACCACCATCTCTACTTTGAGACCCATGGCCCTGGCTCGTTCTGCAGCGAGACCGAAATTGAGTCTGTCTCCGGTATAGTTTTTAACGACAAGCAGACAGCCCGCACTACCGGTGACCGCCAGAATACCTGCAAGCACAGCATCAACGGATGGCGATGCAAACACTTCACCACAGACCGCTGCAGTTAACAGCCCCTGCCCGACAAACCCTGCATGCGCCGGCTCATGACCGGAACCACCCCCTGATATCAGTGCGACCTTGCTTTTATCCCAATCACTGCGGCAAACCACTTTGATATGCGGATAACCATCAAGACGATACAGCTGGCCCCCGGCAGTCGCCAGTAAACCATCAATCGCTTCAGTAACGAGGTTTTGTTTGTCGTTGATAAATTGGGTCATCGATTTGTTCCTGCGATACGATCTCCGCGCTCGTCAAAGCAAAGCGGATTCAACGGTTGGATTTTTACCGTGCTGCCTGCCAGGTAGGGGTTACCGACAGGACTTAAGGCGGTGATAGCAAACTCATTAACCTGTAAATGCAATCGCGTCTGATCGCCCAGATGCTCCACTCGCTTGACGCTGGCTTCTATGCCATCACCAAAGGCAATATGCTCCGGACGCAATCCGATTTGGCTCGCACGTCCCCGGGTTTCTGTAAAAAGATCTGCCGGTAAAATATTGATACGTGGCAAACCGAGTCGTCCGGCCACATAAATACTGCTCGGGTTTTCGTAGATATCCCTGGGAGATCCGAACTGCACCAGCCAGCCTTCTTCAAGCACCCCCACATGTGTGGCCATTGTCATAGCCTCGACCTGATCATGCGTCACATACAAAAGTGTCGAACCCAGATCTGCGTGAATGCGTTTAAGTTCGATACGCAGATCTGCCCGCAGCCGTGCATCAAGAGAGCTTAACGGTTCATCCATAAGGAAGATGGCAGGATCACGCACCAGCGCCCGGCCAATGGAGACACGCTGCATTTCACCACCGGATAACTCAGTGGCTTTGTTATCGAGCTTGCCGGAAATTTGCAGAATTTCTGCAATCTCCATAACTTTGCGTTCGATCTCTGCTTTAGGCGTTTTTAAAATCGGTGATCGCAACGGAAACGCCAGATTATTTTTAACACTTAAATGCGGATACAGCGAGTATTGCTGAAACACCATGGCCACATCACGCTGTGCAGGTGTTTCTGTGTTAACCAAACGACCATCAATACTAATAGAACCGGAATCCAATTCCTCAAGGCCCGAGATCAGGCGCAGGGTCGTGGTTTTGCCGGCGCCTGTCGGCCCGAGCAAGACCACAAAGCTGCCGTTATCGATAGTCATGTTCATATCGATAACGGCCTGTTCACGACCGAATGACTTATTTATATTTTCAAGGATCACTTCAGCCATAAGCTAGCGCTCCGTGCCGGTGATTATCACACCATCATTAAGCTCGGATCGTAAAGCCCTTCCGGTGCTTTGATCGAACAAGGTAATAGTTGGTGTTTTAAATGACACACCTATCTGATCGCCGGCAGCAACCGGTAATGATGAATCGACGCGCGCCTTCAGTTCACCGAATTCTGACTGCAAGATCACAATCTGTGTGGTGCCAAGGTACTCGGTGGCAAGCACTTGCCCCTGTAGCAGCCCGTTATCTGACAATTCGACATGTTCCGGACGGACCCCGAACACCAGCTTGCCCTGTTTCCCTTCAAGCTGAAGCGGTACCGGTATCTCTGTGCCGTTAAGATTCACTGTATTTGAACGGTCACTAATTGCCCCTTCAAACTCCAGAAAATTCATTGACGGCGAACCGATAAAATCCGCCACAAAAATGCTGGCCGGTTTATCGTAGATATCCTGCGGTGTGCCAAACTGCTCGACCACCGCATTATTCATCACCACAATCTTGTCACCCATTTGCATGGCTTCGAGTTGATCGTGGGTAACGTAAACCGTAGTGGCCCCCATGCGATCATGCAGAGCACGCAGTTCATCAGCCATGTGCTCACGGAATTCGGCATCCAGTGCGCCCAGTGGCTCGTCCATCATGAAGGCTTTTGGCTCACGAACAATGGCACGACCAAGCGCTACGCGCTGACGATCACCACCGGACAATCCACCGACTGATTTGTCGAGCATGTCTTCAATACCGAGAATTTTGGCAACCTCAGCAACTTTGGCACGTACGTCTTTTCGTTTCATGCCCTGACTAATCAGTGGGTAACTGATGTTACGCCTGACATTCATATGCGGGTACAGTGCAAACATCTGGAATACAAAAGCGATATCACGCTGTGACGGTGGACGCTGGCTGATTTCTTCACCGTCGAGATAGATCTCTCCGGAGGTTGGCAGCTCCAGCCCGGCAATCATTCTGAGCGTAGTGGTTTTGCCACAGCCGGACGGCCCGAGCAACATAAAAAACTCACCGTCAGCAATCGTGAAGGAAGACTCTTTTACCGCAGTAAAATCACCAAAGTCTTTACGCAGGTTTTTAATGACAATCTCGGCCATTAATCCTGTTCCGGAAAGTGACTGACAATAATAAACATCACCGTGCCACACAGCGTGACGATAAACGAATAGGTATATGCCCACATCACAAAGGGCTGCATTAGCATAAACACACCGGCTGCGATCAGGATGGTGGCGATCATTTCCCACGGACCGCGCCGGAAGGTAAACAGCCCTTTAAGAAAGCGCATCATTTTCGTACCGCTCCGAAAGTAATACCACGCAGTAAATGCTTTCTCAGCATGACGGTAAAAATCATCACCGGCAGCAGAAACAGAGTAGCCCCCGCTGCGATTGCCGGCCAGTCGAGTCCGCCAACACCAATAATGGTGGGGATAAACGGCGGTGCAGTCTGTGCGGTACCGGATGTCAGGAGTACTGCAAACGCATATTCGTTCCATGCAAAGATCAAACAGAATATAGCGGTTGATGCAATGCCGGTGGCCGCCTGCGGAAGCACAACCTTATAAAAGGCCTGAAAGCGCGTATATCCGTCAATCAGTGCGGCTTCTTCATATTCCCTGGGGATTTCATCAATGAAGCCTTTTAACAACCATACTGCCAGCGATATGTTGACGGCGGTGTACAACAAAATCATACCGAGGTGGGTATCACTTAGCCCGAGCTTGCGGTACATCAGAAATATGGGAATAGCCACTGCAATAGGCGGCATCATTCGCGTTGAGAGTATAAAAAACAACAAGTCATCAGCCAGTGGAATTCTGAACCGTGAAAACGCATAGGCGGCAAGCGTACCGAGGATTATGCTTAAGAACGTTGAGCCAAAACCAATAATTACCGAGTTTAAAAAACGGCCACCAAATTTGGAAGGCCCGGCAATCACCATATTGCGACCACGCACTATCTCTTCGGCAAAGTTTTCCGGTGGTGGCAGACTGGCCAGCTTTTCAGGACTGACGCGGGTGCGGGTGGTAAAAAGATTAACGTAACCTTCCAGTGACGGCGTGTAGAACACCTTTGGCGGGTAACTGATACTGTCTGGTGGTGTTTTGAAGCTTGTCATCATGATCCACAACAGCGGGATCATGGTAATAACGGCGTACAGAATAACCAGCGTTCCGGCAAACCATTTCTGTCGCGAAGTAGGCTCAGTGATCGAGTAACTCATGGCGCTACCGCTCTTTCACTTTATTCAGCGCCTTCACATAAATGGAAGCCAGACCAAACACGGTAACAAACAATATGATGGCAAACGCACTGGAGTAACCGGTCCGCCATTTTTCAAAGGCTTCACGCTTGAGATTTATGGATGCCATTTCTGTCACCGAGCCCGGGCCGCCACCGGTAAGCTGTACCACCAGATCAAACATTTTAAAATTTTCAATACCGCGGAAAAGCACAGCCAGCATAAGAAACGGCAGTACCATGGGAACAGTGATCGTAAAAAACTGCCTGAGCTTTGATGCCCTGTCGATCTCTGCGGCCTCGTAGATGTAGTCAGGTATTGAGCGTAAACCCGCCAGACAGATCAACATCACAAACGGCGTCCACATCCAGGTATCAACAATAACAATGGACCAGGGTGCCAGATCAACCGATCCGAGCATTTCGAAACTGGAGGGGTCAGCACCGGTAAAAAACGTAATGATGTAGTTAAACAATCCGATTTGGGGCTGGTACAGAAAAGTCCAGAAGTTACCAACCACCGCCGGCGATAACATCATCGGCAGAACAATAATGGTGGTCCATAAATCGTTGCCGCGAAATTTGCGATTAATCAGCCATGCCAGCGCAAACCCCAGCAACACCTGAAAAAACAGCGTCCAGAACAGAAAGTGTGCAGTTGCCTGCATTGACAGCCAGATATCACTGTCACCGAGAATACGTTCGTAGTTACGCAGACCAACATATTTAACCTCGCGGTTGATTCTGTTGGCTTTGAAATTGGTAAAACTAAGGTTGATCGTCCAGATTAAAGGAAAGATATTGATTGCAAGCAGCAAAAATATTGTCGGGCCGACAAATATCCATGCAATAGCTCGATCAGAGAGACCCTTAACTTTTCGAGCGACACGCACAGGCGTTGCACTGGCGAGACGATCAATGCTCATAGATTGTCCGGGTAACGAGTAGGGAAAAGGGTGGCAACGAACATTGCCACCCGTGACTTACAGTGTTAAAAAACCTGGGCTTAGAGCTTACCCTCGTCTTCAAAGACTTCAGTCCAGTCTTCAATAAGCTTATCCAGCGCTTCCTGAGCGGTACCCTGGTCTGCAACTACGTAGTCGTGGATGCGCTTTTGCATCGCGAGCAGCAATTCTGCATAGGCTGGCTCCTGCCAGAAATCCTGTACATCTTCCATGGCCACAAGGAAGTCACCGGCAAATGGCGCGCTTTCTTCAAAGCCATCTCCGTTCAGTACTGAGTTGTGCGCTGAGTAACCGCCCATGCTCCACCACTGTGCCTGAATGGCAGGGTCTGCAAACCACTTGATGTATTCGAGGGATGCGTCTTTTTTCTCAGAGTAAGACACCACCGAGATACCTTGCCCGCCAAGCGTGGAACCAGCCTGATTTTGCGGAGGATTGACGAAGAAGTCGATTTTATCGCCACCGGTATCAGGGTCAGCGTATAAACCTGGGAAGAATGCAAACCAGTTCATGGCCATTGCTACCTGACCGGACTTAAACGCATCGAGGCTTTCACCCATGTACGAGTTGGTATAACCCGGCGGTGTCGCTGTTTCATAGAACTCTTTATAGAACTCCAGCGCTTCAACGGCCTCAGCGGAGTTTACAGCGCCTTCCATGTCATATTTACCCGGGGTATTTTCATACTTAAAGCCCCACGGATACAACGCGCTGGTAGCGCCCATGGTAATACCTTCAGAACCACGCTCGGTAAAAATGGCAGCGCCGTATACGGTTTTGCCATCAATTTCACGACCCTGGAAAAACTGCGCTATCTGCAGCATTTCTTTTTGAGTCTTAGGCTCGCCGAGCTCATCACCGGTCGCTTCTTTATAAGCAGCCTTGATGTCAGCGTCTTCGAACCAGTCTTTACGGTAGAACCAGCCGTTTGCATCACCCATCGCTGGCAGCGCGTAGTAGTTTGGCGTGCCTTTTGGCCAGGTTGAATAGGCGTAAACCGTTGCCGGTGCAAAGTCATCCATACTGATGCCTTCGGCATCAAAGAAATCATTGAGCTTTACGTAGTGACCATTCTCGGCACCACCACCAATCCACTGGCTGTCGCCAATTAAAAGGTCACACAGCTTACCGCCGGAATTAAGTTCGTTAAGCATGCGGTCTGCAAAGTTAGGCCAGGGCACGAATTCAAAATTCATGGTGTGGCCGCTTTTCGACTCAAAGTCTTTACTGAGTTCTACCAGGGCGTTAGCAGGATCCCAGGCAGCCCAGCAGAGCGTGAGATCTTCTGCCTGTGATGAATTGGCGTAACACAATGATGCCAGTGAAACCGCGGTGACTGATGCGAGTTTGCGTGCGATCATATTTCCTCCGTTTGTTCAGCAATTTTTTAGATTAAGCCGAGGGACGAATTGGTAACACTTCCCGTCCCGCCCGATGACATATTAAAGGAACTTTCTGCCGCAAGTCGAGCTTTTATTTGAGCCACGAATTAATTATTGTGCGCATCGATGGCACGGTACAGGGACGCTGATCAACCCATGCTGCAGATCGCCTGATTGCCGTGGAAGGCCGCAAAAACAGCTGAATTTACTGACATCTCACCAGTCAGAAAACATCCAGCGTGGGGAAGTTGGCATCTGACTGCAAACACCCCCAAAGGTAGATTGCCATACCGGCATCACCAGTCCAGAGTGGAAATCGCGGTGCCTGGTAGTACGCTCTGATTTCCTCGTACTGCTCAATGGAATACATTGCATATGCCCTTGCCCTCGACATCCACTTTTTATCACCCGTGCGCTGATAAAGTTTTAGAAAGGCGTAGCCATTACCACTGGTGCCGTGACACAGACCCGGCCCTTTTTCAAGCAACCCGGCATCCCAGATCAGATCACCTCCTTTTAGCAGTACTTCATCAAACCCCGGGTGTTGCCCAATCGGTAAGCCCGCTAACGGTATGATCATACCCGGTGCACCATGGCAGAATTGAAGCAATGGCTTTTTGCCGCTACTTTTAGTGTTATCCGACTCGACCTGGTAACTCGGCATCCAGTTTGCGTGCTGATCAGTCACCATGGCCGTGTTGAATGTGGTATCCATCACGCGACTGGTTACTTGCGATACCTGTTTATTGGTGAGTAACTCGAAGCCTTTGATTAATGCAAACGCATTACCACTGAATCCGTGCACAGGCCCAAGAAAATATCCGTTGTACTGATACAACGCAATGTTCCATAAGTAGCCTGCACCACTGACTTTCTCCCACTCGGACATCAGTCGCTTTGCCTGTTTGCGGTATAGCGTTGCCCATTGTTTTTGCGCAGTCCACTGGTACATGGTTAGCGCCACCAGCATCGACCCCGCCATTCCCCACATTAACTCTCTGACCGGCTGTTCATTATTCTCATTAATAGCGCGTTTAATTTCGGCCGCGATTTCATCACAGGGACGATGGCGATACTGCATGAGTAACAGCGGCATCTCGCCAAACAGATAAGAAGCATTATCGGGGTGTGGCAGTCGCTTGCGATATTTCCGGTTTTCAATCAGTAGATCATCCAGGTAACCGGACACATCAAACGCAGACTTCACAGCACCTGCGCGTTGCAGGTAATCCACCGCCCACAGTGAACCTGCCTTACCAAAATAGAAATCAGCCTTTATCTGCCCGCCTTCATCGAGCTTGTG
>CALHCI010000217.1 GCA_937931165.1 uncultured Granulosicoccaceae bacterium
CGCTACAATAGCTGCGTTACTGACAAGTGTTACGTTTTGTGTCAAACCGGTACTGGTGTCATCGGCATTAGCCTCAAACTCATATCTACCTTGAAGATCGGCTTCTACCGAGGTGGTCATTGTCAGCGTAACTGCACCGGAGTATTCAGATGCGGGTGTGAAAATCATTCCTTCTAACGCTGCGTTTATATCTGATTCTGTTCCCTGAATCGTCATTGAAGCGCTGCCGTTGGAAGCACCTGGTGTAAACGAAAGACCGGTGGTCTGAGATAAAGTTATCGTGCCGTTGGCATCAATTGACAGATAAACCTGCAATCTGCTGTTTTCAGCATCAACAGTGTCACTGACACTCACTGCGTTAGCGGTAGCTGTACTGAACACCAGTGGTGTATCTTCGTCAGTACTTTGCGCTGCTGGCACAGTTTGAACAATTTCAAACTGATTGTTTACCGCTACCGACATTACTTCACTGTAGGTATTGTTAGATGCGTCGGTAACTTCAACAGTGATACTGTGCGAGGTGTTAGTTTCGTAGTCCAGCAATGTACTGTCAGCGACTGTAATTTCACCAGTGTTGTTGTCAATTGCGAATCGACCACCTGCGTCTCCGCCAGCACCAAAACTGAATGTGTAGTTTGAAAGTACGTCGCTTGCATTCCATTCAATCACGTATGCATGGGAACCGGAAACAGTCTGATCACCCCAGTCTCCGTTGGCCTGCACTGTGATGTATTGTTCCCCGGCGCCTTCAGACTGTCCGAAAGCAGGCACGTAATGTCCGTTTACCGCACTGCCACCACTTCCACCAGTCCAGAATTGTTTGTCAGATTCAGTAGTGCCTGATAACCAGTTCCAGTTCCCGTCATCGTTGGCGTCACTGGCGCCCAGCCACAGATCGTTACCGGAAGAGGCTGCCCAGTTTGCGAAGATATCGTTTTCGTAGTGGGACCCTATGGTGCCGAGTTGCCCGGAAACACCATTCAGGCTGGTACCGGTAGCGTTGCTTAATGCCGTGGTAAAATCTACCGGCGTGTTAACCAGCTGATAGAACTTGCCGGTCGCTGCGTTGTAGGAAACACCGGGGTTGTCGTCCAGAATGGTAGCAGTACCCTGTGACACCTCAACCACCTGCACGTCGCTGATGATTGGACCGTTGCCGCCGGATGCACTTAACGATGCAAAACTTAATGTCGTCGTGCTGTCCGTGGCAACAAAATTAAATGATCGCTGTTCCCAAAGCATGTTGGCCGCTGACCAGTCCGGTGTTTTTTGTACCGTAAAATCAACTGCGGTCTGCGCAGCGCTTGCCTGCAGACTGGCAGAAGTGGTACCGCCATAGTTCGCAGAAAGAGCAAACACTACCTGATACGTACGCCCGGGTTCAGTGGTAAGTGTCTGTTCTATTGCACCGGGTGTTGTGCCGTCCAGTCCCAGTGGTGTGCCGCCGAGAGGAGCGTCCTGGAACAGTCCTTCTAAATCAACATTACCGGATGTTACCACCCAGCTGCCACCGGCGCCACCGACTGTCTGGCCGTTGGGTACGTTTACGTAGCCGGTAGCACCGGCGTGATTGAATAAACCATCACTGACTATGTTTTGAGGTGTTTGCGGATCGTGCGGTACAACAAATCCGACAGAAGTGCCGTTTTCACTGTTCTCATCAATATTCAGTTCTGCAGTCGGGGTGGCACTGTATGTAAAGTCGGTATTTTCTACACTTCCGTTATAGATACGGATTTTGCTCAGAGAAACATCATCTTCATTGGAGAAGGAGGAATCCAGATACCAGTCTGATGAAGCTGTGATCGTCTCTGTATGGAGAATGGTGCCGTTGCGGCGGTATTCCAGGGTAGTTCCATTGACGTACAGTGAAAATTCATCCCCTGCAGAAACACCGGAAACAATCTGCGTAACTATGCCGTTCTGGCCGGCATATGAATCGCCGGAGGGAACGAAGTAAAAGCCCTGGTCGATGTCGGTGAGTCCTGTACCGCTGTCGACAAGTCCCAGTCCCACCATAAAGTTGAATGGAGTGACTTCGTCCAGCGTAAACGAAACGGTGTAGTCGTCAGTGAATCCGAGTGAAGAGAATAGTGCTGAGTTAAATTGAGAACCAAATGATGAGGGTGCGGTGGCAGCGTCCAGAACCACTGTATTTCCGTAAGCAGTTACTCCGGTCGTAGTGGTGGTATAGGAGTCCAGTGGAATCGCTGCTATGTGCTCTGTGCCGAGGTTGTTGCCGCTGACAACATCGACAACTTCGCCGGATCCGTTTAACCCATTCATTTGCCAGTTGGCAATCAGATTGGCAGGCAATGATGAGGTGTCGAATTTGTTCTGGTAACTACGGGCAATCTCCGTATGGGTGCGCACGTCGTCCCAGACTCTGATGTCATATAGTGTCGCAGTAGTCACTGCATTGGTGTTGAAACCGCCAGCAATGGAGTCTTGCTCGTGACCGATAATCAAAGTGCCACCGGTACGGATGGTTTCTCCTGCGGCATGTCCTGTTGCTGTGATAACCAGTTCACCATCCACAAACACTTGCAGATCACCGTTGGTATTATCCCAGGTCAGTGCAACGTTATGAACTTCACCATCGCGAATTTGATTAAAGTTGAAATCACTGTAGGTAGCGCCGATACCATTGACGGCGAAATTTAGCGAACCGGCTGTGTAAATTTGGAGCCGCACAGCATCGTCATTGATTCCGGCGTCTGTCGGTGATCGATATGACAACAAATTAATGTTGCCTGCTGCTGTAGTCGCGAACGAAAACTCGTAGGTCAGTTGCTCAAGACCACCCAGTATTGCTGCACCATTGTCGGCGATCAGATAGGCATCATTACCGTTATCCGTGTTCAGCTCGATGCCGCTGGAAAGGTCTGTCGGAATGCCGTTGAGTTCTATGGAGTCATCAACAGTAACCGGCATAACCTCGCTGTAGACGTTGCCTGTAGCGTCGGTTACTTCAACGGTGATGTTGTGCGAAGTCGCAGTTTCGTAGTCGATCAGATTGCCGTTGGCAACTGTAATCTTCCCGGAGTTTTCATCGATGGCGAATCTGCCGGCTGCATCATCTATAAGGCTGTAGGTGAAGTTCGCCAGAACCTGCGAAGCATTCCATTCAACAACGTAAGCATAGGTTCCGGTACCTGCTTCCGCATTGTCATTCCATTGTCCATTGAAATCCGCCCTCATCTCAAGGTAATGTTCAGTCCCTCCCGCGGCATTGTCTGGAGTTGCCGGTTCAAAGTCCTGAAAAGCGGAGGCAGTACCACCTAGTCCTCCAGACCAGAACTGATCGCCATCGATACCGTTTTCCTGCCAGAAATAATTTCCCTCCGAGGTTATATCGTTAGCGCCAAGCCAAATGTTTGTGCTACCTCCGATGGCGATCTGCATATCCCTTATTAGCTGATTCTCGTAGGCAGAACGGATGGTAACCAGCTGGCCACCAACACCATTGAGTGTTGTATCGCGCGCGTTCGTGTCTGCGGCTGTCCATCCAGTGTTAGAGTTAACCAGCTGATAGAACTTACCTGTTGCTGCATCGTATTGCAGAGTTGGGTCAGCACTGAGCAAAACCGTAACAGCCGCCGGAATTTCTATGACCTGCACATCCGAGATCACTGATGCCTGTGCTGTGCTGCCGGTATCCAGAGAGGTAAAACGCAGGTCAGTCGAGGTGCTATCGGCAGTAAAGGTAAACGATCGGTTTTCCCAAAGCGGGTTGGTTGCACTCCAGCCGGCGGGTTGCTGGAACTGAAAGTCCTGTGATACACCACCTGCTGATGCACGGAATTCTTTTACCGGGTTTCCAGCGGTAAAGTCACCGTTCACAGCAAACACCACCTGATAGCTTGTACCTGCCTGAGTGGTCAGGGTTTGCTTTATCGAACCACCCGCAAGCTCAACTGGAATACCGCCCAGTGGTGCAGGGCTCATCCAGCCACCAAGGCCTTCAATAGAGCTGGTTTCTACCTCCCAGCTACCGAAGCTCGCACCTGCGGCGCGCAGCGCACTGGAACCGGCTGGCAGACCCTCTGTGAATAATCCGTCTGTGGCAATGTCGTTTGTGGTGTCCGCATCGGTGGGTACTACGTAACCGACTGTGGTTCCGACTGACGCGTTCTCATAGACATGTAAATCACTCACCGGGGTGCTGGCGGAAAATCCGGTACCTGACGCATGACCAATAGACAAGCGATTATTTGAGGTGCCTTCCGAAATGATATCGATCACTTCGTTGGTACCGTTGAATTCCATCTGCCAGTTTGCCACCAGTCCAGCCGGGGTGCTGCCGGTTTCAAACTTATACTGGTAATTCAGCGCGATGTCTGCGGCACTCCGTACCTCATTCCACACGCGCACATCGTACAGCGTACCTTCGAAATTCCAGTCTGAATTAAATGCGCCACCGACAATGCCCTGTTCCTGTCCGAACAGTAGTGAACCGCCAGCGTCAGGATAGACCGCCGCACCGACAGCCAACCCGGTCGCCTGGTAAGTTAACTCTCCATCAACATAGACAGCAATATCACCGTTAGTGTTATCCCATGAAACTGACAGCGTGTGTTTGTCACCGTCGAATAGCAGCGCATTGAAGTCAATGCCGCTGCTGTCATGATTCACGCCGTTGATGTTAAGTCGCAAATCATTGGAGGGCAGCGTCTGAAGGACCAGGGTGTTGTCGGAAGTTGCAGTTGCGTAGGAGACAAAGAACTGATCATTGCCCGATGCAGCTGTCCCTGCGAAAGTGGTCTCGTAGGTAAATTGTTGTAATCCGCCCAATACCGCTGTGCCATCCGTGGCAACCAGATAGGCATCGTTTCCACCGTCGGTGTTCAGGTCTATACCACTGGTAAGGTCCGTGGGGGTGGCAGTGGTCTCTGTTTCGTTATACAAAGAAACATTGAGTGTTCTGTCGAAGGTATTGGCGTTGGCGTCGGTGACCCGAACGGTCACCGAGTGGTTGGCGTTGGTTTCATAGTCAAGTACGCTCGCCTGCGCAACGGTGATTTCTCCCGTTGAAGGGTTCACTGCGAATGCGTTGTCTGGTGTTTGCGTCAGTATTGAATACGTGAGCGACTCGGTATTGTCGAGTACCTGCTCGGCGTCGTATTCAATAATTGAACGCATCGCGAATGACCCTTCCAGATCATCCCAGAGCCCGGTAACCAGCAGACGCCCATAATCCTGTCCTCCTGAAAGGTTGTCCGGCATGCCGGGTGCCCAGTTGCTGTACTCGCCAACGACAGCTCTGCCGGCATTGTTTTCCTGCCAGAACAGTGTGCCATTGACAGCATCACCCCATCGCCAAGCTCCCTCGACTGTTGTATCGGACGCGCCAATATATGCCTGTGTTGTACCGGTGGTATTCAGTGCGTCGGTGACGAAATCATTCTCAAGCGCTGAACGGATCTGTACCAGTTGGCCGTTAACGCCGTTGAGTGTTGACAGTGCTGCGTCACCCTCGGCAACCGGCCAGGTTTTTGGCGTGGTGTCCACTTCATAGAATTTATTGGTTTCTGCGCTGTAGAACAGGTTGGGGTTTGCAGCCAGTAACGACGCTTTGAGCGCTTCGCGTTCAACATCCTGTCCGGTCACGACACCGATTACTGCACCATCCTGTGCGTTTTCACTCACCCAGAAAGTCAGTGTTGGATTGGCTGTGGTTGCACCGGTAAAGACGGCATGTTTTACCGTAATATTATTCGCATCCACCACATCCGGTATAACGCCATCGATGGAATACTCGTCAAAACGCCAATTGGCACGGAGGTTTTGTTCGTCTTGTGGCAGGGTGGTTTGGTAGTTTGCGTAAATTTCGGCGTCGGATCGCACGGCGTCGAAAATACGTACATCGTAGAGCGTCAGATCTGTGGTTCGTAAGATATCAAACTGACCGGTACTGCCGTATTGTCTGCCAATAACCAGCGGGAAGTCTGCACCGCCAATGGTTTGTCCGGAAGCCACGCCGGTAATGGCATCTGTCTGAACACCATCAACATAAACATTTAAGTCGCCTGCCGCATTATCCCAGGTTATAGCCAGGCTATGTTTTGCACCATCAAACAGACCGGTTTGATAGTTAATTCCGCTTAGTGCACGGTAGTTGCCATTGATATAAACTTCCAGAAACCCTGTGCTCGTTACTTTGGCAGAAAGACGGTCAACGATTTCGCTGTACTCCAGCAGCCCGTGGGATCCGACGTTGTCAGTCGATGAAAACTGAAGCTCCATGGTGAAAGCAGACAAGCCATCGAGGATGGCGCCGCCATTGTCTACTTCAAGGTATGCATCGTTGCCGCCATCCGGGTCGATGCGCAGGCCACCGTCGTGTGTACTGGTTGGTTGTATACTGACAGGTGTTGTGCCCCCGGCATCACTGTCCACAGCAACCGCATAATTTGAAAACTCTGAGCTATTGCCGTTGGCATCGCTGGTGATCAGTGTGATGTATTCACCCGGGTTGAGAGTGACTGAACTCAGTATTCCTGTGTAGGTACCGCCGTCCACAACACCTGTCACCGTGCCGAGGTAGCGCTTGCCCTCAACCTCTCCGTGTTGGCGATCGATGCTGGCATAGAAATCGACGGTATACGTGCCTGCAGTGAGTGTAGCGGTGTCGAACTCGTAGCTAAAGATACCGGCATTGTTTATTGCCGCGCTATTGAGCACTGCCCAGTTCTGTACGTTGTTGCCACCGGTATCTGTATCGCCGATGTCGTTGGGGCTGGTGCCGTCTGAGAAATTGTTTTCGGAAAGGTCAATACCGGGTCCGGTATTTCCGAAGATGCTGTTGCCACGGATAGATACGTTGGTATTGTTGTTTTCTACCAGAATGCCTGAGAAAATAAATTCGCTGTTACCCCGGCCGCTGTTAGCAATAGTATTGCCTTCGCCCGCTGTTGTACCGCCAATAGTGGTGTTGGTTGTTCCGCCTTCAATGAGAATCCCGATTTCACCCGACCCCCAGTTGAGTGTGCCGGTACTGTCCGTACCGATGGTGTTTCCGAGAATAATAGTACCGTCTGAAGCACCATCCAATTCAATGCCAAAAACGTCGGAGCCGGCAATGATGTTATCCAGTATAGAGTTGTTGTCGCCACCACCTCTAATCCATATGCCATCACTTGCCTGGCCTAATAAGATACTGCCGTCCGCTGAGGTGCCGATCAGATTATTCTGGATAGTGTTGTTGTCGGTGAATTCACCGTCGAAGTAGATGCCGTTGTCTCCGTTGCCGGAAATGACATTGCCCTGGGCAGGAGTGGCGCCGCCGATAGTAATGAAATCGGGCCCGTTGTTGAAATAGATCCCGTCATAAGTGTTACCTACAACACTGACCCCGTCGGCCCCCACACCAATGTAGTTGCCACTTATCGTACCACTGGTAATATTGTCACCAATGACGTTTATTCCAACCTGGTTACCGCCGATAACGTTACGTTCAAAAGCATCATCAACGCTGTCACCGTCAGTGCCGATCAGGTTGCCATTTGAATTGTTGTAGATTTGTATACCGTCGTCGGTATTTCCTGCAGCGGTCACACCGTCGACATTAACGCCAATGTAGTTTCCGTAGATCCAGTTGTTGCTGGAGATCAATGCAACGCCGTCGTTTACCGCCTGTATTATCGAGAGCCCGCGAATCACTGAGTTATCGCTGCCGGCGTCAAGTGTCAGGCCGTCGCCGGTACCGATACCCGATGCGTCGATAACAATAACCGGCACTCCGTCTGAGGCGTAGTCCGGCTCGCTCCATCCATCGATAAACAAGGTGTCAGTGATATCGGGAAGTGGTGTTGACGGGGTAAATGTATGAGGACCACTGCCGGAGATACTGAATTGTATGGTGTCCGGTATACCGATAGAGGCATTGGCGTCGAGGATGGCCTGTCGCAATGAGCCTGCACCCCCGTCAAGGGTGTTGGTCACCGTATAAGTCAGCAAAGAGTGTTGCCACACGGTCGATACGTCGTCTGTTAAAACGGTATCGGTTTCTATTTCGCCGGTATTCGCCTCAAGCTGCCAGTCTCCTCCCAGATTGTTGTGGCCTGTGATGTTGTCGCTGGCTGCAACGTCTGCTCCACTAACCTGTGCGAACGCGTTGATAAACTGTCGACCGTAATCAGTGTCGGCAACATCGCAACCGTAAATCAGTATGTCAGCGCTATCGTCAAGTGAGTCAGCCCAGCTTGAAATAATGCTTTCATGCTGAGATAGCGTCTCAAGATTGAGCGCCTCATTGCCAAGATTGACCGTTCCGTCGGACCCATGAGAAATAATATGTAGTGCAGAAACCTCGTCGAACTGCTGTATTGATTCCGTGATGATGCTGACACCGCTTGCACCAGACGCTATCTCAATAATATGCAGATCAACTGTGTCACTGGTGTTTGATCGAATGTTGTCGAGTAATAGCTGCGCGTCCGGGGTTTTCGCATCAATGAACACCAATTCAGTGCGTTGATTGCTAACAGCCGTTGTTTCGGTTTCAGTCTCTGTGGTATCCGCTGCTAATGAGATTTGTTGCGGTGTACGGTCAGAGTCTGGATTGCTTTTTCCTGCCGACCCTGGCGTTTCTTCCGTGACTTGCACAACGTCTGCAACCAGTTGTACAGAAACATCGACTGTGTTTGTGAGCTCTGCAATTAGCGCGGTGCCCGAGTCGTCTGTGATGTCGGTACCATGTAGAAAGATGCGGTTGCTTTGGTCGTTTGTCTCGGCAAGTGCGTGACGCCACTGGCTTATGTCATCCCGGTACAGATGAAATGATTCAGTGTCGAGTTGTACCGATCCAATCTGAACGGTGTTTTCTTTTTCCTCACCGATAATATGGATGGCATTCACATCGGTCACGCCATTGAGTGATTCTGTGATCTCTCTGACGCCGTCTTCGTTTGCTTGGAGATCGATAACGATCCATTCGGCGTCAGATCCATAGTCACGTTTGACTTCTGTCAGAAGGTCCTCGGCCTTGCTGATATCCTGGTTCATGAATATCAGGTTGACAGAATGATCGGCTTCGTGCTGCAACTGAGGCGGAGGCGGATCGGCGTCGTTCTCGCCTGTTGACTGATCGGAATGGTCAAAGGCTACCGGATTAACCGGACCGGAGACTGCGGAGTCCGCTGTACGCTGTTGATGCAGCCTGTCTGTGTCACCCGGCGGTGGTTGCTGGTCTGCATTATTTTGTTCAGGCACAGCAGCGCTGTCCCTCTGCATCTCCATTGCATCGGGTGCTGCGTCAGAGCCGGTATCGTCCTGGCGCAGTTGCGGTATCAGCGTTACATTCGGATCCGTTTCGTAGATGTCGACGTCACCTGCATCACCCTGGGTAGTGGGGATCAGGTCGGCCGAGAACAATACTCGTGGTTCGAGTGGCTCTACTACCAGTGGACG
>CALHCI010000218.1 GCA_937931165.1 uncultured Granulosicoccaceae bacterium
TGAGGAGTTAGGTAACTGACGAACGAAATTACAAGGTAAGCGTACACAGAGAAACTTGTAGGCCGTAGGGGGAATCGCGTCCCCTGAAGTGCTGGTACAGCTTCGAAAGGTGCAATCCAGATGCCGAGGGTTTTAACGCACACCGAAGGCAACACAGAAGCACTCGTATTGGTGAGAGTGTGGAGATCTGGCGGAGTCCACAGGCCGTGGCATGCAAGTAGAGAAGTAGAGATACGTTGTAGAACCCAGGAAGCCTCGAGTGTTCCTGATCGGGGAGAGTCTATGAAATTGACAGCGTTAGGGCACGTAAGGGAGGATATCCCGGACACATGTGTGGGCGCGGGTGTAGTATATTTTCCGAGTACTGGTCAGGTGGGACAGAGCGATCTGTCTATATACTATCGAGGTGTCTTATCAGGCATAGTACTCAGAGGCCGGGAAAGCCGGGCGCAGGGGGAAGGACCTGACGGAAGCACGTAGCCTGTACAGGAAACTCATGCTGGACAAGTGGTATGTAGGGCCGGATAAAGATGAGACAACCTCAATGCAGGGAATAACAACTGAGTCATGAAACGGGTAACTGTGATGATTCGCGCGAAAGTGAGTGTGACCGAGGAACCGGATGCGGGAAAACTGCACGTCCGGGTCTGCGCAGGGGGCGCCCGGTAACGGGCGTTCCTACTGTGAGAGCTTTAAAAATCGAGTATCTTTCAAATCATGACAGAATTTCTGCAAGGAATAGCTGAGTTCGTACTCGACAAGTTATTGGTAAGCGCTATTAATTCATTTAGACTAATCGCTGAATTTGCGGCAGCATGTCTTGCTAATTGAACTTGGACTAATAGTACATGCACAAATTAGTAAATACACTCGTTATACTTTCTGTTGTGGTCTTCACGTTACCAGTCGTTGCGTCTGAAGGTGCACACACTGGTAGATTGCTTCATTTGAACGAAACAAACATTCAGATTTCGTATGACATTGGCGGTATTCAAAGTTTCGGGATTTATTGTGAGCCGGAAATCTGCAAATCATTAGAAAAATATAAAGCAGACACTAACGTCTTGTTCAGGCTTGGCGCTTGGAATCAGAGCAAGCGAGGAAACTTGCTGATAAACATACGGCGTTGTAATCCTGTTGACCTGGAGTGTAGTAATGTAAGATCAGCCAACCAGCAAACGGAAAGGCAGGAAGAGAAATCCTATCAATCACGCGTGCAGGCATTAGAGGTCTGTAAGCAGAAAATGTACAAGACTCTTGAAACCGACAGTCGATTTATTAAAGATAAAGATGTCGAATATTCACTGGTTGGCCCAGACAATTTTTGGAATAGTTTTTCTAGAATGCATCTCAATCCAAAAACTAGCGCTTGCCCACAGGCTTTTCTCGACAATCAGAACGCTGCAGTAATTGAGGCATGTGAACTACATGAATGTGGTGATCCAGATCATTTGATGTGCTGGGAGATGGTATGGGAGATACCAAACAATGAAATGATGACGCAAGCTATCGAACAATGTAAGTAATCTCATTATGAGCAAGCGCTGGCATACTCCAGGTTTGTAGAAACATGCACGACGGTGATCAATAATGGCCTAGGGCAATGACTTAAAACAGGTGAAAAAGCTAACAAAGCTATACGCCGACAATTTTATAAGCTGCCCTTATCGCAGTGTTCGTAAGCTCACATCCTATGGGGTAGTAGCAGATTATAAATTGCGGGTAAGCTTGACTTTATACGAGAAAAAATGAAGATATACATTTCTATTTTGGTTTTGTTTATGACTGGATGTACGAATCTATCAAGGCAAAATCACTTAACTATTGACCACGAATCTGCACAAATAGAAGACTCCTTTTGTGGTTATGCATCAGCTGAATGGGTGCTCTTTGGTACTGGCAATCAAGCATCAGTTACTGATCGGGATGTTAGTATTGAATTCTGCTCTATATCCTACTTTTCAAAAATTGTGGCTGCTGGTTTTATTGTTCCAGTTGTGCCGATTGATGGTCGTGTTACCGTCGGGCCAAGATGGATTCGGATTAAGAATAACAGCGCTAGTGTCGTCAGTATTCAGGGAGACTTTCTTCCCTCTAATGTAGTTCAATCAGAAGTTCATTTTTGTCATAAAAAATATCCAGATAGTCGTTGTCCTACACTAGAAGAATTAGCAGGAAAAGGGATGACGCTAAAAAATTCAGAGTCCGTCTGGGTGTCAATGCCAGAGGACAGTATTGTGGAAATCATTCTGCACAATAAAGGATATGGACACAAATTCAAGCTGATTGAAGCAAAGGCTTACTCTTGGTGGATGCTCACTGTATGAAATGTGTATAACACATATGAGCCGTAACTTTATCAACAGGCAATAGTAGACAAAAACGTTTTTTTCGTTGGTAACCCCTTTTGAAACAGGCAGGGGCAAGCTAACGAAGTGAATTCATTTTAACAAATCTTACAAAGAATCCGATGCCTGTCTTGGAATCAAAAAAACGGTCCTGCCTAAAACACATATAGAGAGTCGATATTGCCGGTTTGAGCTTTCCAATCCGGCCGCTCTAGAATCAATTGAAGTTTACCTTGTAGCGACGCATTCAAAGGGTAATGGCTTGCTTAAGTGCATCCAGTTAGTTAGCGCTCACGTAAGGTGCAGTTCCGGTAACTCTTTGCGCATGTGGCGGAGCAGGCAGATGCTCTAATCAAGGCCCAATGGCTATCACGTGACACCCAAAGATACCGTAATATCTGTTGCGGGCTTGTACGTATCGACGCCAGTTAGACGTTAAAGCGTTGTAACCGTTGCAGTTTCAGTTTGGCATTGCCATGCATGAACCCGTAGTCACGTGCCCGACGAAAGCCTTTTGGCAAGACATGTCGAAACAAAAGTCTGAGGAACGCATGCCCTTCAAGGTGTCTTTTCTCCCACTTGCCGGTGTTACTACAAAGGTATTTGAAAGTCACGAATTTGCCATCGTCGTGAACGATCTGTTTTTCACTGATCACTCCGCGGTAGAGAGCATGTGCTTATCTCTTGTCCAAAATGTGGTCGTAAATCTTATGGTGTTCCATACGGAGAGGATGCCGTCAGGAGTACGTGTTTTCGTTGCGGGTATACGTCAACGGAACCATCAAATGGCCGCTCGTTCTACTGGTACGACGAAAATCCAACTGATAGTATTTTTGGTTTTAATCTATGGTTGCAAACCGAATGTGTTGGTAATTCGCTCTGGGTATTTAGTGAGAAGCACCTTCAGTTTCTTGAATCATTTGAACACAACACTGATTCTGGCTCCACCAAGATTTTTACAGTTACTAATCTTGATCTCACCGCCATGATGCCTGGCTATTCGTGACACCACTGCCAGGCCTAAGCCATAGTTTGAAGGATTACTAATAGCATTAGAACTCTCACCGCGTTGAAACGGTTTGATTACGTGCTTTCGCAAGTGTTCCGGTATGCCCGGTCCGTCATCACAGAATGCTATCTCAATGGTGTTTTTAGATCTGTGTAGTTCTACGATCAGTTTTTTGTTGGCATGGTCAGTCGCGTTTTGAATCAGATTGTTAAAGAGCGTTGCCAGGTGTTCGATACAACCGTTGATGATGAGTTGATCGTCTGCCTGAAGCCTTGCGTGATCAATCTTGATTAGTAAACCGGTATCGTAAAATTGCGCGCTACATTCACTAAGCAGGTTACGCAGTGCCACAGGCTGTTTCTCAATGCCCTCCAGAACGTTATCCAGTCGGGCATAGCGCAACAGTGAGTTGACCAGACTTTCCATCTCATTGAGATCATTGTTTATTCGCTCCTGGTATCGCGATCTTGCAACGGGGTCTTTGGTTTCAGCAAGTGTGTCCAGGCCGAATCTCAGGCGTGCCAGAGGTGTTCTTAAATCGTGGCTGACTGCCGAGGTGAGTAGCTTGTTGTCTTCAACCAGTTGCTGGATTTTTCCGGCCATCGCGTTGAATTCGGTTTCAATATCCCGAATGTACGATAACCCCTTGCTATCGACTCTGCTGTTAAGGTTACCAGCACCAAACGACTGTGCTGTATTTCGAAGTAAGTTTAAACGATGCAGAAGTGGCTTTAACCAAAGTAGTACCAGTGCCAGTGTGCCAAGATAAAAAAGGCTGGTGAACACAAGTGCAAGTTTCTGGCTGCGATTGGCGTTGGTGGTGCTTACTGACAATACCTGTTGGTGGTTCTTTAACAAGTAGTGTAACGATATGCCTTTTTCAGATTCAAGAGCGACAGACTGGCCGGATTCAAAGCGGGGAAGCAACGCGGCTGGAAGTGGCAGATTTTCTCTGCTTTCGAGAGTCACGGTTGCTGTCGGGTTTTGTGGCCACGCTTCTATTAGCGTTTGCGGCGAATCTGATTGATTCAGTGCGGTAGCCAGTCCGTTGGCAAAAGACTCAGTTGGTGATTGCTCGTCACCTGCATCGTTATTGTACCGCTCAAACAACGTATCCAGCCCGATACCCAGCCCGAAAATCGCGATCAATACAACAAGCAGCAACGTAACCGTTAATCTGCTCATTGTTACCAGGCGTCCGTGGCGAACATATAGCCTTTGCCCCAGACAGTTTTTATTTTCTTTGGCTTGCTGCTGTCGTCATGCAGCTTTTTTCTCAGGCGTGAAATCAGAATATCAACAGAGCGGTTAAAGCCATCGTATTCAATACCTCGCATCTTGCTCACTATGTCATCTCTCGATAATACTTCGCCGGCGTTTTCCGTCAGCAGCCATAGCAGGTTAAACTCATGAGACGATAGGTCGACCATCTGTTCTTCGAGGTAGACACTTCTCGATTCGGCATCGATTTTAAAACCGCCAAACTCCCGGATATGTGCTTCAACAGGGGCTGTATCGTTGCGTTTTAACAGCGCATTTACCCTGGCCAACAATGCTTTTGGTCTTACCGGTTTGATGAGATAGTCGTTAGCACCACATTCAATACCGGTCACCTCGTCTGATTCTTCACCACGGGCGGTAAGCATGAGAATTGGCTTATGATAAAACTCTCTCACTTCACGGCAAACCTCAAAGCCGCTCTTAACCGGTAAATTGATATCCAGAATTACAATATCCGGATCGTCAATTTTAATCAGGTTAATCGCTTCATCACCACGATCTGATAGTGAGATGTCATAGCCATTGTCCAGAAGGTAATCACCGACCCAGTCGGCCAGTGAGGCGTCGTCTTCAACTACCATTACGTGGGGTTTTACATTAGTCGTTGATGAATTCACTAGAAAAGTCTCCAGCGGTTGCGCTTGCGGGATTTTTTATACACCCATGCAACAGTGACTGTTGTAGAAGCGACCGGAACACGTTGAGCGTTGACCAGTGAAAAATCAACTGCCGAGTCAGCTGAGTGGCGATGGACAAATCCTCCCTCAGATTCATTTCTCCAGCAATGCAAAGGTTCAGACTGGCTGCCTGCCAGCAAACAATAATTGCCCTTGCTGGCTGCGCTAAAGCTAAAGCGTAGTTTCTGATAGCAGACTTGCCCTTTTCTAAGTGCAACGCATTTATCCGGAGTTACGGTCAGCTGTGCCATATCGGCTGCTGTGGCTGTTGCCTGGCCGGCTAACATGATCAGCAGCGACCTGGCTATTGTTAAGAGTGTAGCCATTGCTGCTTACCCGCCATACAAGACGTAGTAAACACCTGCCTGAACTGCGTAGGTGTAGTCGCCCTGGGCCAGAGGGCTGTCAGATACTGAGTCCGGGAGTCTTGAATACTCGGCGTTGGTTCTGAAAATCCATTTCTCATTAAGCGGTAGCGTTGCGCCGAGCTGGATGGTGGGCATAAAACCGTCTTTTGCATTGTAGGTGGCGATAGTCTCTGTCGCTTCGTCGTCAGATACACCAAAAAGGTGGTCGACGACGCTTTCAGAGTAATATCTTACGCCGACAAGCCCGTGTACGTTCCAGTTACGAAACTGAGTCTGGTGACCAAATTGCAGTGCGCCAATGACGCCGTTGTGCGAGTCGTTAATGTCGCTAACCAACTCTATTTGAACAATACTTTTGTCAAAATAGAAACTGCTGCGAATGCCGGCGTTAACGTCTTCCTTTCTATCCGAGATCGTCTCGAAGCCTTCAATATCATCTCTTGTGATTTCATCAAACAGACTGGTCAGGATCACTTCGTGATGGCTGTTATCTGAGGTGTGCGCGTCAAAGCCCAGAGTCACATTGCTGAAACTGTTCTCAATAAATTCGAGGAAAAAGCTTTTGTATTCAAACCGGCCCTCAAGGCCAATGTGCAGAGAATTGATGGTGTCTCCGGACTCATCCAGGTTCTGATCATTGAATCCGATAAGCGGCAACTTGCCGGTTACCAGTGAAATACCAATGTCTGCAAAGCTGCTGCTGGCGTCATCCGGCTGAAACACTTCCCTGGTGATATCAGCGCTGAATGCGTGCGGGCTGCCCAATATCAGGGCCGCTGCGAATATAGATCGAAAATTCATTGTTTTGCTACTCCTTTCCAAGTGATGATCTTATATTGCGGCGGGAACCGTTGAAAATCTGTAACAGGATGTAGATTGGCCATAAGGCCTTCAGCTGCTGCAATCGAGAGCTTACAGCCTGCTGTCTGGTCAGTTTGTAACACGATGTACACGTTAGTATTTGTGACATAGCCAAATTAGAGGGCTAGATAAGAGGACCAGATAAGAGGGCCAGTCAAGAAGACCAGTTGAGGAGGGCAGAACATGTGTCTGGCGAGTGTGGGTGCCGGCGTCTCGATACCTGCGCAGGGGGCACGGTGGCTGAATCATTCTTCAGCTTCTGATTAGAGCGCTTCGGTCGTATACTGCGAATCTGGACAACGATGGAATATCACGTATGAAAACTGTGGCCAGTGGTGACCGCGTCATCGCCAATATTCATGACGGAGCATTCAAACCCTGGGTATGTGAAGACGGTTCGACTGATGAAAGCCAGACCGTTCTGCAACTAAATACCGCCAAGCCGTTTGGTGTTGGCTTTCACTTGTATCGTATGGCGCCGGGCACAACAACGGCAGCGCACCGTCATACCGGTGATGAAGAGTTTTTTGTGCTCGACGGAGATCTTACGGATAACGACGGTACAGAATATCAACCGGGCGATCTGGTATTAATGAAAGAGGGTACAGAGCACAACTCAACCACGAAAAACGGTTGCACGCTGGTGGTTTACATTGAGCAGGCTGAAAAAGAACTGTAGCCGATGTGCCTGGGAGATAACGGCCAGGGCTTACATTAGACTAAGTGCAGCTATACGGTCACAATAACGGAGTGTTAAAAGATTAGCTGTTCAAAGGTTGTGTTTCACCGGCTACCTGATCATTGGTTGTTGACAAGTGGTCAGGTGGCACAGTGTTGTCTAAAGTCGCCGGATAAAACGTCTCTAGCCATTGCTCTATAATTACAGTCTGCAGCGCTGTGGGTGATTCGTGAATCGAATTGGCTTTGCACACGTTTTGTTTGCTCGCAAGGTAAGCTCCCAGCGCGTAGAACTCCATATCTGACATCAGATTTGCCGGTGACCCGGAGCCATCCTCTACAATCATATTGGGAGCCTGCCCAATATGATCGTCGCCTAACATCACGCGGATACGCTTTCCGGAAATTGTTTTGTAGGTGGCAAGCGTTTCGTTGCTATCACACCTTATCAGTTGCAGATGACCTGCGTCGATCAATTGCGGTATACCTGCTTCAACCTCACCTGATGTACACAAAATAAGAATGGCGTCGTCTTTTAATTTTTCCAATAGTTCGGGGTGGTCAGAAAGAAAACAGCTACCTGTGTTCAGAAAAAGAATGTCGCTGGTTGCAAGGACGGTGGTCTGAGCGACGGCGTCATATTGTTTGTAGGCCATCTCAGCCATGATCGCTGGTTTAGCATCGTAAACCATCGGGTGTAAATTATGTTTGCCTAGCGACTTCAATACCCCCTGACCAATTGCACCAAGACCAACGATACCAATTTTGCCGCGCCAGTGTTGCAGTCGACACCCCAGCGTTTTACGCAACAGGTTATCGCTAGACTCAACGATAGCCGGGCCGATTTCAAGATCCATAATGTTTTTAATCATTGATCGGGCTTTGGACACTATGGGTCGATTGACTTCATTGACAACATGCCGGTAACCGGGGGTGTTGCCATCGTCTGAGCCTTTAATACCGTTTTCTGTACCTTCAACAAATCCGGCGAGTTTCGGTCCGAGGTATCTGTCTGATGCAATTCTTGCTGCAGCCGGTGCGAAGTAGGCGCCGTATTCCAGAATGGCGAATGGCCTGCCTTTCGTTACTTCCTTAACGAGTTGAACTGCATAAGAGGTATCCGTCAGGTGGCGTCGGGTTACATCGGATAAAACTCTTCCGGGGAATAATTGGTGTAATTGCTCGACGACATCCGGGTTACCTTTGGAAGAACTCCCTTTAGGGATAACTGCGGCCAGTCTGTCACCGACACAGGTTAAGTGGTTAATACACGGTGAAAAGGCGTGTTGTACGTAAATAAAACACAAATCTTCCGGGGGATTGAGGGCGCGATTAATCTTTTCAATCGTTAAATGGTAGAACTGACGATGTGTATGGCTCTCATGATTTTGCATGGCGGGATCCCCGGAAACAAAGCTGTTTGCGAAATTTAAGTCGCTGGTGTCGTTGATCCGTCGTTATGTGCTTACCGCGTTCCTGTACGGGTCATTCAAACCCGCCGGTCGCAG
>CALHCI010000219.1 GCA_937931165.1 uncultured Granulosicoccaceae bacterium
TAGCGATTATCTATGCATATAGTTCCAAACAATCGTTTAGACAATATTTTTAAGTTAGCACTGTGTCTATTCACCATCAGACGTAAATATCGCTGCACATCTCGCATGATCCAGCCCGGCGCGTGGCGGGCCACGCTTCTCGCTCGATCAAGCGACCTGTTTTGCGCTATTTTCGCTGAATGGCGAATCCTCATGAATAATCCAGGCTAGGCTACGTTTGGATCAGCCGGTAACCGGATAATAGTTACCATCCAGCCCGAGAAACTCTGACCCGTTATTGCGGTAAAACGTATCGTTACCACTATCCATAAGTACTTTAAGCATGCCTTCAATGGCAGTGCCTTCGGCCTGACATTTTTCAGCAAATTTTCGGGCGTTTACAGCATCGAGTAATTCAAACGGCCCTTGTGCCCAGTTAAAACCCCACTTCATTGCTCTGTCGACGTTGACAATGTCATCGGATATTTCCGGTACCAGCGCGCTTGAATAGGTTAGTGTGTTACTCATCAGATTCCATGCAAACTGACTTTCTCCATCGCTGCCATACATTAATTGCTCAATGTCTGTTTGTGCGTCGTTAAGTTCAACTTTCTGTATGGCGCGCCAGTCCTTTTGTTGCAGGTCAAACACCTGCATCGACTTTTCGCCATCTGCACTCTTCACCATTTTATAAAAACCACCACCGGTTTTACGGCCAAGCTGTCCGTTGTTCAACATATGTTGTTCTGTCTCTGGCAGTGCGAGATAAGATCGACCCGGGTCGTTATCCGGTAGATTCTTGCTGAGGTTTTTACCAACAAAATCCATTACATCCAGTCCGATCAGATCGATCAGTCCATACAGACCGGTAGGGGGCAGGCCAACCGGCTTTGACATCAGTGCATCGACAGACTCTATGGACAGTCCGGAGTCAGCGGCTTTGTGCAGCCCTGCAAGCATCCAGTAGCAGCCGATCCGGTTGCCGATAAAATTCACTGTGTCTTTGGCGCGCACGGTACCTTTTTCGAGCGTGTTGTTGAGAAAGTCAGTGAGCGCAGTCATCACTCGATTGTCGGTCTTACTGCCCGGCACCAGCTCGACCAGTTTCATAATGTGCACCGGGTTAAAGAAGTGTGTTACTGCAATATTCTGCTGCATGCGTTCCGGCATCTGCGCATAGATATCTCTCAGGGGTATACCTGAGGTATTAGTCGACAGGATAGAGCCGTCTTTGCGTACCGCTTCAAGCCTGCTGAAAAGATCGCGCTTGATTGCCAGGTCTTCGACAACCGCTTCGCAGATCCAGTCGCTGTCGGCGATCATCGATAGATCATCCTGCAATGAGCCTCTGCCAATGCGTGCAGCGGTTTCGTCAGTGACAGCCGGTCGTTTGCCGAGTGTCAGTTTTTCAATGCCTTTGTCAGCCAGCTCGCGGGTCATGTCGAGTAACACGACTTCGCAGCCTTTGGCGGCACATAAACCGGCGATGCCAGCGCCCATGGTGCCAGCGCCGATGACAGCAACTTTTTTGATTTGTGTCGACATGAAAAACTCCGGAGATAATGTTGGTATGCGCGGCGAGTGTAGTGGAGTTGTTTGTAAACCTCCAGCCTGTGATTTCCCGCCGCTGTAATCATTGTGCCGGTCTTTTGTTTTGCTGTGCCTGCCTGTTGATATGATCTGTTAGAATCGACGGCCGTTCAGGGAGTAGCTCCATGGCTCGACATATTGAATTTGACACACTGATGTTGCACGCCGGCCAACGCCCGGACCCGGCGACCGGTGCTCGCGCAACGCCGTTATACCAGAGTACGTCATTTGTTTTTGACGACAGCGAGCATGCAGCCTCGCTGTTTAATGTGGGGCGTGCCGGGCATGTTTACTCGCGAATTTCCAACCCCACTGTTGCGGTACTGGAAGAGCGTATTGCCGCACTCGAAGGTGGTGTGGGCGCAGTGGCGACGGCCAGTGGAATGGCGGCGATTCATCTGGCCATCAGTACCCTGGCCGGAACCGGCTCGCACATTGTTGCATCGCGCGCCCTATACGGTGGTACACACAATTTGCTCGCCTATACGTTCCCGCGTTTTGGTATCGAAACCACCTTCGTTGATCCGCAAAATCCTGAAGAATGGCGCGCGGCGATGCGTGACAATACGCGGTTGTGTTTTGGTGAAGTGGTCGCCAATCCAAGTTGTGAAGTTTTAAATGTGCCGGTGATCGCGGATATTGCGCATGAACATGGTGTGCCATTGGTACTCGACTCAACGTTGACGCCACCGTGCCTGATCAAACCTTTCGATCACGGTGCAGACATTATTGTGCACTCACTGACTAAATTTATTGGTGGTCATGGTGTAGCTATTGGTGGCTGTGTGGTCGATTCCGGTCGCTTCGACTGGAGAAAGTCTGGCAAATTTACCCAGCTCACCGAACCATACGCAGGGTTCCATGGTATGAACTTCGTTGAAGAGTTTGGACCGGCGGCGTTCGTTGCACGAGCCAGGCGCGAAGGGCTGCGAGACTTCGGCGCCAGTATGAGTCCGGCCAATGCATTCTATCTGCTGCAAGGTTGCGAAACACTCTCTATGAGAATGCAGCGCCATATTGAAAACACACGTGCGGTAGTTGAATTTCTCAGTGCCAATGACGCGGTAGAAAGCGTTGCCTACCCGGAGTTACCTGATCACCCCGATCGTGAACTTGCAGCCAAACTGTTACCGAACGGCTCTACTGCTGTGTTCAGTTTTGAACTTAAAGGCGGGCGCGATGCCGGGCGCCGTTTTATTGAACGTCTGCAGCTGTTTTCGCATTTAGCTAATGTTGGTGACGCCAAGTCACTGGTGATTCATCCGGCTACGACTACTCATGGTCGCATGGACAGTGACGCACTGCGCGAGGCAGGAATATCTGAAGGTCTGGTGCGTTTGTCTATAGGTCTTGAAGACAAACGGGATCTTATTGGTGATTTGGGTGCAGCGCTTAAGGCCTCGCAGAAAGGAGTAGAGCAATGATTGTGGAGCTTGATAAGAATCTCAAGATTTATGTCTATACGGGTGGGGAAACACATCAGCCGGATCAACCGTTTATCTGCTTTATCCATGGTGCTTCCATGGACCACACGGTGTGGACGCTGTTTGCACGCTATTGGGCCAAGCGCGGTTATAACATTGCCTCTATAGACCTTCCGGGTCATGGTCAGTCTGGCGGTCAGCCGCCGGCAACCATTCCGGAATCGGCTGATGTTGTTTGTCGATTAATGGATAAGCTCGCACAGGGCGCTGGTGTGCACTGGGTTGGTCACAGCATGGGCTCACTGGTAGCGCTCGAGTGCGCTCGAAAGGCAACTGACTCAATAGGGCTTGTGATGCTCGGCACCGGATATCCAATGAAAGTTGGTAAGCCATTGCTTGATAGCTCAAAAGCAAACGAACACATGGCAATCGATATTGTATCTCTGTTCGGGCACAGTTTCGGTTCACAGCTTGGCGGTAATCCGGTAGCCGGTGTGCATGCACAAACACTGGCAGAGCGTTTAATGGAACAGGCCAATGACGGTGTGATGTATACAGATATGTATGCGTGTCATACCTACGATCAGGGTGAGGAAGCAGCAGCAGCTGTGACGTGTCCTGCAGGGCTTATACTTGGAGAGCTCGATATGATGACACCGGCACGTGCAGCCGGTACGTTAATCAAGTGTTTCAAAGATCCTAAAGTTATTCGTCTGTCTGACTGCGGGCACATGATGATGAGTGAAAAGCCCGAGCTTACCCATCGTGCTTTGCGCGACTGTATTGAAGCTGCCACAAACACCGCGCAATCATGATTGCCCGTGACTGCCAGTGACCGTCAGACGTTTTAAAAAAATCAAAGCTTGTCTGGACAGGCGGCAGCCGGATCTGACCGTTGTCACTGACAATGTCCACAAGCCGCATAATGTTTCTGCCATCATGCGCACCTGCGATGCAGTAGGGGTGCATGAGTTTCACGTTGCTATGCGCAGCGACAAAGATTTTCGCGCACGCAGTGGTATCGCGATGGGCAGTGACAAGTGGCTGGACCTGCACTTGTACGAGGAAGTTTCAGAGCCCGTATCGCAATTGCAGCAACGTGGCTTCAATGTTGTTGCGGTACATAAAAGCCCTCGCTCCGGTAATTTTCGGGATATCGACTATTGCAAGCCTACCGCCGTGTTGTTTGGTGCTGAGCTGTTTGGCGTTAGCGAGCAGGCGGCGCAAATGGCCGATCACCACGTATCGATCCCGATGCTCGGCATGGTGGAGTCGTACAATGTGTCAGTTGCCGCAGCCATCATTCTGCTGGAGGCACAGCGCCAGCGTGAATTGGCGGGTCTGTACCGGCATTGTCGATTGGAAGCTGATGAGTATCAGAGAACCCTTTTTCGCTGGTATCGCCCGGTTGAGGCCAAATTCTGTGAAGAAAACGGTCTTGGCTACCCGCCTATCGATGAGAACGGTGATTTGATTGACCCGGAGGCCTTTGCAAAGGCGCGTAACGGAATCTAAACGTACGCTAAAAGATGCAAAGTGAAAAAGATTTGAAACAGAAAGGTGACAAGCCGGTAATTTTTGCGACATAATGCAGATTAACAGTCTCGCAATGTTTGTTTGAGGCTGTCTAGTCTTAACAGACCACAATTATAACGAGATTGTTGAAATGACAACTAATAGATTTCAGAAGGTGGGAGTCGCAATTGCATTCGGGTTGTTTGCAACCGGAGTAGCAGAATCGCAGGATGCTGGTAAAGAAACACTCAGTCTTTATCCGCCAGATGCCAAACCGGGTGAGTGTTATGCCAAGGTACTGGTGCCTGCGAAGTACGACGTCGTCAGCGAAAAAGTGCTTAAGCGCGAAGCCAGCGACAAAATAACGATCGTACCGGCCAAATATGAGTGGGTTGAAGAACGGGTGCTGGTCAAAGAAGCCAACGAAGTGCTGTCGGTTAAGCCCGCGACTTTTCGCTGGGTAGAAGAACGCATAATGGTGGAACCAGCGTCAACACGTCTGGTATCTGTACCTGCTGAGTACGAAACGGTATCAGAACGCGTGCTGGATCGTCCTGAGCAGACCACCTGGAAAAAAGGCCGCGGACCGATCGAAAAGATCGACAACCTGACCGGCGAAATTTTGTGCCTGGTGGTAGAGCCTGCGACCTACAAGACCATTACTCGAACCATCGTTAAGAAGCCGGCATCCACACGTCAGGTTGAAGTACCTGCTGTTTTCAAAACGATTCGAAAACAGGTGCTGGATACACCGCCAGAGGTGGTGAAAACTGCAATTCCGGCTGAGTATTCAACGATTCGTGTGCGCAAGATGGTTGAACCGGCGCGCGAAAGCCGCGTAAGTGTTCCGGCGGAATTTCAGACTGTCACGAAGCGAGTGAAAGTCTCTAACGAACGCATGAGCTGGCAGCCGATTTTATGCGAAACCAATGTCAACAAAGAGGTCATTGCCAGCTTGCAGCAAGCGCTGTCGAGCAAGGGCTTTAACCCGGGTGACATAGATGGTGTGCTGGGTAGTGCGACACTTTCGGCAGTTGAAGCATACCAGCGTGCAAACAGTCTGGCACGTGGTGGTGTGACCATGGAAACACTTAAGTCACTTAGGGTCGATTTGTAGTCGTTCCCGACTGACCAGAAGGAGTGATAGAAATCCCGCTGCAGTGCAGCGGGATTTTTTTGCGTAAATCTTAACTGCTTATGAGTCAGGTGATTGCATTGCATCCAGCGTGTCGAATATCTGGGTGCGAATATCTGAAACATCGCCAATGCCAAAAATCTTCTTATAGGTTGGCGCGCCTTCCGTACCGGCCTCGGACCAGCTTCGATAGTAATTAATCAGTGGTTCTGTCTGATCGTGATAAATCGCCAGGCGCTTTCTAACCACCTCTTCTTTATCGTCAATCCGCTGTACCAGTGGCTCGCCAGTGACATCGTCAACACCTTCCTTTTTGGGCGGGTTGTATTCGATGTGGTAGGTACGACCGGATGAAAGATGGGCTCGCCGACCACTCATTCTTTTGACGATCTCATCATCATCGACCGCAATTTCGATCACCGCATCGATATAGATGCCCTTGTTCTTTAATGCATCTGCCTGAGCGATGGTTCGCGGAAATCCGTCGAGCAGATAGCCGTCCTGACAATCTTTTAGAGCAAGACGCTTATGTACCAGTTCGATGATCAGATCATCAGGGACCAGATTGCCGCCATCCATCAGCCGTTTCGCCTCCTGACCAATTTCCGTGTTTTCGCGAATTTCGGCCCTCAGCATGTCTCCGGTAGATATTTGCGGTATCTCGTACCTCTCGATAATAAAGGTGGACTGAGTGCCTTTTCCTGCACCCGGACCCCCGAGTAATATGAGTCGCATTCATTAACTGCCTCTAAAATAAAAATCTGGTTATCACGGCTCAGCCCTTTTCTGCCAGTAGATCTCGCATTGAGCGTACCAGCAGCTCGTCGCGCAATTGGCCCCTATTCGCGGCTCGCCATGAAATAATACCCATAGTTTACTACAGGTCTTTTGTATGAAATCACCCATCACCCGAGAATCTCTCCCCGGTCTGCGTCAGGACACGGTTTTTACAGAGGTTTTGTGTGAAAAAAAGCTCACTTTTCATACCACTTGGGGGCTTTTCTCACCTCGAGAGATCGATTCGGGTACACGGTTACTGCTCGATCATATAACGCTGCCGGAAAACGCCAGTGTACTGGATCTCGGCTGTGGCTACGGTGCTCTCGGACTCGCGCTTGCGGCCAGTGACCCGACCTGTCACGTCACGATGGTGGATAAAGACTTTGTCGCCATTGAGTATTGTCGCAAAAACGCGCGGCAAAACGGTTTGGAAAATACCACCATTTTATTAAGTAACGGACTACAGCAGGTAGATGCCGAAGACTTCGATATGGTGCTGACTAACCTGCCGGCCAAATCAGGCAAAGAACTGTACTACCTGATGTTCTTTGATGCCTTTGACCGCTTGAAAAGTGGAGGCAGTTTTTACATCGTGACAATCACCGGTTTACGGGGTTTTGTAAAACGCGTGTTTAACGAAGTGTTCGGCAACTATCGCAAATTAAAACAAGGACCGGTGTATACGGTCGCGGTCGCAACCAAAGCCTGAAAATCGCTTTGGCTACTTCTGTTTAAGCAGACGGTTGCCTGCTGGCTGCCAGATCGATTGCCTCGGCTGCAGCGACAGCGCACATATTGACAATGCCACGTACAGTAACCGCTTCTGTCATCACATGAGCAGGGTGGTTTAAGCCAACCAGTATCGGACCGACCGGTAAGCCGTCACCGAACACTTTAACCATGTTATAGGCAATGTTGGCAGCATCGAGATCCGGCAGGACCATCAGATTTGCCGAACCCCTGAAACGCGATTCAGGAAATATGCGATCACGTACTGACTCCCACACAGCAGCGTCAGCATGCATCTCGCCTTCTACCGGAAGATCGGGGTGATTGGTTTCCAGAATTTCTCTGGCCTTGCGCATCTTGCGGGTGCTTTCGTTGTCCCGGCTGCCGAAGTTTGAGTGTGATAACAGCGCCACTTTGGGCTCAAGTCCGAAGCGTGTTACTGCAGATGAGGCCAGTTTTGCGGTCTCGGCGATGTGTTCTGCAGACGGGTCTACGGTGACGTGGGTGTCAGTAAGAAAGAAGGTACCGGCCTGCAGAATTAGCAGAATCACGGCAGAGCAATCTGCGATGTGGTCTTGCACACCAATGATACTGCGGATGTGTCTGAGGTGACGAATATAGGCACCCTCACTGCCACATATTAGTGCATCGGCGTGACCGAGTTTTACCATCAAAGCACCCAGCGCCGTGGCACGTGTGCGAACGATTGCGTTGGCGTAAGCCGGTGTCACACCGTTGCGCGCCGTCAGGCCGTGGTAGGTGTCGGCGTAGGTTTTTTCGTGCGGATTATTCATTGGGTCGATCACGGTGATGTCTTCACCAATGACCAGGCGCAGTCGGAAGCGGTCGATATTTTCCTGAATAACGTTTTGTCGTCCGATAAGCACTGGTTTGCAGATGCCATCATCTACCATTACCTGTACTGCATTAATGACTCGTCTTGATTCACCTTCTGCAAAGACAACACGTTGCGGGTTAGCCATGGCTTTGGCAAAAATCGGTTTCATGACCATGCCTGACTTAAATACAAAATCGTGTAGCTGTGTTTTGTATTCTTCAAAGTCTTCTATGGGGCGGGTCGATACACCGCTTTCCATCGCCGCTTTTGCCACTCTGATTGGCACAGTTGTCATCAGTCGAGGGTCGAAAGGTTTGGGTATCAGGTAGTCACGGCCGAATCCAAATGACGTATCTCCATAGGCACTGGCCACCACGTCCGACACTTCTCTGGTGGCGATCTCTGCTATGGCATTAACCGCGGCAATTTTCATTTCCTGATTAATCTGAGTTGCACCAACATCCAGTGCGCCTCTGAAAAGAAAAGGAAAACACAGCACGTTATTAACCTGATTTGGATAGTCAGAACGTCCGGTTGCAATGATCGCATCATCACGAACCTCGGTGACTTGCTCTGGCATGATCTCAGGTGTTGGATTAGCCAGTGCAAAAATCAGTGGTGAGTCGGCCATACCGCGAACATGATCCTGCTTTAATACACCGGCGGCGGACAGCCCAAGAAATATATCAGCACCTTCAATGACGTCGGCAAGCACACGCGCGTCAGTGTCTCTGGCGTAGCGGCCTTTGTATTCATCCATTTGCTCGGTGCGGCCCTGGTAGACAACACCAACAATGTCCAGAACGGTGATGTTATCTCTGGACATGCCAAGTGACACCAGTAAATCGAGGCAGGCGAGTGCGGCGGCACCGGCACCCGAACACACCAGTCTGACCTGACTGATCTCTTTTTCTGCAACACGCAACCCGTTGATAATTGCTGCGGCAACCGTTATTGCTGTGCCGTGCTGATCGTCATGAAAGACCGGTATGTTCATCCTTTCGTTGAGACGTTTTTCAATTTCAAAGCACTCAGGTGCTTTGATGTCTTCCAGGTTAATACCGCCGAAGCATGGCTCCATCAGAGATACGGCATCGACAAAGCGATCTACATCGGTGGTGTCGAGTTCGAGGTCAAATACGTCAATATTGGCAAACTTCTTAAACAGAACCGCCTTGCCTTCCATCACTGGTTTGGAGGCCAGCGGGCCGATGCTGCCAAGCCCCAGTACCGCAGTGCCATTGGTAATCACACCAACCAGATTGGCGCGTGCTGTCAGTGTTGCTGCAGCTGCCGGGTCTGAGACAATTTCTTCGCAGGCGGCGGCAACGCCCGGTGAGTAGGCCAGCGCGAGGTCACGCTGGTTAACCATGTTTTTAGTCGCACTGATTTCGAGCTTGCCGGGCTTCGGGTAGCGATGATAGTGGAGGGCTGCGTCGCGAAGATCGTCTGCCATATTGAAGGGTCTGCTCGTGCAAAATTACGGTGCGTGAATCTTACCTTAAACACGCGCAAGTGATGTGATCAGCTCGCATCACGTGCACGTTGTGTTTCAGGTGAGATGCGGGTCACTTCTTTGGTGCGTAAATATCGGTGCAGGTGCCTTCAGCCACTTCGCAGGCGAAATTCAGCGTTTCGGATAATGTCGGATGAGGGTGTACGGTCAGTGCAATGTCTTCGACATCAGCACCCATCTCGAGCCCGAGTACCGCTTCTGCGATCAGTTCTCCGGCATTAACCCCAACCATACCGGCGCCAAGGACCTGTTTGGTGTCCGGGTCAATCAGTACTTTGGTAAAACCCTCTGTTCTTGCAATGCTTAGTGCCCTGCCGCTGGCTGCCCACGGAAACACGCCTTTTTCGTATTTGATATTCTGTGCTTTGGCGTCGGTTTCTGTCAGACCCATCCATGCGATTTCCGGATCTGTGTAGGCAACCGAAGGAATGGTTTTAGCGTCGAAAAATGATTTCATACCGCACATTGCTTCAGCCGCCACTTTGCCTTCATGGGTGGCTTTATGCGCCAGCATTGGCTGACCGACAATATCGCCAATCGCAAATATATGCGGCACATTGGTGCGTTGTTGTTTATCTACTTCAATATACCCTCTGTCTGTCACTTCAACGCCAGCGTTTTCTACGCTGAGTTTCTTGCCGTTGGGGCTTCTGCCAACCGCCAGTAAGACCTTATCAAAAACATCTGATTCAGGCGCTTTGCCGCCTTCAAACCATACCTCAAGACCTTCATCGCGTGTTTCAACGCGCACCACTTTAGCGCCGGTGTAAATATTTTCGAATAATTTCTGTACGCGCTTCTGGAATGGTCTGACAAGATCCTGATCACATCCGGGTATCAGTGTGTCAGACAACTCCACGACAGTGACCTTTGAGCCGAGCGCCTGATAGACACAACTCATCTCAAGGCCAATGATGCCACCACCAATAACCAGTAACCGATCAGGGATATCGTTCAGTTGCAGTGCACCGGTTGAATCGATCAGGCGAGTGTCGTCATACGGCAGGCCGGGTATTCTGGTGACTTCTGAACCCGCAGCAATAATGGCCTGTTCAAATTCAATGACGGTGTTTTGCCCGTCCTGCTCTACCTGAATCTGATTGGCAGAAATGAAATTGGCTTTGCCGTGTACAACACCGACGTTCCGCTGTTTGGCAAGACCAGCCAGACCATTGGTCAGTTGTCCGATAACCTTCTCTTTAAAACCTCGCAGTTTATCAATGTTGATAACCGGGGGAGCGAAGGTGATACCGTGGTCTGCCATGTCACGCGTTTCGTTGATGACCTGTGCCGTGTGTAACAGCGCCTTCGACGGTATGCAGCCAACATTCAGACACACGCCGCCAAGATCAGGATAGCGCTCTATAAGCACCACAGACCGGCCCAGATCTGCTGCGCGAAACGCAGCCGTATAACCGCCCGGACCTGCGCCAATAACAACAATGTCAGCTTTGGAGTTTGATTGTTGTCCTTCGCCACTGACAGGTTGCTCTTTATGTTGTACCACCGGTTGAGCGTCTTGCTGAGCGTCTTGCTGAGCTGGTGGGGCTTCTGCTGATGATTTGTCTTCAGTGAGTGCCAGTGCAATAGCAGATCCGGTGGATATACGATCGCCGAGTTTTACTTCAATGGATGTCACTTCACCATCGACGGGTGAGGGGATTTCCATGCTGGCCTTGTCGCTTTCGACCGTGATCAGTGATTGGTCTTTCTTTATGGTGTCGCCAACGCTTATCAGAATTTCGATGATTTCGACGTCTTTGAAATCACCGATATCCGGTGCTTCAATCGTGGTGAGATTGCTCAACCTGGATCTCCATTGCAGAATTATTGATTTTGCAGTGCCGGCCCGAATGCCTGCCCGCAGGTTTAACGGTGCAGCGCAATCGGACGGTTATGCATTAGGCTAGTAAAGCAGCATTTTGCGGATGTCGGTCACGACGTTGCAATAGTGCGCCATAAAGCGCGCGCCATCTGCACCATCGATTACCCGATGATCGTAGGTAATGTCTAACGGACACATTAATCGCGGTTTGAACTCACTGCCGTCCCAGACCGGCTGCATTTTGGCACGTGTAATACCGAGAATGGCAACCTCCGGTGGGTTGATGATCGGGGTAAATGCCTTACCGCCAATCCCGCCCAGATTAGATATCGTCATGCAGGCGCCCTGCATTTCAGAAGGCTTAAGCTTCTTTTCACGGGCACGTGAACTGAGATCGGTCATCTCTTCAGAAAGCTGAAAAATGTTCTTTTTATCAACATCTGTCAGTACTGGTACAACGAGCCCGGCCGGTGTATCAACCGCAATACCGATATTAAAATACTTTTTATAAAAAAGTGACTGACCATCAGGCGCCAGCGATGAATTAAACCTCGGGAACTCTTTAAGCGTTGCGGCCAACGCCTTTATATGAAAAACCAGTCCGGTAACACGAACGTTCTTGTCAGCCGCTTCTTTCTTGATTGATTGTCTGAATGCTTCGAGCTCTGTGATGTCTGCATCGTCGTGATGCGTCACCATCGGCAGGTTTAACCAGGAGCGATGCAGGTTTTCAGCAGTCAGCACATTAATGCGGGACATTTCCACCCGTTCGATTTCACCGAACTGGGTAAAGTCGACTTCGGGAATCGGTGGAATACCTGCACCGCCGCCCATACCGGCACCGCTGTAGGCGCTGCCACTGCGTGACATGGTCGACTTAACAAATTCCTGAACATCTTCGCGCAGAATACGGTTCTTTCTGCCGGAGCCTGATACCAGCAACAAGTCTACACCCAGTTGTCGTGCAAACTTTCTGACTGCCGGACTCGCGTGTGCCTTACGATAAGATTCGTCAGCAATTTTTTGTGTCGGTGATGCGGCAGGTTGTGGCCGCTTTGCCTGTGAAGCTACAGCATTGTCTGTTTTTGCTTCAGGCTTATTTGGCTCTGCGCTTGTCTCTGCAGTAGCCGGGCTCGATGGTTTCGCCTGTGTCGTGCCGGCGGCAGCCCCTGACACCAGTAATATGGTGTCTCCCTTTGACAGCTTATCGCCAACGCTAACGGGTATAGAGTCGACAGTTCCGGCAGCGGTGGACGGGATTTCCATACTTGCTTTGTCGCTTTCAAGGGTAATCAGCGACTGATCAAGTGAAATGGTATCGCCAACGCTTACCAGTATTTCAATAACTTCAATTTCTTCAAACTCACCAATGTCTGGCACTACGACTGTAGCAGTCGTACTTTCAGCGGGAGTGTCAGGTTTTTCAGTAGTTGGTGTTGCTGATAGCGTTGCCGGGGCATCTCCAGTTGCTTCGGGTTGCAATAGTGCAATCAGATCGCCCGTCGATAACTTGTCGCCAACCTGGATTTTAAACTCAGTGATAACGCCGTCGTGCGAAGACGGAATTTCCATACTCGCCTTGTCACTTTCAAGCGTGATCAGCGATTGGTCAGTGCTGACTTTGTCGCCGTTAGAAACCAGAACTTCAATGACTTCTACGGTATCAAAGTCACCGATGTCAGGGACGCGCAGTTCTATTGTATTAGCCATGTGCGCCGCCTCCTAAACCGTAACCGGGTTCGGTTTGTTAGGGTCGATGCCGTATTTTGCAATGGCTTTGGTGACGGTGTTGATGTCCAGCATACCGTCTTCAGCCAGTGCAGTAAGCGCTGCTACTACGACATAACGACGGTCAACCTCAAAGAAATCGCGTAGTTTTTCGCGAGTATCGGAACGGCCAAAACCGTCAGTACCAAGCACCTTGTAGGTGGTAGGTATAAATTCGCGAATACCATCAGCAACTGCCTTCATGTAGTCGCTTGAGGCGATTACCGGGTAGGGGTCATTCTCAAGCGTTTTGGTCACGTAAGGCACCTTGCGAGACCCTTCAGGGTTAATCAGATTCCAGTGGTTGGCATCCAGGCCCTCTTTGCGAAGTTCGGTAAAGCTTGTGACGCTGAATATTTCAGAGCCTACTTCCCAGTCTTTTTCTAACAGTTCGGCAGCGGCAATCACCTCTCTTAGAATAACGCCGGCACCAATCAGATTAACTTTGTTTTTTGCAGCGGGTGCGACAGACTTTAATTTATACATTCCTTTAATAATGCCTTCTGAGGCACCGTCTGGCAGGGCAGGCTGATGATAGTTTTCATTCATCGCGGTGATGTAGAAATACACATCTTCCTGTTCTTTCATCATTCTGCGCATACCTTCGTGAATGATGATTGCCATTTCATAGGCATAGCAGGGGTCATAGCAAACGCAGTTAGGAATAGTGCTTGCCAGCAGGTGGCTGTGTCCGTCTTCGTGTTGCAGACCTTCACCGTTAAGTGTGGTTCGTCCTGCCGTACCACCAATCATAAAACCGCGTGCACGCATATCACCGGCAGCCCATGCCAGATCACCAATGCGCTGAAAGCCGAACATTGAGTAGTACACAAAGAAAGGAATCATGTTGACGCCGTGTGTACTGTAAGCAGTAGCAGCGGCGATCCATGAAGACATACTGCCGGCTTCGGTAATGCCTTCTTCGAGTATCTGGCCGGTTTTGTCTTCTTTATAAAACATCACCTGATCACGATCTTCCGGCGTGTACAACTGCCCCACGGATGAGTAGATACCAAGTTGTCGGAACATACCGTCCATACCGAACGTGCGTGCTTCATCCGGTACGATCGGTACGATGTTTTTACCGATGTTTTTATCGCGAGTCAGAATGGTCAGCATGCGTACAAAAGCCATGGTGGTGGACAGTTCGCGATCACCAGAGTCTTTGAGTAAAGGTTCGAACACTGACAATGGAGGTACTTCCAGTGGTGCTGCAAATTTTTGTCTTTGCGGCAGGTAGCCGCCAAGCGCATCACGTCTGCTTTTTAAGTAGTGCAGTAATTCGCTGTCCGGTTCCGGTTTGCAGTACTCGAGGTTTTCAACTTGTTCGTCGGTTAACGGAATGTTGAAACGATCACGCATGTCGGTCAGTGCATCGAGTGGCATCTTCTTCTGTTGGTGAGTGGCGTTGGTCCCTTCACCGGATTCACCCATGCCATAGCCTTTGACCGTTTTCATCAGAATAACGGTAGGCTGTCCTTTATGGTTGACTGCGCTGTCATAAGCCGCATAAATCTTATGCGGATCGTGGCCACCACGGTTGAGACGCCAGATATCTTCATCGGACAGTTTTGCCACCATCGAAGCGGTTTCCGGATACTTACCGAAAAATTTCTCGCGCGTGTAGGCGCCGTCTTTGGCTTTGAAATTCTGGTACTCGCCATCGACCGTTTCCATCATGAGTTGCTTGAGTTTGCCGTCGTGATCTTTGGCCAGTAACGGATCCCAGTACGATCCCCAGATCACTTTAATTACGTTCCATCCGGCACCTCTGAACACGGCTTCGAGTTCCTGAATGATTTTGCCGTTGCCGCGCACCGGTCCATCGAGACGTTGCAGGTTGCAGTTAATCACAAAGGTAAGGTTGTCGAGTTTTTCGCGACCGGCCAGAGATATCGCACCGAGAGATTCCGGTTCATCCATCTCACCGTCACCCATAAATGCCCAGACCCGGCGGTCTTTGGTTTTTGCAAGGCTTCTGTCCTGCAGGTACTTCATGAACCTGGCCTGATAAATCGCCATGATGGAAGTCAGGCCCATCGACACCGTTGGAAACTGCCAGAATGAAGGCATCAGATACGGGTGCGGATACGATGACAGTCCGTTGCCGTCGACTTCGCGCCGGAAGTTGTCGAGATCTTCTTCAGACAACCTGCCTTCGAGATAGGCACGAGCGTAAATACCTGGGGCGGAGTGGCCCTGAATAAACACCAGATCGCCGCCGTGATCGGGGCCCGGTGCCTTAAAGAAGTGGTTAAAGCCAACATCGTACAGTGTGGCTGCAGAGGCAAAGCTTGAGATGTGCCCGCCCAGATTTGATCCTTCGCGGTTGGCCCGCAGCACCATCGCAGTAGCATTCCATCTGATCATGGAGCGGATCTGATGCTCTGTTTCATGATCACCGGGGCTGGTGACTTCAAGATGCGGTGGAATCGTATTAATGTACGCAGTAGAAGCGCTGTACGGCAGGTTGGCACCGGATCTTCGTGATTGATCAATCAGTGCCTCAAGCAGATAGTGCGCTCGTTCGGGGCCTTCCTGTTCGACTACGGCATCGAGAGCCTCAAGCCATTCACGCGTTTCCTGGGGGTCGATGTCATTTTCTTCTTGCATTGCTCTCTCTGTAATCGTTCGGGGTTGGCCCGGTGATTTTTATTATTTGCAAACCCCACAGGGTTCGAACCCACGAGGTTTTGGCCCCTTGGGATTTGGACCGCTTAGAACAGGTTATAGTTGCTTTGGCGGGAAAGTTTCGGGCAAATCAAGTGCGGTAGTGCGTGTACTGCTTTCCCCCTGCGTGCACAGTTTGTCCGAAACCGACTACTGATTATAAACTATCTCCGGTGGTTTTGAGAGAGTGGTTGAGAATACGCCACGCGCCTGACGCATGGGCGGACTTCAGATCTGACGCAAGAGCAGGGCTTCAGAGTAATGTAGCAGTCAAATGATTGCCGGATTCGTGTACCGAACCAAGCACGCATGGTCTGATGCTGTTTTCGATGTCAGCCGTTTGTGCTGCTACTGCCACGCGCGAGTAATTCTCGGTGTAACCAAAATAAAATCCTCCCGCCGGTGATTCCCACAGAACGCTTGCATTGCCGCCGGTTTGTGCCTGAAGGAATTCTTGCTTTTGTTGTTGTGCAAGCGCATGCAACTGCCGACTGCGCAGTTTCTTTGTTGCATCGTCTATCTGATCCGGCATGGTGGCCGCCTTGGTCCCATCGCGTTGTGAATAGCTGAATATGTGTATATGACCAAAACCTACTGATTCGACAAAATCCATTGTCTGTTGCCACTCATGGTCGGTTTCACCGGGAAAGCCAACAATAATATCTGTCGTAATATTAAACAGCGGGTTCTGTGCGCGGGCCTGTTTAACGAGGGAAGAAAATTCTGTGCTATGGCAGCGACGTGACATACGCCGTAACACAGTGTCCGAGCCGCTTTGAACAGGCAGGTGCATATGTGGCATGAGTCTGTCGTTTTCGAACAGTGTGAAAAAATTTTCTCCAAGGTCCCACGGTTCTACTGATGCAAATCTCAACCGCGGTATAGAAGTGTTTGTCAGTATCTGCGTGACCAGTGTGGTTAGGTCTGACTGTATATCAGATCCATAGCCGCCTACGTGCACACCGGTCAGCACCACTTCATTAACACCTGAACTGTGCAGTGTGTTGATCTGATCAATGATGTCTGCAACCGGCCGACTTTGTTCGTCGCCTCTGGCAATGGTTACGATGCAATAGCTGCAGCGGTAACGACAGCCATCCTGTATTTTTATAAAGGCGCGCTGGCGGTTGCGTGCAAACAGTGCAGACTCATTGGGTAACGTGGCACCTTCGGGCATAATCGGGATTTGCCAGCGATCATTAATCTTTGCCACCAGTGAAGCTTTGTCTTTATTATCGACCAGCATGTCAACGCCAAGGTCGGCAGCGCTGCCGGACTCACCGGTAGACACAAAACAACCGCTCACCACCAGCTTGCCCTGCGGGTTTTCGCGTCGCAGTCGGTTAATGGTTTTACGAGATTTGCGCACCGCTTCCCGCGTCACTGCGCAGGTGTTCAGTACGGTAAGTTCCGCGGTTTCAACATCATTGACCAGCGTGTGACCGGCGCTTTGAAATTCCAGTGCCCAATTTTCGAGCTCGGCCTCATTGAGGCGGCAGCCAAGCGCTTTCAGATGAATGTTCACGTAAACTTGAATCCGGCGAGATTAACGGTGCAGTCTAGCAAAACGTTGATCGCAACACAGGGTACAAACCGATGGCTGTGATCTGGAGCAAACATGCCGGAGCAGACACCTACGAAGTCAGAACTGCCGGCAACTCGGTGCGGCTCTACAAAAACCGCGTATTCCATACGCAATGGAACCCACAACGTCCCTTGTCTAACGGTGTGTGGGATCTGTTGTTTTTACCAGCGTTGTTTTTGCCTCCGGGCAGGGTGCAGCGGGTGTTGCTGCTCGGTGTGGGTGGTGGCGCCGTGATAAATCAGTTCCGTCATTTACTGGCACCCGCCAAAATTGTTGGTGTCGAACTCGATCCGGTGCACCTCAGCGTTGCCCGTGAGCATTTTTCGGTCAAACACAAATCTGTCGAACTGCATTGTGCCGATGCGATCACCTGGTTGCGTGACTACCGGGGAGAACCCTTTGATCTGATTATCGAAGATTTGTTTACCGAGCGAGAGGGAGAGCCGGAACGTGCCGTGACGGCAGATGTAAAGTGGTTTTCGATGTTGTTGTCACAGCTGCGCCCTGGCGGTGCGCTGGTGATCAACTTTGAAGATCCCCCGCAGATGCGCCAGAGCGGGGCGGCCTACCTGGCGGCAAACGGCATTCGGCCGGATGTCAGGTACCACTTCAGTCAGCCAACCTACGGCAACAGTGTTTGCGCATTTTTAGGTGACATGGCAAAACCGGCAGTGCTGCGGGAGCGATTGTCCACCGTGTTATTACCGTATCCGGACTGCCGCGCCACCGGGCAAAAATTCCGTGTTCGGCGCGTGGTTTGATAATCAGGTTCGTCGTCTTACCATTTTTCACCTTTTAAGACAGTTATGCTGCAATTTGATGGACTTAGCGCCAATTGGATGCGGTATAATATCGCCATGACAATACAGTAACGTCTGTAGTGTGTCCGGCTGACACAACGGTCCCTGGTTTGAGCTGAAGCAAAGATACGTAGCAATACGGTGCTCACATCAGGTTTGATTTTTCAGTCGCAGTGCATTTCTGCAGGCCCGGCCGGTGAATGGCCCGGTCTGAACAATTCTAAGAGGAAGAGTTATATGGTTGACGACAAGAACCGGCAAGATGGTCACGCTGTGTATCGTGAAGATATCCGTGACCGCCATCTGTTACCTGACGAGCCAAAGGTAAGAAAATCTGTCAAGTACGGTGCGGTTGGATTGCTCGGGCTTGGTGTTCTGGGCATGTGGTCCGGCAACGTCAAGCGCGACGGTAATATCGAAACGCTCACAATGAACAATGAAGCGCTCGATACTCGTGTTGTCGAACTCGAAAGTAACCTGGGCGACACCACCGGTAAGGTAACAGCGTACGAGGCAGAAATTGCCTCGCTTAAAGCGTCACTGGCTGAAAAAGAAAGTGCTCTCGCTGCCAGCGCAGAAGAGAGCGCCGCTGCGGTTGAAAGCAGCCAGGCTGAACTGGCCGCGCTCAATGAAAAACTTGCGGCCCTCGAAGCAGAATCCGAGTCCAGCCAGCAGGCGCTAAGCAGTGCAGGTGACTTGCAGGCGCAGCTTGACGCACAGACTGCAAAAATTGAAGAGCTCGAAGCAATAAGAGCGCAGGCCGTAGAAGAAATTACCGCTCTGCGCCGTAAAACCGCTACGGTTGAAACGCTGCAAGCCGAAATCACCGAGCTAACCGGTGCCAGAGATGAATTGCAGGTGCGTCTTGAAGATATCGATGCCCGGGCATCAGTGATCTCGGAAGAGAACAAAACTGTCCTGCAGGCGCGTGATGATTTGCAGGCACAGCTCGATGCTATGAATGGCGAGCGTGCATCGATTATGGCGGAGCTTGATGGTCTGAAAAGTACCGATTCCGCCACTGAAATCAACTCATTAAAACAGTCGATGGCAGGCCTTGAGGCGTCCTCTAACGGAAAAATCAAAGGTCTTGAATCAGAGATTGATACGCTCACCGGTCGCATCGGTGAACTCAGCACAGAGAAAGACGATCTCGTTAATCAAAATGCTCAGCTCACAGAGCAGGTTGGGTCATTGGAGTCGGATCGCGAAGCACTAAACGCTGAAATTGCTGCCCGCACTGCAGAGCTCGACGCTCTAAACAGTGAAAAAGAAGAGCTGGTTGCATCTGCGTCTGAGCTGCAGGGGCAGATCGGAAATCTGGATACAGAACTTGAAACTTCACGTGCACAGGCTCAGGCACAGCTCGATGACCTGCAGGGTCAAATCGACGGACTCAGCGCTGAAGTCGAAGCTGTGACTGCCGAGCGAGACGGGTTAAATGAAGAGAAAACCAAACTCACGGCTGATCTTGACGCCATGCGTATGCAGAGTGATGAGCAGATAGCCGCGTTGACGTCTGAGCGTGATACCGTCACCACTGATCTCGGACGTTTGCAGGAATCCACCAGCTTCAAGATCTCCGGTCTTGAAGAAAATGTCGTTAGTCTTGAAGGTCAGGTTGCCGAGCTTACTGCGCGACGTGACGAATTGTTGAGTCAGGTCGACACACTAAATACTGAAAAGCAGGATCTGGCACTGCAAAGTGAAACGTCACTTAGTGGTTTGCAAATGCAGTTGCAGAGTCTTACCGGTGAGCGTGACTCTATACAGGGAGACGCGCTGGCGTTCAGAACTGAAGCCGAAGACAAAATCGGTTCCCTTGAATCAAGTGTTGGTGATTTAAACACACAGATAGAAACCCTGACTCTGGAGCGTGATGCGCTTGAGAAGAGCAATCTGGAGTCTGCAGAGAAACTGGCCGAGCTTGATCAGCAGCGTAACGAGGCAATGGCCAGAATCGATGAAATCACTGCTGAAGGCAACGAGCGTGTTAGCGGATTGCAAAATCAGATTGGTGATCTCAATGGTCAGATTGAAGATCTCACTGCACAACGTGATCGCCTGGCCACTGATCTCGAGTCTTCACAGGCAGAAACATCACAGCTGACTGCAAATTTTGACTCGCTCAGTTCTGAAAAAATCGAGCTTCAAGGGCTTCTTGATTCAGAACTTTCCGGTGCCAAAGGTCAAATTGAAGGTCTTAATACGCAAATAGAAGACCTTACCGCACAACGTGATCAATTGGCTGCTGATCTCGAATTATCGAAGGCTGAAGCCACGCAGTTTGCAGGAAATCTGGATGCGCTTAACGCCGAAAAGGCCGATCTACAGGGCATGATGGAAACCGAGCGTTCCAGTGCAATGGAACAGATTGACGGTCTGAAGTCCGAAATAGACGGTCTTACAGCCGAGCGTGATCAACTGGTCGCGGAGCTTGATACGACCAAAGGTGAAGCTTCTTCACTGAGTATGAACCTTCAGTCACTTAACACTGAAAAGTCAGATTTGATGGGGCTGCTCGATACAGAGCGTGCCGGCGCTGCAGAACAGATTGGCGGGTTGCAGTCGCAAGTCGACAACCTGACCACAGAGCGTGATCAGCTGTTGTCCAACGTTGGGGCGATGGGCGAAAAGGTCACTCTGCTTGAAGACGAGATTGCGATGCTTTCCGGTGAACGCGACAAGCTGATGGCTGATCTGGACGCAGTTGCTGCAGAAAAAACCGGTCTTGAAAACGATTTTCAGGCGCTTAACGCTGAAAAAGGTGAGTTGCAGGGACGTATGGATGTCGAACGCGATGAGTTGTCCGCTCGAGTCCAGGCGCTTGAGACAGATCTTTCCGGTGTTTCGGAAGAGCGCGATGCATTGAGTGCCAAACTTGGAGATCTGGAAGCCCGGATTGCCAACGTTACCGCTGAACGCGATCAGCTGACGGGTGAGCTCGAAGCGGCGAAGTCCGAAGCCAGTGAGCTTGCTACACAGACCGGTCTGCTCGACAAGCAAAAGACATCGCTGGAGGCAAACCTTGAAACTGAGCGTGAAGAAGCTGCCAAGCGTCTTGCCGAGCTCGAAGCCGAGCTTGCTGCTGCCAAAGAGTCACTGGAAGGTTCCACTGCAGAACAGCAGGAGACTGCAGCAAAAGTTGCCGACATGGAACAACAACTGGCAGAAATGACATTGGCGCGTGACAACCTTGCGAGTGAGCGTGACAACGTACAGGCAAAAATGTCTGACGGGCAGTCGAAGCTTGGACTGCTGGGAGAACAGCTCGGTGCCATGAAAGAGCAGCTCGATGGTCTTGCGAACGAAAAGCAGTTGTTGCAGGCCGAGATGGACAAGCTCGGTGGTGACAGCAATGCTCAAATCGAGTCGTTGCAGGCTTCAATTGATGAGCTGAATGCCAGAAATGCTTCTGTCATTGATGAGCGCGATCAACTGCAGGCGCAAATTGCTGATGCTGCCGCTGCGAGTGAGGCATTGACAGCAGAGCGCGACGAACTCATGGCAGCCAGAGATGAGCTGACCAAAGAGCGCGATTATCTGTCAGGTTTGATCGACACAGAAAGAGACACCGTTGCCAGAGCAGCAAAGGATGCCGAAGGTTTGCAGGCGCAGATCCAGCAGCTTACTGACGAGACAGCCAATCTAAAAGGTCAGCTTGAAGGTGCAGAGCAAGCCAGCGCTGATAACGCCAGCCGTGCAGATGAGTTGCAAGCGAAAGTTGACGACTTCGAAAATCGTGTCGGCAACCTGAACTCACAGCTTAATGTGCTGAGTGCATCACGTGACTCGGCTCAGGAAGAGCTGGATGCGCTGCGCTCCAGTCTGGGAAGTGCCGAGACTCAGCTCAACACCGCCAGAAATGAGATAGAAAAGCTGATGGCGGTCAATTACTCAGCTGAAGAAGGCATGCGTGCCAAGCGTGAGCAGGCCAACAGCGTTGGTGACTCTATTGCCGAGCAGCTGCGGGCAAACGGTGTTTCCGGCGCGACGGTAGAGGTTAGAGCTGACGACTCCATCGGTATTCGTGTTGCCAGTGGCAGCCTGTTCAATACCGGTAGTGCTCAACTGAGTGGTTCGGGTCAGCAGGTGCTTGGTGTTGTCGGTGATACTGTCAACAGCTACGGGGAATATGATATCCGTGTGGAAGGACACACTGATGATGTACCAATCGGTCCGGTTCTCGCTGAAAAATTCAGCAGCAACTGGGAGCTTTCTGTTGCAAGAGCCGCCTCTGCAGTGCGTTACCTAAGTGATAACGGTATTCCTGCAGATAAGCTTTCAGCCACTGGTTTCGGTGAGTTCAGACCTATTGCTAGTAATGATACTGACGATGGGCGCGAGCAGAATCGCCGGGTAGAGGTGGTGTTGTTTCCTAAATAGCGCCAGTTACTGATTCCACTGGTAAACAGTCGGTAATCAGAGTGATACAGAGAAAGCCGAACATTTGTTCGGCTTTTTTTGCGTTTATAGTTCTTACTTTTACGCCGCTGCGTTGCAAGTTCAGTAGCGACTTGCTAGCTTGTTAGTCGAGTGTAGGTATTCAGTTTTTTTTGCTTGCTGTGCAGCGCCTGCTTTGCCTGCTTACTAGTCTCCATTAAAGGAACGCGTACCGATTCAATAACGGTAACCGGCGTGTAAACGACTCTATGCAAATTCCACTGTTTCCACTGTCTAGTGCAGTAATGCCCGGCGGGTTAATGCCGCTTAGAATTTTCGAGCGTCGTTATATCGATATGATTCGTGGCTGTTTTCGCGAAGAGTCGGGCTTTGGTATCTGTCTGGTGAAAGAAGGAGCTGAAGTAGGTGCCGCTGCAACAACTTACCCGTATGGCACACTGACCAATATTGTTGACTGGGATCAGGACGACAGCGGTTTGTTGTTAATTGTGGCGCAGGGGCAGCAGAAGTTTCGAATCATCGATACTCATGTTGATGATTCAGAGCTGCTGCATGGCAATATCGAGTTGCTCCCTGCTGAAACCAGTCAGCCAGTGCCTGACGAATATGGTTTTTTACGAGAGGCGATGCAACAAATACTGGAGCAGGTCGAAGGCAATATTGATTACCCTGATCCACAGCTCGATGATGCATTGTGGCTCGGTAGCCGATTTGTAGAACTACTGCCACTGTCTGCCGAGTTACGCCACGAGCTGCTATCGCTTGATCAGCCTTTGGAGCGATTGGCGGCATTGGCCGATGTGTTTACCGCAATTGCCCGACACGGCAATGATGACAAGCTAACTTAGGTCCAGTACATAGAGTTTGGATCCGCGTTTACCACGAAGGCGGTTTTCATCAACGGGAACGGTTGAAATATCTCCGGGTAAAAAGCCCTGCTCTTGAAACCAGTCACCACTTCGTGTTGAAAGCGCAAACAGCTGTTTGCAGGTTTGTACTTTTGCTTCTTTTACGAGGTGCTGCAGTATGTCCGCCGCTTTACCGCTGGCACGAAAATCCGGATGCACTGCAAGACAACCCACTTCTGCCTGTTGGTCAAAAAGGGTAAGGCTCGCACAGCCAATCACGCTGCCTTCACGTTCGGCAACATAAAAATCCTGAATACTTCTTTCAAGATCCTGCTCACTGCGATCAAGTAGAATGCCGTCGTTGATCAACGGCTGTATCAGTGCTTTTATACCGGCAACATCACGATTAGTTGCTGCCCTGATTGAATCATAGTTTCCAGAATCGATGAGCAGACCACTGCCGTCTCTGGTGAATAATTCCTTAAGCAAGGCACCGTCTTTCTGGCTGCTCACGATATGGCATCGGTTAACCCCGCGCTGACAGGCGAGTGTGGCGTTAGATAGTACTGACTTGATCGTGCGTAGCGCTGATGGCAGGGCTTGCTGTACACCATGTGCGCCAACCAAGATCTCCCGTGTATCTCCGAGTGCGGAGGCAAGTGCATCGGTCTGATCATGCAGAAAAATTAATTTGTCGGCCTGCAGGTCAATTGCGGTTTGCGTTGCTACATCTTCTGCATGCAGGTTAAAAAATTCACCGGTAGGTGAGTAACCGATCGGGGACATCAGCACAATGATGCCAAGATCCAGAAGATCGTTAATCGTGCTGGTTCTAACCTTGCGAATCTCGCCGGTGTGGCAGTAATCAATGCCATCACGCACACCGAAGGGCCTGGCAACCACAAAGTTGCCCGAGCACAGTGTGACCCGCGAGCCGGACATGGGCGTATTCGGTAAACCGGTTGAGAAAGCCGATTCGATTTGACTGCGGATGGTGCCCAGCACCGACTGAATGGGAGGCAGCATTTCCGAGGTGGTGATGCGGATAGGGGTGTGATCGTCATGTGCTTCACCGGGGTTGGCAAAGCTTGTCTGTATATTGCCGGCCTGCAGTGCCGCATCAATCTGCCGCCGCATGCCGTGTACCAGCACCAGCCGCACCCCGAGATGACTCAGCAGCGTCAGGTCGTGAATCAAATGCCCGAATAAATCGTTGTTGAGTAGTTCATCGTTTAGCCATACAACAAAGGTTTTACCACGATGCGTGTTGATGTATGGCGAGGTATGTCGCAGCCATTCGAGTGGAAAGTCGTTTTCTTCCTGGGAAGTCATGGTGTGAATAAATTGACGTTCATGGCAGCGCTTGACGGTTCAAATCTTGACTTAAACTTAACAAAGAGACTCTGCAGATGAAACCACAATCGGCGCTATACTCCGACTCTTTCTGCAGTTGTGTCTTCTCTGGACACCCAAAATCACCTGCCACCAACAGGTGTAAACATCGGAACAGTAGATTGCGAACCCCAATTTTAGCTTTAATGGCACTGATCATTACCTCAGTGTTTCCCGTGGCAAACGCACAGGAAGCCAGTGCCCGATGGTCTGCGGTGCTTGCCAACACTGTGCCGTCGGTGGTGTCGCTGCAGATATCCTACGTGCGGGATTTTGTCGAAACCAATCAGGGCGTCAGTTCAGCTACCGGGTTTGTGGTGGACGCGGAAAAGGGCATTATTCTGACCAACCGTCATGTCGTTGGCAGTGGTCCGATCAGTATGACTGCCACATTTCAGAACCTCGAGCGGATAGATGTGGTGCCGTTGTACCGGGATCCGGTTCATGATTTCGGGTTTCTGCGCTACAACCCCGAAGATCTGCGGCGCAACAATCCGCGCTCGCTAACCTTAAACGCCGGGGGTGCGACGGTTGGAACGGATGTTCGCGTAATCGGTAGTGACGGCGGTGAGCAATTGTCTATTCTGGCTGGCACCATCGCACGCGTTGATCGTGCGGCACCCAACTATGGTCGCTACGGCCACAATGATTTTAATACTTTTTATCTACAGGCCGCTTCGTCTACCTCTGGCGGGTCATCTGGTTCACCAGTGCTGAATCACCTGGGAGAAGTCATTGCACTGAATGCTGCTGCCAATAGCAGTACGGCCAGTAGTTTCTTTCTGCCGCTTGATAGAATTGAGTATGCGTTGCAGCGGTTACAGGCTGGTGAGCCCGTCGAGCGTGGCACACTGCAAACAGTTTTTGAACAACGACCCTACCGGCTGTTGAGTCGTTTTGGGCTTGGTACTGAAACGCAGGAACGTTTTCAGCAGGAGTTCCCTGACAGCAACGGTATGCTGCTGGTGCGACAGGTGCTGCCCGGCGGCATTGCTGTTGGTGTGTTGCAGGAGGGAGATATTCTTCTGGCACTGAATGACCAACCCGTTGCAGAATTTATCCGTCTTGCAGAGATACTTGACTCATCTATTGGTGAGGAACTCGAGATCACTGTGTTCCGGCAAGGGCAGGAAATCACCATGCCAGTCACCGTGCAGGATATGGAAGCACTGCAGCCCGGACGACTGGTTGAAGTAGGCGGAGCTGTCCTGCACGATATTTCAGTGCAGCGTGCACGTGGTATGAATCTTCCGCAAAGCGGCGTCGTTGTGGCCAAGTCGGGCTATGAGTTTTCGCGAGCCGGTGTGCAGCGTGGTGCATTGATTACCCAGCTTAATGGTAGCCCGATTAACTCGGTTGAAGATGTATTAGAATTCTTAACCCAGGAAAACACCCCTGAGTGGCGATTGCGCTATGTGGTGCCGGGGCGTGAGTTCACTTCATCAGTTGCGACTGTCAAAATCAATGCTAAGTGGTTCGCCTCAAGAGTCTGTGACCGACGTGACGATGCCAAGTTCTGGCAGTGTGAGGAAGTACCGCTTTCATCTTCTACGGAACCGGAAGATGCGTTAACTGATGTGGTATTGCCTGCCTACAAAGATAACTTAATACAATCGGTTGCATCGTCACTGGTGCGGTTGTCTTTTGACATTCCCTATGCCGTTGATAATGTTTATGCCAACAGTTTTACCGGTGTCGGGCTGATTGTTGACCCAGCCAGAGGGTTAATTGTTACTGATCGCAATACCGTGCCCATAGAGCTGGGTGATCTTGAAATCACCTTCTTTTCAACGTACAAAGTGCCGGGTAAGGTTGTCTTTCTACACCCGCTGCACAACATTGCCCTGTTGCAGTACGATCCTGCATTGCTTGGCGATGTAACAATTGAAGCACCACCACTTGCCAGTACATTTCCTGACCTTAATGCTTCACTTGAACTTGTTGGTTACCGGAATGACGGCACCATTCGTAAGCAATCTGTAGATAACCTGAGTGAAGTCACGCTGTATTTCGACCTGCCGCAGTTAACCCGTTTTCAACAGGTGCCAATAGACGTGTTAAGCGCATCGCTGGTAGGGCCAACGCTTGGCGGACCGTTAATTGATGCAAGCGGCACTGTGCAGGCTGTATGGCAGAGCTTTGCCTATCAGAGTGGTGATGAAATCCAGGAGTCGGAGTGGGCCATGCCGGCTGCTGTTGTTAAGCAGGTGGTTGAGCAGTATATACAGGGCGATGAGTTGTTTATTCCACCGGCTTCGTTTGTTTATCAGTCCCTGGATAAAGCACGTGAACGTGGTTTAAGCAGTGAGTGGATACGCAAGATCTCGGAGTCAGCGCAGGTTCATCGTCGTGCGCTTGCCGTGAGACAGGTGGTTGGAGATATCGCCAGTCCACTGATGGTTGGCGATATCATTCTGCAAGTCAGTGGTGAAATTCCCACCACATTCAGTGATCTTGAAAAGCTGTTTCAAAGCGCTGAAGTACCTGTGGTTGTCATGCGTGACGGGCAGATACTGGAATTACAAGTACCATCAATTCCATACAACGACAACATCACCCGTCGTGCCGTGCTGTGGGCCGGTTCATTGATTCAGGAGCCACACTTCGAACTTGCCTATCAACGCAGCAACACTACCGATGGTGTCTTTATCACCGGTACGCTTGGCGGGTCTCCTTCCATACAGGATCGTTTATATCGTAACCGGTTTATTACCGAGGTTGACGGCGTGCCGGTATCATCGCTGGATCAGTTTGTTGCCGAGATAAGCAGCAAAGATGCATCAAAACCTGTGAGCCTGACAGTAGTTGCAATGAACGGTTATCGTTCGGTAGTGAGTGTGAAACCTGAATACAACTTCTGGCCGACTGTTGAATTGGTCAACGACGGCAGCGGCTGGGTTAGAAAAACGCTGAGTGATGATAAGGTTGCTGCCAGCGAGTAGCCGATAACGGTTACACTAAGCTTTTTTTGGAAAGCAAATATGGTCAGCACCGATGTCATCGTGGTTGGTGGCGGAATGGTGGGTGCGTTAACCGCGGCAGCGTTAGGTGCCTGTGGTATTGATGTTGTCTTGCTGGAAAAAACAGCTCCGGCGCCGTTCGATGCCGAAGTACATGACTTACGCGTGTCTGCCGTAAGTGAAGCCAGTGAAAGAATGCTCGAAGCGGTGGGTGCGTGGGACGGCATTCGTCAAATGCGCCTCTGTCCGTATCGCCGAATGCTGGTATGGGAATCACAAAGCACGGCGCAAACCCTCTTTGACAGCAGCACTATCGGTTTGCCTCATCTCGGACATATTGTCGAGAACCGGGTAATCCAGCTTGGTCTGTGGCAACAACTCCAGGAGATGGACAATGTAACCATGGTTTGTCCGGGTCAGGTTGACAGTCTGCAAATTGAAACTGAACGGGTAGTGATTTCATCTGGCGGGCAGGAGTATTCAGCAGCGTTAGTGGTTGCCGCAGATGGTGCGAATTCCGCCGTCAGGTCTATGGCTAACATTGATGTTGAAGGTGAGACATACAATCAACATGCACTGGTTGCGACGGTAGCGACTGACGAACCGCAGCAGGATATTACCTGGCAAAGATTCACACCGAACGGACCGCAGGCATTCTTACCGTTGAGCGGTCATCGTGCTTCGATGGTCTGGTATGAGTCTGGTGAAACCATAGCCATGCTCAAGCAGTTGCCGGACGATGAATTTCTGCGTGCGATGGAATCATCCTTTCCCGAACGACTGGGTGGTCTGCGTTCACTGGAAGGTCTGGGGAGCTTTCCGCTCAAGTGGCAACACGCAAATGATTATGTCGGGCCGCGTCTGGCGCTGGTAGGTGATGCAGCGCATTCCGTGCATCCGTTAGCCGGGCAGGGAGTAAACATGGGCATGCTGGATGCCGCTGCGTTGGTGGAATGCATTGTTGATCAACACGCCAAAGGCGGCGACATTGGATCGTCTCGCGGACTGCGACGCTATGAGCGATGGCGTAGGCCGCAAAACAACGTCATGATTCGCATGCTAGATGGAATACATCAGGCGTTCCAGCCGCAAAGTCATGCGGTGGTCATTAGCACCCTGCGAGGTTTCGCGCTGCGTGGTGCAGACAAAATACGGCCGTTAAATGCGCTTTGCATCAAACTCGCGATGGGGTTGGAGGGAGATCTCCCGCAACTGGCGCGCGGGAGACTACCGGCAGGCGTTTAGGCTGCCTTGCGAATGTCTTTGCTCAGGAACTGATAGTTCTCTGCAGCGGCGGCAATGATCTCAAGCCATGCCTGCAGAGGATGGTTTTTAGAAACGCCTGGCTTAAAGCTGTATTTGCTGAATAAATCCTGAGCCGCCTGGTACTCGGCTTCTGTGCTGATAGTCATGATTCGAATCCCCAAAGGTAACACCGCGTTATTGTCACGGTTTAGTGCTGTTTTCGGATTGTATTGCTGTGGTCAGTAATACAACGGCGTTGATATCGGCGTGATTAGCGTTACCTTTAAGCCGATTGAGTGAGCATGGTTTTGTGTGCAAAGCCCGACTTCACAAATAAGCAATTGGTGTGAGGGCGTTGTACAATGCGCCTGCTCAGTCAGAGCAAATAACCCCGAAAATCTCCCTGCCAGCCTGCTCCGGTTGGTATTTGATTAGTTGAGCTATACCCGATGTCTCTGAAAGGCAGCAAAACTGAAAAAAACCTGCGTGAAGCTTTTTTGCGAGAAGCCCAGGCAAACCGGCGCTTTTATTACTTTGCATCCAAAGCAGATGTAGAGGGCTTCCCTGACATTGCCACGCAATTTCGCTCTACTGCAGAAGACGAAACCGGCCATGCTGCTGGAATTCTTGAATATCTGGAAGATTGCGGTGATCCGGTTACCGGTGCGCCTATCGGTGGTACCAGGGCAAACTTAAAAAGTGCCATAGAAAGTGAAACGCAGGAATCCGAAACTCTGTATCCGGCAATGGCACAGCAAGCCCGTGACGAGGGCCTCGACGACATTGCTGACTGGTTCGAAACGTTAGTCAAGAGTGAGCGTGTTCACGCTGAGCGGTTTCGCAAACTGTTGGAAAAAATATCCTGACCTCTCCAGCTGATCCCAACGGGATCACACAACCGGTAGCCGCGCCATGAATCAATCACAGAAAGTTGGATTCGTTAGTCTTGGGTGCCCGAAAGCACTGGTTGACTCAGAGCGAATCCTGACCCAGCTGCGCACCGAAGGCTATGGCATTGAATCTAACTATGAAAACGCCGATCTGGTTATTGTAAATACCTGCGGGTTTATCGATAGCGCTGTTGAAGAGTCATTTGAGGCAATAGGAGAGGCGCTGGATGAAAACGGGCGCGTGATTGTCACCGGTTGTTTAGGTGCCAGGCCTGGTGAAATTGAAAGCCGCTATCCGAAAGTGCTGTCCGTCACCGGACCGCAGGCCTATGAAGAAATCATGACGGCCGTGCACACCCATCTGCCGCTGCAAACCCAATATGATGCAAAAATTGACCTCGTGCCCCCGCAAGGCATCAAGCTGACCCCACGTCATTATGCGTACTTGAAAATATCTGAAGGATGCAACCATCGCTGCAGCTTCTGCATTATTCCATCGATGCGAGGGCGGCTCGACAGTCGGCCGGCAGGCGATGTAATGGGTGAGGCCGAACGACTGGTCAACGCCGGTGTTAAAGAACTGCTGGTGATTTCTCAAGATACCAGCGCCTATGGTGTAGATCTTAAATACGCTACCTCATTCTGGAATGGTCGACCGGTCAAGGCGTCCATGAAAACGCTTTGTGAGTCTATGGCGAGCCTTGGTGTCTGGGTGCGTCTGCACTATGTGTATCCGTATCCGCATGTCGATGACATCATTCCGTTGATGGCAGAGGGGAAGATACTTCCCTATCTCGATATTCCTTTTCAACATGCCAGTCAGCGCATTTTGAAACTGATGAAGCGCCCGGCGGCAAGTGAACGCAACCTCGATCGCATCGCTGCCTGGCGAGAAGTCTGTCCGGATATCACATTGCGCAGCACCTTTATTGTCGGCTTTCCCGGAGAGACCGAAGCCGAATTTGAAGAGCTGCTCGACTTTCTGCGAGAAGCCAGGCTCGACCGAGTCGGCTGTTTTCAATACTCACCGGTAGAAGGGGCAACCGCCAATGAACTTCCTGATGCCGTGCCGCCTGAAGTTGCCGAAGACCGCTGGCATCGCTTTATGGCGTTACAGGCCGACATCAGCGCAGACCGGCTGGCAGCAAAAGTTGGCAGCACCATCCAGGTGCTGGTTGATGGCTACGATAGCGACGGCAATGCCATTGCCCGCAGCAGCGCTGACGCGCCTGAAATTGATGGGACCGTCATTGTCGATAGCCACAGTGAAATAAAAGTCGGTGAGTTCTACAATGTGCGGGTGACCGGTGCCGGTGACTACGATCTACTAGCCGAACTCGAATAAGGGTTTTGACGCCTATCCCGAGCCGTAATCATCCCAGGGTTATATCGCGCTGAGCGGTCGACAGTGACACAGTAAATCCGGCAATTACATCAATCAGCGAAAGTAGCGTTAGAATCAGAAATGTTGCCGAACCCATTTCGCGCATCACCAGCAGTTCAATCAAATAGACCACAAAGACGCATAGCGAAAGTACGTGATCGAGTACTGCCTGCATGGATGCGCGGGTGGATTTCAGAATTTCAATGTACAGCACCGCAATACCCACCAGCACAAACAAAATGTTCCAGGTGATCGTCAGTGTGGCCCCGGATGAAGGGATCACAAACTGGGCAACGACCGCATCCGGCAGGTAGGTTTGCGGCGTGCTCATGAAAATGATCACGTTGTAAGCCAGCAACACGATCATATTCAGCGGAATGGACAGCAGCGTCCTCACGAAGGGGTACCCTGCTTGTCATTCAGTTCAGCAAGCAGCTTATCCTTGGCCTGATTAACCCGTGACGCCAGAAAAGTACTGCCACCCTTGTCCGGGTGAAGCCGCCCCATCAGCTTGCGGTGCGCTTTAATAATCGACTCCCGATCCGAACCGGGCGGTAATCCCAGCGTCTCCCAGGCCTCGTCTACGGAAATACCGCCACTTGATGCCGGTTCAGACTGCGGATCGTCCCGCCACTGGCTTTGCTCCCACTTTTCCGGGAACTCGCGCTGAATAAATGCCTGCAACAATCTCAGTGCTTCGGTGTCCTGCTGTTCGCAAACCCGGTAGAACTGTGAAATTTCCTCAAAAGTCAGGTCCGAGAGCGCTCTACCTTTGAATTGACCGGCAGTAATGTCGCCGTCAATTCGCCCGGTTGTGTGGTCAAGGCTCATCACCAGCGTGGCAGTAGTGACCTTCGAAACGCCTGCGCCCGCGGCCGCAGACGGATTGATTCGATTAAACAACTGGCGAATCTGCGGATAAAACCGCAACAGCAGTGGCGACATTCGCCAGGCAGCAGCAATCAAACCGCCGAAAACCGCAAAAATGGCATTCGCACGGCCCGTCGCCACAGCAAGCACGACCAAAACCAGCGCTGCAATCAGCGCTGGCTTTACCCAGCTTTTCGGGCTTTGGCGGAGTAATTTCCGGCCGTACAGGTGGTACAGCAGATATCCGACACCGAACAGGATTATTAGGAATAGAAGTCTGGACAATTTCGTTTTTAGAGGGGAGTATGCGCATGAAGCTGCGCGTTGAATTGTGCGCACAGCATAGTGGAAGTAGTGAAATCTGGCTACTTCACAGTTTTTCAAACTCCCACAAGATAAAAATTGTGTATTGCTTTCGCCAACAGGCGTTAAAGCATTGATACTTAGTAACTGGCGGTTATAATGTCATTACAAGTACGGGGTGAAGCAGATTCAATATCTAGCTCACCAAAGTTGTTGACATAGGAAGGATTTTTGGACATGGACGCACGAATAACACCGAAAACAACGTTCGGAATCCCTCTAAAACAAAAAATATTACGCTATGTTCGCGAAGGTGAACATCGGTCACTGTAAATCGAGTGCACTGCCAGTAAAGTCGCACCTCGGTTCGATAGTCAGAATATTAATAAATCTAAGGTAGGACGTAAATGAGCGAAATCTCTGCTCGGGAAACTCGGCCTGACAGGTTCAGAGACGACACGGTAAGCAATGACGACTCAATCGACTTGAGATCGATCATTATTACCCTCCGCAAATTCAAGTGGCCAATTATCTTTACCACTGCATTGTGTACGGCCCTTACAGCGCTTATTGTCTCCAGCATGACACCAGTCTATCGGTCTACCGCGACTCTGTTGTTCGAAAACAAAAAACAACAAACTGTGTTCGATTCAAGGCTTGGCTTTGGTGACCAGGAAGCTATTCAGACCCAAGTTGAAATGTTGAAATCCAGGACGCTTGCCGAACGATTGGTGGTGGACCTGAAGCTCAGCGAGCACTGGGAGTATAACCGAGCTATACCAGTACCAGAAAAGTACAAGAGTGAAGGTCCTCTCTCGCCAGTTAAAGAAGCGATCCAGGGTTTCCTGCCCGGTAGTGCCAAAGACGCAGTGGATCCGGTGGCAGAAGAGATCGCGCAAGACGACTCTTTGCTAAAAGAGGAAATGGCGCGAACGTTAATGGGCAGAACAACTATCTTTCCGGTTAAAAACACGAACCTGGTTAAAGTTAGTGTTGAAGGGGTTGATCGTGTTCTGGCAACTAAAATTGCTAACAGTATTGGTAATGGATACATTGACTTTTTTATCGAACAGTCAAACTCTCGTAACAGTGATGCGAAGGAGTTTCTTCAGGCCAAAGTGGATGAGCTGAAGGTAAAGTTAGACGCCTCTGAACAAGCCTTACTGGCAGCGCGACGTAGCGCGGGCATTAGCGGTGATGGTGGTGACTTTGCCAATCAGACGATTGCCCTGTTCCGCAATAGACTTGTCGATGCCAAAACGCAGCTGGAAGTAGCCAGAATTCAGTGGAACGAAGTTCGAAGCGTTGGTGGAACAAGTGGTGGTGATGTTACTTTCGGCATTGAGGGTGAAGAAGACTTCTCTGGTTATCAGTACGTCGGAACCGCGTATGAAGTGCTTCCGGTGGTAGATAGCAACGCGATTGTGCAACGCAACAAACAGTTGATGCAGGAAGCGAAGCGAGTGTTGGGTGAGCTAAGTAATCGATATGGTGCTAAGCACCCAAGAGTTATCGATGCGAACTCGAATTACCAGACAGCGCTCGGCAACCTTGATCGCCAAATAGCTAATGTTATTGCATCAGTCGAGAAAGATTTTCTAGCCGCTCAAGGTCAGGTCAGGTCTCTTGAAGCGGACATTAGAAGAGAGGAAGGTAAAGCCTACCGATTGAGCGAAGGCAGGGTTGAGACAAAGGAAATTGAGCTCGAGCGTGACAGTAACAAACAGTACTACGAAGACGCCGTAACTGAACTGCGTAGCTACCAGGAAGAGAACCTGGAAGCGGTTCCAATGAGTATTGCAGATCCTGCAGCAGTGCCTCAGTTCCCGGTTAAGCCAAAGAAAACGCTTATGGTTCTACTGGGTTTTCTGTTGAGTTTGTTTGGAATATCGGCACTGCTGTTTGCCTACGAAAGCATGAAAGAAACTGTTCAGGGCATTCAAGATGTAGAGAAAAAGCTTGGTATCCCTGTTTTTGGAATCGTGCCGATCATCAGGAGCGGTTTAATGAGTAAGAAGTCTATTCCGCTGGTGCCTGGTGATTTTGATGACAAGCGAGGGGCTTTTGCTGAAGCGATCAGAACGATTCGTACCAGTGCAACCGTCTCTGAGTTGGATGAACACAACCAGGTCATCATGGTGACTTCATCGGTGCCGGCTGAAGGTAAATCTACCTTTGCGAGTAACCTGGCGCATTCAATGTCAAAACTTGAGAATACTGCTTTGATCGAAGCAGATATGCGTCGTCCAGGGCTTGGCCGGGCACTCGGTATTAAGAGCAACGGTCTTTCAGACTTGTTAGAAGGGAAGGCCTACCTTGAAGATTGTATGCGAATTAATGCAATCGGAGACCTCGACATTATCCCTGCTGGCCGAATTCCGGAGAACCACCTTGAACTGCTGGCCTCGCCGGAATTTGCAGAACTGATGACACTTCTTAAAGAGCGCTATGATCGAATAGTGATCGATCTGGCGCCGGTTCAGGCGGTTAGTGATGCCATTGTTGTGGGTAAATACGCAGATGCTGCCATCTATGTTGTTAAAGCAGACAGCACACCCATGCCAGTGATCAAGCGTGGCGTAGACAGATTGCAAGAGGTTGGGATTAATGTTGCAGGTGCAGTCATTTCTCAGGTAGATCTGGCTAAGGTGTCTTCTTACGGTGGTGACTATTATTACCAGGGCTACTACGACTACTACGGTTACGGCGAGAGTGGTAAGGGATCAAACAAGAAGCGAAGATCCATTACCCGCGGTGACAGTGAGTTCGAGAGCCAGCACCAAGCCCGCGAAGAACGCAGAAGTGCAGGGAAAGTATCGCAGCTAAGGCGCCGCGAAGATCCTGATTTCAAGGACGATGTGATCGCCTAGCAAGCAGACGAAAAAAACCGCCATAAGGCGGTTTTTTTTTACCCGAATTTTTTTGCCTCGCTTACTACTCTGGTGCTCTTCCGTAAACATCGTCGTATCGGACGATATCGTCTTCCCCGAGATAGCTGCCTGACTGTACTTCGATTAGTTCGAGGGGAATTTTGCCCGGGTTTTCCAGTCTGTGCATTGCACCAAGCGGAAGATAAGTTGACTGGTTTTCAGTGAGCATAATTTCTTTGTCGTCGCAGGTAACAATTGCAGTGCCCTCAACTACCACCCAATGCTCCGCTCGATGATGGTGCTTTTGCAAAGAGAGCTTGGCGCCGGGCTTAACCGTAATCCGCTTCACC
>CALHCI010000220.1 GCA_937931165.1 uncultured Granulosicoccaceae bacterium
TCCATCCGGATCGGACAGATTACTGGAACACGTTGGTTTTTGCTCAGGTGTGGTGGTTGAGACGATGCACGATGCATTGTTCTCCCATCCGTAGCCGTCACCATCTGAATCTGAATTGGTGAGAGCGCAAACGGGCAATGCAGAAACAGTTGCAGAGCTAAGTAAGCCGATAACCAGCAGAGCCACGGTGGTGACTTTAGTAATACACATGATCTTTATCTCTTGCTTGCTAACAACAGTAGAGCTTATTGGTCATGACAAATAAATACAATCGATAATCTGGCGTTGACGGTAAATTAATGTCACCAAACAAAAACGCCCGATGTTTTACCATCGGGCGTTAAGTACTTATGTGGCTACGGCCAGGGCCAGATTTTATCTGCCCATTGGCTTATATACCCATTACTTTATCTGCTTTGAGTGATGGTCCAGTCGAGGAAGTCGAGATTGCCTTCGCCCCAGAAAATTTCGGTGCCAACGATAATGTTGCCCATGCACCAGCTGTCCTGTATTTGCACTGAGTTGGTTCTGGCACCATAGAGTGATTGCACCTGATGGGCGTTCTGTCGTGCCCAGTCAAGGTAGGTGTTCCAGTTCAGAGTGCCGGTTTGCTGAGGGTTCTGTGCCACAAATGCGATGTATTTACGATCACTGTTTTTTGTATAAACTTTATACGGCTGGCCATCGAGCGTCACATCAGTCACGTAGTCACTTGGACCAGCAGGTAGTCTTTCAGCACCGGCATTCAACCAGACCATGACTTCATAAGTGTGGTTTGATCCGCCATTGCGCTTCACTATCCCTTCGCTGCAAACGCCGTTTGCATCCGGTGTGTAAAAGAACGATTCAATGGAGACATTTCTTTCACCCTGAATAATGGTGCCATTCGGGTAACGACTGTTTGCTGATGCAGCCACTGCTCTGGCAGGTCCGTACTCCGGCCAGTTCATCGAGTAATCAATGGAAAAGTTTGGCAGGTTGCTAATGCTTTCGGGCAGGCCGGAAACACTCTTGGCAATGCCGCGATATTCATCTTTAACGCCGTAGATTAGCTCAGGGTACGAACGAACCTGATAGTCGCCTGGGCCGTTTCCGGGGCCCCAGTCGTAACTGACACCCGCTTTGGCGCCGTTTTTATTGGTGTAGATGCACTGGTTCCAGTTATAACCGTCTGCCGCCCATGCAGCCCAGGCGTTGGTGTGAAGAATAAAGTCACCGACGTTAAACCAGGCAAACCAGTCGTCGTTAGACTGGGTGCAAATTTCGTTGCTACCGCTGCTGTTCAGTGAAGAAGTGCGGATCACTGTGCCACCGGCGTTTGACGAAGAGAAGTTGCCGCTGTTGTTGGTTGCAAAGTTGCCGCTGTTACCAGCCTGCCCAAGATCAGAAGAGCCGCTTGCTGCGTTGTTTTGGCCCATGTCTGAGGATCCGCTGGCGGCATTACTGGCAACACCGATAGTGGCAGATGATGCGGTTACCTGGCAGGAGGCATTGTTTTCCCAGCCGAAGCCGTCGCCGTCCGGGTCACTGGCAGTAAAGGCACAGTCAGGTAATGCGCCGGCACTTGATGTGGCGCCGCTGGCAGACGAAGCACTTACCATGCAGGTTTGATTGTTTTCCCAGCCAAAGCTGTCACCGTCAGGGTCGCTGTCAGGCGACTGACAAGCAGGGTAGGCGCCGCCGCTGCTGGCGCTAACGGTACTGGTGCCAACAACACATGAAGTATTGTTTTCCCAGCCAAAACCGTCACCATCTGAATCGCTTGCAGGGGAACTGCAAGTGGGGAGAGCGGCAAAAGAATAAGGGCTCGCAAAAGAGCATAAAGCAAGTAGAGCCGTACCTGCTGTGCATTTAATACGATTCAAGAGTGATACCTCTGAAGAATGACTGTGGGTGGTCTTGCGAAGCGTTTACCGGCTGTTCGTGCAATGGCTTCGCGTGTGGGATTTTCTGCTTGCGCAGCTTGCATTAATAACGCAAAGAAATGTAGGTGCTTTTGTGCCACTTGCTACACAAAAGTACTACTAAACGGCTTAACGATAGTTACGAATCCGTAAGATACATTGCGTTTTCACATATCCGTAACGAAGTGTTACGTCTCTTTTACTTTTTGATCGACGCTCGCTCCCTTAACGATGCAAATGCTTCGCGTGGAAGGCGATGTGTTCGCCGATAAAAGAAGCGATAAAGTAGTAACTGTGATCGTAATCTTTCTGCATACGGATATTGGCATCCAGACCTTTTTGCTCACTGATTTTTATCAGCTCCGGGGTGTTGAGTTGATCAGCGAGAAAATTGTCGGCGTCACCCTGATCGACCAGCATGGGCGGGCACGCGTTGCCGTCACGCAGCAGTTCACAGGCATCCCATTGTCGCCAGGTGTTTTTATCTGCGCCAATATAACTGCCGAGGCATCCTTCACCCCAGCCACAATTTACCGGGTTGCAAATCGGTGAAAACGCTGACACCGAGCGGTAGCTGTTTTTCTCTTTAATGGCACAGATCAGTGCGCCATGCCCGCCCATGGAATGCCCGGTAATGGACTTAACGCCCTTAATCACCGGTTGCGTTGATTCGACCAGCGCCGGTAGCTCACCTGTAACGTAATCATACATTTGATAGTGACTGGCCCACGGTGCTTCGGTGGCATTGACATAAAAACCCGCGCCTTTGCCAAGATCGTAGCGATCGGGATCATCGGCAACATCGTCACCACGTGGGCTGGTGTCCGGCATGACCAGTGCGATGCCGTGTTCTGCTGCATAACGCTGTGCACCTGCTTTGCTGCGTACGTTGTCGTCGGTGCAGGTAAGCCCGGATAAGTAGTACAGGGCGGGGACTTCCTGACTTTCTGCCTGTGGTGGAAGAAAAACAGAAAACGTCATGTCACAATGACAACTTGTTGAAGCGTGAGTGTAGCGCTTCAGCCAACCGCCGGAGTCTCTGATTTGTTCTGTGTTTTCCATAGGATTACTCGCTCAATTGGCTGTTTGTGATTAGTTTGTTTCAACGGTACCGTTAATGACAGACAGTACCCAGTCCGGTGCAATGGCTTCAGGTTCGGTGACTTCCATCGCATCAATTTTAAAAGGTTCTGCCATGCGGGTGGCGCCGAGGTCTGCCAGCGCGGCATCTATTGAAAGTCCGCCGCCGCAGTAGGTTTCGTACGAGCTGTCGCCGAGTGCTACCACTGCGAATTTCAAGTGAATGATCTTCGGGTAATCGTTAAGTAACCCGTGATAGAGCGGTGTTAATTCTTCAGGTAAATCGCCATTGCCGGTCGATGATGTGCAGACGATCAGCCATTCCTGGCTTTCGTCGGTTAATGATTCAACGCCGGGTTCTTCCGGACGGGTGACGGTGTGGCCAGCCTCGTCGAGGGTAGATTCAATTTCATCGGCGGTGAGTGTTGCGGCACCAAACACAGACCCACTGATTAGTAAGACGTTGGCCATGGGTAACCATCCGGATTTCTAAAAACCGCAAAGTGTAACAGGTTCTGCCAGCGGTCCGGGCCAGTTCCACAAGTAGAGTGGTTTAGCACAAAGTATCGACAATGAGTTACGGGATTGACGCCAGTATGCGATCGAGCGCCCGCCCCGGGAGCAACCTCTTGGCAATGGAAAAGGCAATTGTCGGGGTGGTGACCCGATAGCGTATTCTCGGTTTTGGACTCTGCAATGCGTGCAACACTTTGTTGACGACAGCCGCCGGTTCAAGCGTAAAGCGGTTGGTGTCAGATTGTTTTTCCAGACGCGCGAGTGTGGTGCGATAGTGTTCAGTGTGCACGCTGTTGTCGATGTCGATATTTTTTTTGAAATGCACCAGGCCGTTGTCCCGGAATTGTGTGCGGATTGGCCCCGGCTGAATCAGTGACAGATGGATGTTGCTGCCGCGCAGCTCGAGTCTCAGGGTGTCAGACAACCCTTCAATGGCAAACTTGGCAGCGTTGTAGGCACCGCGGTGCGGCATGGCGGCAAACCCGAGTACCGAACTGTTTTGAATAATGCGTCCTTCCCCCTGTTTGCGCATGACCGGAATGACTCGACGGGTGAGCTCGTGCCAGCCAAAAAAAAGCGTTTCAAATTGCTGGCGTAATACATCGGTTGACAGATCTTCAACGGCGCCGGCTTGTCCGAACCCCCCATTGTTGAACAAACCGTAAAGTTTACCGTCAGACCTTTCTAACACCTGTGCGACCGCTGTCTCTATACTTGTATGGCTGTTCAAATCCAGTTCGACTGCATTTAACCCGAGTGACTCAAGGCGTTTGACATCAGTGGACTTTCGCGCCGAGGCAAAAACGTTGTAACCGTGTTCCTTAAGTGTGATGGCTGACTGAAACCCGATACCGCTGGAGCATCCGGTAATCAGAACCGCCTGTTCGGACGTTCGCGCTGAATTTGGCATTGGCTGTTACCGGATGTGGTGAGTGAGTCGCCCTTCGGGCTTATGAATGCAATCTTGCAATTTTCACGAGTCATTACCATATTTAGTGATCGTAATGGCAATGAACAACTTAGAGAATACTCTTAACTCCTACCCATGAGCGCTTACGAAACATTCAACCAGATACGGCTCCAGTTAAGAGAGTCGATTATTGGTCAGGAACACCTGGTAGACCGGTTATTGATCGCCTTGCTGGCAGATGGACATCTGCTGGTCGAGGGTGCGCCGGGGCTTGCGAAAACCCGTGCGGTAAAAGACCTGGCAAGCCATGTCGAGGGGAGTTATCAACGCATCCAGTTTACACCGGATTTACTGCCCGCAGATGTTACCGGCACCGAAATTTATGTGCCGGCCAGCGGTGAGTTCCGATTTCAGCCGGGGCCGCTGTTTGGTCAGATAATATTGGCCGATGAAATTAATCGTGCCCCTGCCAAAGTTCAGTCAGCGCTGCTCGAGGCAATGGCAGAGCGACAGGTGTCGGTAGGCCAGACCACTTATCCGTTGTCCGAGTTGTTTCTGGTGATGGCAACGCAAAACCCGATTGAACAGGAAGGGACCTATAGCCTGCCGGAAGCGCAGCTGGATCGTTTTCTGATGCATGTAGTGGTCGATTATCCGAGTGCGGATAAAGAAATCGAGATTCTGCGACTGGTGCGAGCTGAACAGAAGCAGGCTTTGAATTCACAGGCCCGGGCGGCTCCTTCGACTCGGTTGCAAATGAGTGACATTTCAAAAGCCCGCGGTGAGGTCTCTGAAGTTTATCTGGCAGAGCCGGTTGAGGAATACCTGGTGCGACTGATCAACAACACACGTCAGAAGGCTGCATCAGGTGGCGTGGTAGACGGGTGGCTTGCCTACGGTGCTTCGCCGCGCGGCACGATTGCGCTTGATGTTTGTTCACGTGCGCACGCCTGGCTGCAGGGACGCGACTATGTCACACCGGCAGATATCCAGTCAGTTGCGCACGATGTACTGAGACATCGCTTGCTGTTGAGTTATGAAGCAGAGGCTGAAGGGGTAACCAGCAATACTGTGGTAGACAAGTTGCTGTCACAGGTGGCAGTGCCGTAGACCATTGTCTCCATGGTAAATGCAGAAACACTATCGGCTAACAACCGGCGGGAAGTTGATGATCCGACCCGTGTGACGTTGTCGCAACTGGTTCGGTTAAAAGCCTCTACGCGGGCTGTTAAGCGGCCCTCGGGTGGTCGGGTGCAGGCAAGTCTCAGTGGTGGCAATGCGTCAAGGGCACTAGGCAGGGGTCTCGATTTTTCAGAAGTGCGCGAGTATCAGGCAGGTGATGATGTTCGCTCTATTGACTGGAAAGTAACTGCGCGCAGCGGTAAACCGCACACCAAAGTCTATCAGGAAGAGCAGGAGCGCCCGTTTCTGATTGCCGTAGATCTGCGCGCATCCATGCGCTTTGGTACACGAGTGGCGTATAAATCAGTGATTGCAGCAAGGCTTGCTGCGATGCTGGCATGGGTTGCGTCGTCACAACGCGACAGAGTCGGCGGGCTGGTGTTTAGTGATGCAGGCATTCGTGAGGTTAAACCTGCCGCGGGCTCACGTGGTGTCACAAGATTACTTAATCAGATTGTGACGACTCAGGACATGTCATTTGATCACAGTGCGCCCGGAGCGCCAGCCCAACCAGCGTGGCCGTTTGACGATATTTATAAACACCTGCGTCGCAGTGCACATACCGGTAGTTCGATAGTGTTGTTAACCGACTTTGCCAATCGTTCTGTTAGTGATGATAAAGCGGCCAGTCAGATGGTGTTGCATAATCATGTGGTGGCCTGTCGAATTTACGATGTGCTGGAAAAACAACTGCCACCCCCCTCGACCTATGCAATAACCGATGGCACCCAACGGGGAACCATTAATACGTCATCCAATACTGTGCGAAACGCCTATGCCGATGCTTTTGATCAACAGCGCCGGCAAACACAAAAGCTGTTTTCGGGGCCAGGTAATCATTACCTTGAGTGTGCCACCAATGATCCGCTTGCGCGGGTAGCATCGCGGATTATGAAGTGTCTTCCAGGCAGTATGTGATGCATTGCAAAGCATTTATAAACGGATTGCGCACAACTGTGTTTATCGCAGTGTCGGTCATGTCCTCACTGGTGTGGTCTCAGGACTCAGTACAGCGCACTAGCGCTAAAAGTCCGCAGGAGTTGCTTGCTGAGCTAAAAGATGTGCATCTGCCGGAACCACCATCACTTTGGCCACTTGCACCTGGCTGGTGGGTGCTCGGCTTATTAAACGTACTTGCCGTTATCTACCTGTGTTACAAGTTTTTCTTCCGCAAACCGGAGCAACCGGCAACGCCGGCAGGTAACAACAGTTGGCGTGTCAGTGCGTTAAGAGAACACCGGCGCTTAGAGGCTATGTTAAACGAAGGCGTATCTGCGGATCAGATCGTCTCTGATACCTCGGTGTTACTGCGTCGAATCGCACTGGCGCGGAGGTCACATGAGTCAGTCGCTTCAGTGCAGCACGACGAATGGCTGAAACTGCTTGATGAGTTAAGCAATACCGATCAGTACTGTCATGGTGTCGGCCGGTTGTTGCTGGAACATCCGTATCAAAAGAATCTGCAGCTCGAACCCCAACAGTTATCTGACTTGTTAGGACTGGTGCAGCAGACTATTTCGTCACGCGATACGGTGGCCGGCAGTGTTTAGCTTTGCGTGGTGGTGGATGATCGTTGTATTGCCGCTGCCGTTACTCGTCAGATGGTTTTGGCCTGCCGCTGCGACGCGGCAACAGGCTGCTCTAGCCGTACCGTTTTACGATGCGATGCAAAGTGTGTTGGCGACCACCAAAGGGTTGCACACTGCTGGCTGGTCACTCTTTCTGGCCAGCATGATGTGGCTTGCGCTGGTGAGCGCTGCAATGCGTCCACAGTGGCTGGGAGAACCGTTGGATGTGCCGCTAACCGGCCGCGATATTATGCTTGGGCTTGATATCTCAGGCAGTATGCGAGAGCAGGATTTCAGTGTTAATGGCCGCACAGTTGAACGGCTCGAAGCGGCCAAAGTTGTTGCCTCCGAGTTTATTGCCAAGCGCGAAGGTGACCGTGTGGGGTTGATTCTGTTTGGTGACAATGCCCAGGTACAAACACCACTGTCTTATGATCTGCAAACAGTACAGCACTTTCTCAATGAAACGATTGTCGGATTAATCGGATCGTCCACCGCCATTGGCGACGCTATCGGCCTTGCCGTTAAACGATTGCGATCACGCCCTGCCGAGTCACGAGTATTTATATTACTGACCGATGGTGCCAACACTGCCGGGGCCGTATCTCCGCTGGAAGCAGCCGGTGTTGCTGCACAAAATGATATTCGCATACACACCATTGGCGTAGGGGCAGAAGCGGTGACAGTTGAGGGACTGTTTGGCAAGCGTGTGATCAATCCCTCGCGCTCGCTTGATGAAGAAACACTGCAGGCAATTGCCGAGACCACTGGCGGTCAGTACTTCAGGGCGAGAAACACGGCTGAAATGGTTGAGATTTATGATCTGATCAATACGCTTGAGCCAAGTGAAATTGATGGTGCGAGTCTGCGGCCGCTCACCGAATTGTACATCTGGCCACTGGCATTGGCTTTACTGTGCAGTGCTATGATTGTCTGGCAAAGGGGGCGAAACTAGTGGAGTCGTTCCATCTGCTGCGACCATTATGGCTGCTCGCGCTATTGCCGCTGGCCTGGCTGCTTTACCGCTGGTATCGCAACGAGTCGCAACGCAATGAATGGCGCAACCAGATTGACGATAGCTTGTTACCACATGTTGTAACCGGTCATTCGACACCGGTGGCTAAGGCGGCAGTAATTGTACCTGCGATACTTTGGCTGCTTGCAGTCATTGCACTCGCAGGCCCAAGCTGGGAGAAGTTGCCGGCGGTGGTGTATCGTGGCCTGCAGGAACGCGTGTTAATTGTTGATTTGTCTTTGTCGATGAATGCCCGCGATACAAAACCTTCACGGTTGGAACGCGTGCGGCAGAAACTGCAGGATATTCTCAAGGAATCTGCTGATAGTCAGACGGCGCTGGTCATCTATGCAGCCGCCCCTTATGTGGTTTCACCGTTGACGGACGATGTTGAAACGATCAGATCGATGTTGCCTTCATTGTCGACTGACGTGGTGCCGGCGCAGGGCAGTGTGACGTCTGCGGCTTTAAAAGAAGGACTGGAACTGTTAAGTCAAAGCGGCAGCCGGCACGGTAGCTTATGGTTGCTTACTGACAGCTTGCCTGACGCTGCTGCGATGGCAGTGGCACTTGAAATAAAGCGTGCCGGCTACCGGTTGCATGTCCTTGGTGTCGGTACTAGTGAAGGTGCACCGATACCTGCGGCCAATGGTGGTTTTGTAAAAGACAGAGATGGCAACATCGTTGTTGCAAAACTCGATAACACTGCGCTTAAGGAATTAGCTAAAGAAGCCGGTGGTGTTTATACCGCTGTTGCCAATACGGATTCAGATATCGATCGTCTGTTCAGTGCCGATAGCTCACTCGGTATTGCGGGTGTCAGTGAGCGTGAGCGGCAGGCGGATATCTGGCTTGAGCGTGGCCCGTTTGTCGTGTTGCTGTTGCTGCCATTTGCGGCCTTGTGCTTCAGGCGAGGCTGGTTATGAAGCAGGTATTGGTGTTTGCTCTAGCCATGATGTGTACTTCACAGGTGCAGGCCTTTGAGTGGCGTGAATTGTTTCAGCGAAATGATCAACGCGCATACCAGCTACTGCAAGACGGCGACCCGCAAGCTGCCGCCGAACTGTTTGATGACGCCAAGTGGCGTGGCGCCAGTCAGTTTCGTGCAGGAAATATCGAGGAGGCGCTGGTCGACTTTTCTGCAAATGATGATATTGACTCGGTTTACAACCGTGGTGTAGCGGAAGTCAGAGCAGGACAGTACGACACCGCGGTAGAGACCTTTGAAGAAGTGCTAAGCCGCGATGCTGAACACGAAGATGCGGCGCACAACCTGGAAATTGCAAAAGAACTGCAAAAGCAACAGCAACAAAATCAACAACAGCAGCAAGATCAGCAGCAGGATGAATCGGAAGACGAGCAGGGTTCTGAAGATAATCAGCAACAACAGGAGCAAAAGGGCGACCAGAACACTGACGAGCAATCTGCCTCTGAAGATGCTTCAAATAAAGATGAAGGTGAGTCGCAGGAGCATAGTAAAAACGACACTTCGCAACAGCAGGCTCAACAGAATCAGGCGGATCAGGAATCGCAATCACAGCAAGATAGTGGTGAAGCGGGGGAGTTAAGTGAACAAGCGAGTCAGCAGGCGTCGTCGCAACAGGCTAATGAGCAGGCGCAACAGGCTTTGCGTGAGCAGTTGCAGCAAGAGTTCGAAAGCAGTGAAAGCCCTGACGCCGATACTGACACTGACGATAATGAACAACCAGCCACGGTAGCCGCAACACAAAGTCTGTCTGAAGATCAACAGGCAACAGAGCAATGGCTGCGTCGCATACCGGATGATCCGTCACAGCTATTGCGAAACAAGATTAAGCTTAACCACATGCTGGAACACTCTGATGTAGGAGATACCAAAGAGCCATGGTAAACCTGGTTAATTGCGGCGCTATACATGCCTGCATGCGTGCAGTGCTGATGAGTTTGTTATTACTGGTACCGATGTCAGTCAGTGCGCAGTCACTTGAGGCTTCGGTTGAACGCCAGACGGTTATCGATGGTGAGTCTGTGCTGCTGTATATCAAAGGTGAAAACCTCACTGAGCAACCTGATGTGTCGGCGTTAAGTAAACAATTTGATGTACTCGATTCAAGGCGATCAAACAGTCAGGTGATTGAGGGTGGTGTACGCAAGACACAGTTTCTGATGCGCTTTGAGTTGTTACCGAAGAATCTGGGGCAGACAGAAATTCCACCGTTCACTGCAGATGGCCAGACCACGCAACCGATAAGAATTGATGTGGTGGAGCGGGGAACCCCGGGTGCGGTGCCGAGAGACAAAGTCTTTGCAGAGGTCACTCTGGATAAAGACAGCACTTACGTGCAGGCGCAAATCGTCATGTCGCTGCATATCTTTGATGATGGCAGTCTCGCTTCTGTGGATCCGCCGGTGCCGGTGATAGAGGACGTCCAGGTAGAGAGGCTGCCTGGTGGTGATCAGAGAATAGAGGCACGCGACGGTGAAGAGTATCGAGTGCATACCTGGCGATATGCGTTGTTTCCACAGCGCAATGGCGAGATAGAGATTCCGAGAATCCTGATACCCGGTAGTGTTCGTGATGCGGATTATGGTGGTGGTTTAATTTTACGCAGCATGGCCACACGCCGCATTCAGATTCGTACCGCGCCGGTGAGTTTTTCTGCCAAAGCAAAATCGCCGGACAGTACGGCGGATTGGTGGCTGCCGGTTGCAAATCTGAATCTGCAACACCAGTGGTCAGACGATATCGCAGCGAGTCAGGTCGGTGAACCATTAACGCTCACGCTGGCGCTGACGACCAGTGGTTCTACATCAAATCAGTTACCGGAGTTTTCAGTGCCCGATATTGATGGCATCAAGATTTATCCGGATGTGCCGGAACTGGCCTCGCAACCGGCCGACGATGGGCTTACCAGCCAGCGTCGGGAGAAATGGTCGGTTATTCCGCAAAAGAGTGGCGAACTGACGTTGCCGGAGATTACCGTTAAATGGTGGGACACCAATGCAGATGTTGAGCGTGAGGCGAAGATACCGGCGCAAACGCTAATGGTGAGTGGTGGTACTGCTGAGCCGCAGGCGATACTGAATACCGACAATGCCCCGGTGCAGTCACCGCCAGTGGCTGAAGAAAGTGCCGACGTGACAGCTGACGATAAATCAGACGACATTCCCACGTTGGCGGCGCGTTCAGATATCTGGAAATGGCTGGCGTTGTTTGCGCTGCTCGGCTGGCTGACCACCGCACTATTGTGGGCGTTTGCTGGCTGGAAAAGGCGCAAAGCTCTGCCCGGCACACAATCACAGAGGACAGAAAAGCACGCCCTCAAAGCGCTTCGTGCCGCCAGTGAAACCGAAAACGCTGCAACGTTTCGGGCAGCGCTGCTGAGCTGGGCATCAGTTCGCTGGCCGCACAGCCCGCCCGGCGATCCGATTGAAATCGCCAACAGACTCCAGAGCGCTGAACTTGCCACACAGCTTCAAGCGCTTGAATCGTCACTCTATTCTCAAACCGCTTCGACGATTACACTTGCGCCGGTCTACAATACGTTGCGTGGCAGTTTGTCCGATGCGAATCAATCGCACGAGCAGACCGACCCGCTGCCAGTTCTTAACTAATCGCCCGCGAGTGTCCGCTGAACAATCTGTCGCACCCCAATACGCCCCACGGCAGGTTACCTGACGGAAGCTTGCCCGATACAGGCTTGCTCGAGGTCAGCAATCTCGCATTGTTCCGCGGTGAGCGTTGTTTGTTTTCCGGGCTGAACTTTTCGGTCGGAAGCGGCGAAGTGCTGCAGTTGCACGGAGAAAACGGCAGTGGCAAAACCTCGCTGATTCGCGCATTGTGTACATTGTTGCCGGTCGAGGAAGGTACGATTTCGTGGCGAGGTGACTTTATAACGACATCCCGTGATCAATATCTGACCGAGATGTGTTACGTGGGCCATAGTGAAGCGATCAAGGCCGATCTCACCCCGCGTGAGAATCTTTCTTTTACCGTCGCATTGCTTCAGTCGGAGTCAGAACACACGCTGTCAAAGAACAAAGTAGAGCAGGCAATTGAGCGGGTCGGGCTCACCGGTCAAATGGATTTGCCCTGTCGCTATTTATCTGCGGGGCAAAGACGTCGGGTAGCACTGGCAAGATTGCTCATTAGTGAAGCGACACTCTGGCTGCTCGATGAACCACTGACAGCGCTGGATGATCACGGCAGAGCGTTGGTCGAGCAATTGATTGCAGAACATGCCGATCAAAAAGGGGCGGTCATTTTTACCACGCACCAGCCGTTGTCGCTGCGTGAAGCAGAGGTTCTGTCTCTCGATCTTGATGCGCTTGAGTCCAGTGGTGTGAGTAGTCCGGGCGAGAGCAACCTGACTGATGCTTGATGCGTTCTACGCGGTACTGCGCCGGGATCTGATGGTGGCTGCCAGAAGCCGCAGTGACT
>CALHCI010000221.1 GCA_937931165.1 uncultured Granulosicoccaceae bacterium
TTCATAGGCGCAATCCGCGCTTCGCAACATGGCGGGTACATCGAGCCAGTCGTACTTAAAATGTTCAAAGTGGTGAATGAAGTGATCAAGCGCAACCTCACGGAACCAGCCGTCTTGTTGCCAGCCATCGGAATTATCAACAGTAACTTCTGCTATCCAGTTTACCAGCGCGGTGCCGTCGGTATCGGGATGAGAGATCGGGTAAATCACCATTCGATGTTGATGCGTCCCCAGCCCGATAAACGATGAAGGCGTGCGTAATGGTTTGACTCGTGCCGTGCCCCGCCACATCACTGCCCCGCCCCAGTGAATAGGTGGCTGTGACGGATGCATTTGTGCGCGCACAGAAGAATGAATACCGTCCGCACCAACTAAAAGCCGCCCGTGTAACTCAGACGTTTTATCATCCGAATCACGCACAGAAACCGTTACTCCCTGCGCATCTTTCCGGTAACCACTTACCCGCTGCCCAAGTAACACCGAACTTTCACCCAAACGCTCGACAACCTTCTTATAGAGCATCATCAGTAACTGCCCTCTATGCACAGCGTATTGCGGCCAGCGATATCCGGCATCAAGTCCACGCGGCTCTGCATAGACTTCTTTGCCGTTAAGCCCGACCAGCGCCCATTCCAGTGCCGGCACACCGATAGCATCGAGATCAGACAGTTCGATACCGGTCTCCAGCAACTCACGCACGGCATTCGGTTGAATGTTGATGCCAACCCCCAGCGGACGCATCTCGCGTGATGCCTCAACAATCACACAAGGCACACCGATTTGATGCAACGTCAGCGCAAGTGAAAGCCCGCCGATACCACCTCCGGCTATAACGACTCTGTTGGTTTCATCTGCTTTCACGTGATCAATCCTTCACTATAAATGGTTGTATGTTCTGATCGATTAGTGTTATTGCGTAGCGATACTAACAATTTTTGCACTCATCATTTAGCACCAGCTACCGTGCAGCATGTCGTTCAAGCGGGGACTGTCGGAAAAACTGCTGCATAATTGTGTACAACTCAGGGTACGCATCAACCAGTAACGCCGGGGTTTCAAAAAACACTTCACTCAAGACCGCGAAAAACTCTGCCGGATTAGTCGCACCGTAGCGGTCCAGGCCTTGTTTTGGAGTCACCTGAAAATCTGCATAAGCCGAAGACATAAACTGTGTCCATGCGGCCGGGTCCATGCCGGGCTGCATTGGAGGGAAGCCATTGGCACGACCGTTTAACATATCGAGCTTATGCACAAACTCATGAATAACGACATTGTGCCCGTCTCTGTCACCGCCCTGTACAACATCTGTCCAGGACAGTATGACCGGGCCTCTCAACCAGGCCTCACCACTGCGATGACTGCTTCCGGTATGGGTCACACCAAAGCTGTCTACGCTTTCGGTTTCACTTTTAAAGCCACCGGGATATACGATGACTGAAGACCAGCCGTCATACCATTCAAGGCCCAGCTCAAGAACGGGCAAGCAGGCCTGCAAGGCAATAGACTGTTTTACTTCATCAGTAATCTCAAAATCATGTGCACCACTAATAAACTTTTCGTGCAAAAACAATGTAGCAAGCCGGTAAAGCTTTTTGCATTGTTCTTCACTTAAGCCGTCAAGCACAGGCATACGTTGTGACATGCGCTGCCAATCGTCCCGAGTAAACGGGCTTTTCGCCACTATTCGGTTTTCCCGCCATTTTTTTATTTTTGCAAACATCTGACACTCACAAACCGTTTGAATGAGTCATCGCACTTTCACCCCAAATATCCGTGAAGTAACGCTCCAGCAACTCTCTTACTTTCACCACTCGCGGCATATGCTGCTGACGCTTGTGAACAACCACATGCAACTCACCGGTAACGGCTTCGGCAAAGTTAACTTCTATTGGTACCAACCCATGAGTGCCCGCACTCTTTTCGCTACATTCCGGCAGTGCCAGTGCACCCAGCCCGGACTGACAGGCGGCAATCTGAACATTGTAATCATTCGATGTAAATGCGGGAATGAAATCAGGCAGACTACGTCTGAGTATTTGATTTTGCGGCAGATGATCATATTCGTCCGGCCAGCATATCCAGTCAAGATCCTGAATGTTTACCACAGCGCCTAAAGAATCTGCCTTGGCTTGTGACATATAGACTTTCATTTCACCAGCGTACGATGCATAACAAATCAGATCATCGTGCGCAGGCTTGAGTGTTCGCAACGATATATCTGCCTCACCGCGCGCCAGATTAAGTGTACCGATTTCAGAATTCACTTCCAGTTGTATTTCCGGGTACTGCGCTTTTAGTTCGGCAGCAAAAGGCGCCAGAAAAACAAACGCAATACCAGGTGGCGCAGTAACACGCACACAGCCGGTGATGGTGGTCGGGGTTTGAATCTGCGCCATCGCCTCTGCAGACCACATTGCCATCTGTTGAGCAGCAGGCAGCAGCTTTTGCCCTGCTGCGGTCAATTCGCATCCATGACTTAGCCGCGTAAACAGCGTTTGGTCCAGGCTTTCTTCAAATTCTGCAATTCTGCGGCTCAGGGTCGGCTGCCCCAGACTCAGTTCGCGCGCAGCCGAACTGAAGCTGCCGCTTTCGGCGACGGCCAGAAATAACCGCAAATCCTGCCAATTCAGCGCTTTGGTATTCATTTTCGGATACATCTATAGGTATTTAGCAGATTTACATCCCCTGACGAATAGCCACACTATGCCACATCGACCTGACCAATGGAGAACAACGATGAAAAAAAGGCACTATATTTTGATTTCAGCCGCAGCAATTGTCACAGCCGTCGCGCTGTTTGCAGCGTGGACATCGCAGGCCACTGCAACCCGCCATCAGGCAACCCCGTCTCCTGTCGGCGCTGCAAGTAGTCGGGAGGCACTGGTCAACAGCCTGCAAAACAGTAAAACCGTATCACTGTCAGTTATCCGCTCGGCAAACTGGAGCGCGCCATTGAGCGGGCTTATTAATCTGGACAACCCGACCGCACAACGGGCCGCGCTCACAAATACAGAAGAGCCCATTCAGATTTACACCTACCACCTTCAGCATCCAGAGTTTGGTGATTATCTGATCGATACCGGTGTGTCTAATGAGTTTGTCGACAACCCCGGCACTTTTAATGTTCCGGCATGGCTCGAGCCACAACTGCGTTTCGACAGAATGGAAATCACCGTCAATACGGAAGAGGTGGTCAACAACATTGAAGCACCGCTGCAGGGGATATTCATCACGCATCTTCATCTTGATCACGTGAGTGGCTTGCCTGCTATTGACAACAACGTGCCTGTCTATGTGGGAAAAGGAGAAGCGCAGGAAAAATATTTTCTGTTCGCGGCAACAAGAGGCATTGTCGATGCGCTGCTAAAAGGCCGCCCGGAACTCAGGGAATGGCAGGCCTCCTATGTCGATGTGTTTAACGATGGCAGCGTTTTCGCCATTCACTCACCGGGACACACCGCTGGGTCTACGGCTTATCTTGTCAATACCCCTGAAGGTCCGGTACTGCTTGCCGGTGATGTCAGCCACACAGCATGGGGATGGAATAATCAGGTAGAACCCGGCAACTTCTCTACTAACCAGCCACGCAGCCGTGAAAGCCTGCTGAACTTAATCAAACTGGTAGAAGACAATCCGCAGATACAAGTACGCCTGGGACACAAGGAACTGTGATGTTTATTTGAATGAGAGAACACAGGGCAGTCACCAGAACCCGCCATAATGCGTATAACCAATATGTTATGATAACTTCACTGGTTACTTCGCAAATACCACAAACAACGAAACATCCTTGCCACCTGCACCTCTGACTGGAAATAATTAATGAAGCTAGCGACACTGGCAAACGGCAGCCGAGATGGCGTGCTTGTAGTGGTTTCAAAAGATCTGACTCAGTGCACCGCCGTTGGCCATATCGCACCAACGCTTCAGGCAGCGCTCGATAACTGGTCGGTATGTGGACCACGCCTCGGCAGAGTTGCAGAATCACTGGAACGTGGTTATCAACCCATACAGCGCTTTCATGAACGTGAAGCGCTTTCACCACTGCCACGGGCCTTCCAATGGGCTGATGGCTCGGCGTATGTTAATCACGTAGAGCTGGTGCGAAAAGCCCGCGGTGTTGAAATGCCTGAGAGCTTTTGGACAGTACCACTCATGTACCAGGGTGGGTCCGATACGTTTCTTGCACCGCGCGCACCGATTGTTATCGAAGACGAAGCGTACGGCATTGATATGGAAGGTGAGGTGGCAGTTATCGTCGATGATGTTCCAATGGGAGCAAGCCGCGAAGAAGCACTACAGGCAATCCGTTTGATTATGCTGGTCAATGATGTGTCTTTGCGAAACCTCATACCGGCTGAACTAGGCAGAGGATTCGGGTTTTTCCATGCAAAGCCGTCTTCGGCATTCTCACCCGTCGCAGTCAGCCCGGAAGAACTCGGTGATGCGTGGCAGGACGGCAAAGTACACCTGCCCCTGTCGGTCGACTACAACGGAGAGCCCTTCGGCCGTGCTAATGCAGGCTGTGATATGACATTTGATTTTGGCGTGCTTATCTCCCATGCGGCCAAAACCCGCAGCCTCAGCGCCGGCACCATTATCGGCTCTGGCACCGTATCAAACAAACTCGATAACGGCCCGGGCAAACCGCTCAGTGAAGGCGGTGTTGGTTATTCGTGTATCGCAGAAATACGAATGATAGAAACAATCAACACTGGAAAACCTGCAACAGAGTTTATGAAGTATGGCAGTAAAGTACGCATTGAAATGCTAAATGCAGAAGGCAAAACGATTTTTGGTGCGATTGAACAGGAAGTAAGCAGCA
>CALHCI010000222.1 GCA_937931165.1 uncultured Granulosicoccaceae bacterium
ATAACCAGTGTAAATCGTACCTGTTGAGATTGTTCATACGCAGGAAAGAGATTTAGTGTAGCCTTGCGGTGTCAGGAACTCCGTTCCGATCCTCTCTCGGGCATAGCCGCCCGCCGGTTCATCGGCATTTATCTTAGTTCAAACTCCCGCACTGGATTGCCCGGTTTGCGGATGGCCGCCTGTTCAGGCCAGTAATTGCATTTTTTCGTTCCGCCCTGATGCCGGAATGCGCAAAGCTGTATGACTAAGATGATTCAGTAAGGCATTGAAGTTTTTGCCTATTCGCCAGCGCTATGAGTATCAGTTTATGCCTAACACTCGAATATCATCGATCGAGTCTCATCAATCGATTATTTCTTATGCACGAGATTTGCCGAACCTGTGCTCTTTGATCGGACTGGCTTGTACTGTGCTGGCAGTGTACTTCAGCATTATTGGCAATTACTACGCGGCGATGATTGGAATGGTCTGGGCGGTTGCATTCGACTGGGCAGACGGTTTGATTGCCAGGAAAATGAAGGATCGCACCGGTGATGATAGTGCTTTTGGTGGCCAGCTTGATGTTCTGATAGATATTGTAAGCTACGGCGTTACCCCCGCGATTTTATTACTCAGCGTTGGAGGTTTTTCACCCGTTTTTCTGATTGGCGCCTTTTTAATGCTTGCTGCCAGCGCGTTAAGACTGAGTTATTTTTCTACCTTCGGCCTTGCAGACGGTTCGAAATACACCGGCCTGGCACTGGACAACAACAGTCTGGCCATTGTTTTTATATTTTTGTTTGAACATTGGTTAAGCGCTGGCGCATTTTCAGTCGTTCTGTACGCAAGTTGTGTATGTCTGGCCATTCTCAATGTGTCTTCAATTAAAACTCCAAAGCTGTCCGGAAACCCGATTATGGTCTTCTGTCTCGCCGTCTATACCTTGTCGATGACAGTGATATACGGCTGGAAACTCGTATAACCAGACTGGTAGTTGAAGGCCATTCGTTACCAAATATTCGTTAGAGGATTTAAAATGCTAGTTTATACCGTTGGTACATTTGATCTTTTGCATGTAGGACACCTCGCGCTTCTGCGTCATTGCAGTCTGTTGGGAGATTCCCTCGCTGTTGGTGTCGCCTCTGATAAAGTGGTTAATTCGTACAAACCTAAGGTACCGGTCATACCACTTGATCAACGCATTGAGATGCTTGAGGCACTAAGCTGTGTAGATATCGTCAGGCCATACTATGAGCTTGAGTACGTGTCAGCATGCAAGGAACTGGAGATAGATATTTTTGTGGTCGGTGAAGACTGGGGAAGCAAACCCCACAATATTGAAGTTGAAAAATATCTGAGGGAAGCCGGGAAAAAAATAACACAGGTGTCTTACAACACCCGAACTTCGTCAACCGGCATAAAACAGGATGTCATCGATCAAACCGTGCCAAATCCTCCGTATAACCGTGGCATGAGTCAATTGACAAATGGTACTCTGCCGCCCACAGCAAGCCGGAACGACAGACCGTGGATTGCGGGCTAAGTGAAATCGAGGGCGTCGTGGTGAGTGAGTTCGGGGTGTTTGTAAGATGCAATTCACTCCGTTTCTTACCGCTACTGGTCCCGGATCGCCTGATTCAATGTGTTCGTATATAGGGTTTTTCGCAGGAAATACGCTGCCACGGTGTGACTGTCTACAGGGTGAATAACTGCTTCGTGATATGCGTTGGTATACCAGCCCGCGTAATTTACGGGCTGATGAATTAAGGCCTGGATAGTCACTAAGGACAGATGTCACTACATCAAGAAGATTGAGCGTGGCTTCAAAACAATGCGACTGTACGTGACAGCTTGGCTGTAGCCGTTATTACGAATCGATAAGTATCTTTGCACATTCTTTGGCAACACCGGCACTTGCTTTTTCGCTGCCTGGCAATATTGCCCAGCCACCGTCTTCAATGATACTGGTGCGCTTGTAAGAGGGCGCTGTATTAAGTTTTGCCAGATTGGCTTCGTTATCCACGGAGGATCTGAACTGTTCAACACATATTGGTGCAAGTGCAGTTACAACAGCAGTTTTGCTTTGCTTTTCAGCGGTTTGCTCTGCAGTAGATCCCAGAGTCCAGCCACCCCAGTTAAATCCGAGGATCATGGCTGCGATAGCGCCGAGTGCGCCGCCTTGTAATAGTCGAACAATTGACTCGCCTTTCAGGAAGGAGGGAATAGCCATAGTATTTCTCATGTCAGTAAAAAGATGGAAGGGAAGTAAGCATCAAAAAGATGGAAACACTCAAGGCTGCCTCTACTGCACTATGGAATCATTACAGTGCTTATGCAACACAAATAAAAGTTAATTTAGGAATGCCTGGGGTCGGAATGTTGTGTCAGTTGGCAAAGAGCGAATGAGGGTGCCATTTTTATTTTTGCAACAGCGACCTGTCGCGTATTAAGTCGAATTGTCGTAGATATAAAGAGTGTTCGTAGTCTGCTAGTGCATGGAACCTGGTGATAGGGATAACATCAATCGAAACGGCGCTTGTTCAACTGTGTTAGCCTGAGTCTGGTGAATTGGGTCTGGTGTGGCAATTCACTGGATTTGCACGCCCTCAGTTAACAGCTGTTTTAGTCTGAATCGACTATCTTACTACAGAGTCCAACAGGACACCGCTTAGCAACCTGTTCTGCGGTAGTACACGTTTCCCCTGTATATGTCGCAAAAGCGATATCATCACAAAGGTATGACTATGTTTATCCTGCGAGGTAGCAACACATCCGCTGTGCAATTTCTTACACTGCTGTTGGTCTTCTCAAGTTCGGCAGTGGCGCAGCGTGATGAGCCAGAGATACCACGGAATGCGATGGCCGACAGTGATAATGGCTGGGAGTGCAAGTCTGGCTATCAGAAAGCAGATGAGGAATGTATTGAGATCAACATACCGCAACATGCTTATTTAAATGCCAATTCCTATGGTCGCGGGTGGCGATGTCACTGGGGATTTCTGGAATCCGGGAAACGCTGTGAGGCAATTGAGATACCGGCAAATTCCTATCTCTATACTTCCAGGGAGGGCGGCTGGATATGTGATCGTGGGTATTACGCAAGTGAAGGGAAATGCGAGCGGATTAACGTACCTGACCATGGCTATCTGACCAGCAGTGGTTATGGTACCGGATGGAGATGTGAGCGAGGGTATGTGGCGAGTGATACCGCTTGTGTCGCTGTCAACGTACCTGAGAATGCCTATCTGCAGGACTCCGGACGAGAGTGGAAATGTGATTATGGTTATACCAAAACCAACAGTAAGTGCCTTGAAATACAAATACCGGCTAATGCACATTTAAATCTGTCTGGTAATAGCTGGGTGTGCAACCGTCCATACAGCAAGAGGCTGGAAGAATGCGTTTATTAACTGGCTGGCAGTCGGGTATCTGAATACTGCCATCAAGTTTGGTAATTTGGTTGTATTACTTGCTAAAACTTCAAGCCAGAGGTTATGCAAATTATATTCGAATAAATCATTCTCAAAAAGCGGTGTGTAAGAAAGTTCCTGGTTCTTGCAGCGAGTGTCCGCCGATTCAGATCGGCGTTATGCATTGCTCTGGCCATGTTCGTGTATATTTTATGTAATAACACCTATCTATTATGCTTCGTTGCAACCATACTCATCGTTGCAATGCGCTGCGATTGCCGGATTGTCTGGTGTTCAGCGTCATTGTGTTTGCCCGGGCTGTCTCTGGATGGCCTGCGGTTCATGACATCTAAAGGCAGGAAAAAATATGAGTAAAGGACAAGACAAAAAGAAAAATACTAAAAAAGAACCTCTCTTAACCGCAAAAGAAAAGAAAGCCGCAAAAGCTGCAAAGAAGAATAAAACCAGTTTGTTGGGCAGTTAATCTGAGAGGCTGTCGGTTGTCACGATGGCCTTTTTTATAATGTTCGTGGGGATTTCACAATAAGTGCGAATGGCCATGTTAGTTTTAGATCTATCCGCGTTT
>CALHCI010000223.1 GCA_937931165.1 uncultured Granulosicoccaceae bacterium
TGCGGTGGGCTATGGGCCTCACGGCTATAACCAAAACGAGGCATCTTTGGCACTCTCTGACGGTAGTGTCTTATTTACACCGTACGACAACAGCTTCAATTCGGTCATTGCCAAACTCGGACCCGACGGGCAACTGGATACAACGTTCGGTAATAATGGTTACTTCGAATCTTCTGCAGTCGATTTTATCAGGGACATTAAAGAACAACCCGACGGAATGTTTCTGGTAACAGGATATGCCGGCAGCGATATCGGATTAGCCAGGTATAATAGCAACGGAACACTGGATACCTCTTTCGGCACCGGCGGAGTTGTTGTTACCAACATCGGTACTTCTGACGACGGCTATGAAGTCGCAGTACATACTGACGGCACCATCGTTGTGGTGGGGGCCGGTGGAGATGACTCTTTCGTCGCCCGCTACACCGGCAGCGGTGTTCTCGATAGTACCTTTGACAGCGACGGCATAGTCACGGTTAATCTCGGTGGTAGTTTTGAGCGACTGGGGTCAGTCAGTATTCTGGCCGATGGCCGGATACTGGCCGCCGGTGAAGATCATGTTATTCGACTGACGACAACAGGTGCTCTCGACACTACATTTGATTCAGACGGCATACTCAATGTCGGGCACAAGACCAATAGTCTGGTGGTGCAGTCCGACGGTATGATCGCAGTCACCGGGTTATCCAACAACAAGCTCGCTGTCAGCCGCTTCGACAGCAACGGTGTTGCAGATATCGGCTTTGGCACCGGGGGAACTGCGATCTGGAATGACCCGTTTGTCCTTGACTCATGGGGCATCAAAATCATTCAGCAGACTGATGGCAAACTGGTGGTTGCAGGCACCGCCGAAACAAACAGTGCTTTCGGCTATGAAATGGCAGCCGTACGATTCAATACCGACGGATCACTGGATACCTCATTCGGCACTAACGGATCGTGGTTATCGGGGCTAACACAAGACTACGCCGACGACTACGATATCTCGCTTTACAATGACGGCGGTGAAGAGAAGATTATTGTCGGCGGCTACGATAGCCAGTCCGGAGTTTCACGTGCCACCATCGCACGCTTAAATGCAGATGGCACCCTGGATTCCGGTTACCAGTCCGGCCAGCTCGATGGCAACCCGACGTTTACCGAAAACGGTCCGGCTGTTGTGCTGGACAATAACGTTCAGATCTTTGATCGGGACCTTGACACTATTGAAGACTATACCGGGTCTGTCCTGACGCTTGCGCGTACAGGCGGTGCGAACGGTGACGATGTCTTCAGTGCCACCGGCAACCTTGTGCTTAACGCAGGTGCGCTGGAACTGAACTCCATCAATATAGGCACGTACACCAACACAGGTGGACAACTAGTACTCACGTTCGCTAACGGCGTGACAAACGAAGATGTCAACGAGGTGATGCAGTCAATTGCCTACGCTAACAACAATCACATCCCTCCCGCTACTGTTCAAATTGACTGGGTGTTTAACGATGGTAATTCCGGTGCCCAGGGCAGCGGTGGTGCACTAACCGCCACTGGAAGCACCACAGTCAACATAATTCCAGTAGACGCTGGCATCAGTGTTTCAATAAACAACCCGGAAGCATTCGGACTGCAATCCAGGGCAAGTCAGACCAGCACATCCGGTGATGCCACCTACCTTTCACAGGCCGTTGCCTTAAATGATGACGGTAGTTATGTTGTTGTCTGGACAGCTGACACCGACGGCAATGGAACGGGAGTGTATTCCAGATTATACGATGCACTTGGAAATCCGTTGAGCGCAGAAACTCGTGTGAATTCCACAACGACCAACAACCAGTTTTACGCATCGGTATCAATGGACGATGCAGGTAACTACGTTGTCGTCTGGGAAGGCGAAGGACCGGGAGATACCGCCGGCATCTTTGGTCAGCGTTTTAATGCCTCGGGTGTGGCTACCGGTGCCGAATTCCTGATTAATACCACCACATCGGGTTTTCAGTCGTGGTCCTCTGTTGCGATGGATGCGAATGGTGATTTCGTGGTGGTCTGGAGCGGCGAAGGCATTGGCGATACGCGCGGGGTATTTGCGCAGCGGTTCGATTCAGCAGGGGCGGCCCTGGGCACAGAGTTTCCGGTTAATACTACCACTGCAGATAATCAGTCCTTTGGCGAAGTTAGTTCTGACAAAGACGGAAACTTTATTGTTAGCTGGGCCAGTGACAATCAGGATGGTGCTGGTTACGGTGTCTACGTCAGAAGCTTCCAGGCTGACGGCACACCGTTAACCGGTGAAATACAGGTTGATACGGACGTAACGGCTAACCAATGGATTTCTCAGCTGGATGTTAACGACTCCGGAGCATTCGTTGTTGTCTGGGTTGATGCAGGCGCGGTAAACACAATTCAGGCACAACTGTTTAATGCAGATGGCAGCAAGAACGGTGGCGAAATCATTGTTAGCGATCTACCCGATTTTGTAGACAACTACCCGGCAGTTCGGATAGATAACGACGGGAACTTTGTGGTGGTCTGGCAGGGCCAGCATGATAGCGGTGACTACGGAATTGTGGCAAGGCGATTTGACGCAACCGGTACTGCCATTGGCGCATCATTCATCGTTAACTCAACCACCGCAGGCGGACAGGAGTATCCGGCAATCGCCATGAATGACAGCGGGCAGTTTGTCATAGCGTTCGAAGACTGGACGGCAGGGCACGTTGAAAGTCGCGTTTACGGTTTATCTACCACTGAAAACGGTGGTACCGCTTCAGTCGATGTGGTTCTGGACATTGAACCTACCGCAGATGTGACGATAGCCGTTTCAATGCCCGACACTACCGAAGGAACCTTGTCGACAAGTTCTCTCACGTTTACCACCGGCGACTGGAATATCCCCCAGACAATAACCATTACCGGAGTCAACGACAGCCTCAATGATGGCACCATAGCCCACCTGCTTGTTCTTGATCCGGCCACCAGTACCGATCTGAATTACCACGGCCTGGACAGTCAGGATCTTGTGGTCAGTAACCTCGACACCAATCCGCTGGTGGATCTGGACGCCGACGACTCTGTTGCCGGTGGTATAGACTTTACTGTCTCCTACGTAGAAAACACGGTACCTGTACTGATCACAGACGCCGATGCTGTGCTGAGTGATCAGGACAGCAGCAACCTGGATTCACTGGTTGCAACGATAACCAACCCGTTTGATGGCGCTGCTGAGGTGCTGGCAGCAGACACCACCGGTACTGCGATAACAGCATCCTACACAGGGAGTGTGTTAACACTATCCGGACTCGATACCATCGCAAACTACCAGCAGGTTCTGCGAACAGTCACTTACGAAAATACTGCCACTGAACCCGATAAAACCGACCGCATTATTTCCTTTGTTGTCAGTGACGGCACCAATACCGGTGAAACTGCTCAAACCACGGTCAGTATTGAAAATGCCGCAGATTTATCGATCACCGATTCGGTAACCGCCAGTACCACCGAAGATACTATGCTGGTCTTGTCGGGTGCCAATCGCATACAAGTGTACGATGGTATTACCTCTCATGACGCACCCATGCGTGTCAGTCTGAACGTGGATAATGGCACTCTTACTCTGGCCAGCCTGACCGGAATCGCAATCGTAGAAGGTGCCGACAGTAGCGCTGCTCTGGTAATTGAGGGACTGGCAAGTGATCTTAACATCGCACTGGACGGCCTGATCTATACACCACAAGCCCACTATAACGGCACGGATACTCTAAGCATCAGCTCGGCAATTGCCGCACAGCTGGAAGGGCACTACACCTTTGATTCAAGCACTGTAAGCGGTTCTACCCTTATTGATATTTCTGCCGGCACTGCACACTACGGTACGCTTAACGGCGATGCACAAATCACCAACGATATCGAACGCGGTGATGTGCTTAGCCTGGACGGCACCGGCGATTCAGTCACCATAAACGGTAACTTCAATAACCCGGCAAACGTAACACTGTCGGCCTGGGTAAACGTAACCACCGGCGGTGGTGAAGTGATCTCTCTGGGTGACAACGTTTCAATTAATGTTAACGAAACGCCCAACACCATATCGGGAATATTCTACGACGGAAGCTTTCAATACCTGACCCACCCGATTTCAATTGAAGGAAACGGCTGGCACCACATCGCATTTACAGTCGACGATACAAACAATATACAGACCCTGTACCTCGATGGTGTTGCAGTTGCTTCTTCCAGCTACACGTCTTCTATTAGCTATGTCAACGGTACCAATACGCTAATCGGCGATCACGGCACAGGACAGGCAGGCTTCGACCTTGAGGGTTTCGTCGATGATGCAAGAGTGTATTCACGCGTGCTGTCCGCAGAGGAGATTGCGGCTTTAGCTACCGATCAGACCCAGGTCAGTGACAGTGTGGCTATTACCATTAATCCGGTGAACGACGCACCAACGTTTGATATCGGTGACGGAATCGTCACAACCGGAGCGACAAGCTACACCACGGTAGCTCAGACCGATGGAAAGGTCCTGACTGCCGGACAACAAGGCAGCGACGCATTCATTTCACGTTACCTGACCAATGGCAACATTGATACGTCATTTGCTACCGGTGGTACTTTTACCCTTAACACCAGCCTGCTGGATCGGGTCGAAGCGATAGCCATTCAACAGAATGGCAAAATCGTTTTTGCAGGCTACGCAAATTCAGACTGGGTAGTTGGTCGACTAAATAGCGACGGTACCCTGGATAACAGCTTCGACAGTAACGGCTATCGCCTTGTTACCGACAGCAACGCACGTGGTGTCACCGGGATAGTGATTCAGGATGACGGTAAACTGGTGCTCTCCGGTTCAACCGAAACACCGACCTACGACTTTATACTCGGGCGACTTAACTCTGATGGCTCCACTGATACAACATTTGGAACCGGCGGGTTTTCGGTTATGGATCTGGGTGGCTCCACTGACTACGCAGGTAATGTTGCACTGCAGTCGGACGGAAAAATAATCGCACTGGGCCGTCGATTCGATACCGTTGATAACCGCTGGGAGGCAGAGGTCCTCCGCTACGACACCGATGGCTCACTTGATATTACCTTCGGAAGCAGCGGCATAGTTGACACCACACTATTTTCGCCGTTCACACCGCACTTCCAAATGATCGTCAACGCAGATGACTCAATTGCCGTTGCCGGTAGCTTTGGCGATAGCGATTTTGTCATAAGAAAGTATGATTCCAACGGTGTACTGGAACCGTCCTTCGGCAGCAGCGGCACCGCAACGGTTGTCATTGCCGGTACCGATGAGGTTCATGGGCTGGCAACGCAAAGTGACGGTAAATACCTGGTTGCCGGTGCCCATATCAATGGAGCTGAGCACGCAATGGTGGCAAGGTTCAACGCCGATGGCTCACTTGACACGACCTTTGGCGACAACGGTGCAAAGATCGTGTTTAGCAATACGGTAAGCCACAGTGGTGATCAGGGTGGTCTATCAGTTAACCCGGATGACACCTTCCAG
>CALHCI010000224.1 GCA_937931165.1 uncultured Granulosicoccaceae bacterium
GATCAAGTTCGCTGCCTTGCAGAAAGTGCGCTGCCGGATGACGCATGTATTGCGGATCACTGACTTCGGAGTCACGTAGGCGAAATGCCTGCTTGGTCGACTCTACTAACGCGTGAACATAAGCAAAGTCATCGACAGACTGAATGTTGAGCCGCGAAAAAATACCCAGCAACATTAGCGACGCAAGTCCCTGCGTCGGCGGCGGCATGTTGAATACTTTATGGCCATTGACTTCAAGCGACAGCGGCTCAACCTCAAGCGCGTTGTAATCTCTGAAATCGCTCACTCTCAGCGGCGATCCGGCAGCCTCGAGTTCTGCTGCGACTGACTCTGCCAGTTCGCCTCGGTAAAAATCGTCCAGCCCGTGCCTGATGAGATGTTCAAGGGTTTCTGCGATCTTTGGCTGCTTGAATAACTGCCCGGTTTGTACCGGCTGATTATCAACCAGATAGGTGGAGGCAAACCCGGGCTGATCTTTCAGTTCATGCAGCTTTGCAGAAGCGTTGTTACCCAGCGTTGCGGCCACCGGGACACCTGCTTTGGCATGGTGAATCGCCTCTTCCAGCAACCGCGAAAGCGGCAGTTTGCCACCCATTGCCTGACTTTGCCGGAACGCGGTTTGCCAGCCGGACAACGCCCCCGCCACGGTCAGCGCTGCGTGCGGCCCGCGGCCCGGAATGGCTGTCAGCCCCTGATCGGCATAGTAGTCCGGGGTTGCAAGCCCTGCAGCACCGCCACAGGCGTCAACACCAACCGGTGCTTTGCCCGGCTCGTGGATCAGCCAGAAATTATCCCCGCCCAGCGAATTCATATGGGGGTAAACCACCGCAATCGCCGCTGCTGCCGCGATCATTGCTTCAACAGCGTTGCCGCCGTCACGCAGTACGCGGGTGCCGGCTTCTGCAGCCAGATGGTGCGGTGCCACCACCATTCCGTTGTAGGATCGTCTTGTATGCAGCATAAGGTGTGTTCCAGTTGATACTGATAAGTATGACGTTGTATTTTTTGCGTGCAAGCGTCTCAAGCGACTGATTCACACTCACCATCGCTGTAATCCGGTTGCAGTGCCCGGCACTATCGACATCCCGGTATTTCTGCCGCCACAGTTTTTAGAATTTGTCGAAATGGTCAGAATTAACCGCACGCCGGCGCTTTGTCCTATTCTTAGCTGACGCCATACGCCATCACGAGTACCCCTGAATGAGTCTGCTGAAACAACGTCGATTCCTGCCCTACTTTCTGACGCAGTTTCTCGGCGCGTTCAATGACAACGTATTTAAGAACGCACTGGTCATCATTCTTACCTACAAAATCGTCTCCGAACACAGCAGTATTCTGGTTAATCTGGCCGCCGTTATTTTCATTCTGCCGTTCTTTTTGTTCTCCCCTTTGTCGGGACAACTGGCGGATAAATACGAAAAAAGCATGCTGATCAGACGCATCAAATGGGTTGAGATTGGCATTATGTCTATCGGAGTGATTGCGCTGTGGCTCAACTCAATTCCGGCACTGTTAGCGGTCCTGTTTCTGATGGGCAGTCAGTCGGCTTTTTTCGGCCCGATCAAGTTCAGTATTCTACCGCAGCATCTGCAACGATCAGAACTCATGAGCGGCAATGCACTGGTCGAAGCGGGTACCTTTCTGGCGATACTGTTCGGCACAATTCTGGGCGGATTACTGGCAGGGCTAGATCAGTATATATTGCCCGTGTCGATTGCCGTACTCACGTTTTCTGTGCTGGGTCTGATGGTGAGTCACTTTATACCGCCTGCCGCAGCAGATAAACCAAGTCTGGTCATCAATCGCAACCCGATCACGTCGGGCATGCAGATCTTTAAAGGGCTTGCCAGCAATCAGTCAAACTTCTATACCGCCTTCGGCATCTCCTGGTTCTGGTTTTTCGGTGCAACCTTTCTCACACAGATACCTAATTTTTCACGGGAATACCTGCGCGGTGACCCGTACGTCGCAACCTTACTGATGGCAATGTTTTCTATTGGTATCGGGCTGGGTTCTTTTATTTCATCAAAGATATCACGCGGCAGAGTAGAGCTTGGGCTGGTACCACTCGGTGCTTTTGGCATGACCATCTGCGGACTTTATCTGGGCATGATGGATATTTCGGTAAGCAACACAACGACATCAGTGACCGATATGCTGACAACTTTCACCACGTTAAAAGCACTACTGGTATTTTTATTACTGGCTGTCTGTGGCGGTCTTTATATAGTACCGATGTACGCGCATATCCAAACCAACACACCTTCCGAATATCTGTCACGAAATATTGCCGCGAACAACATCTTAAACGCACTGCTCATGGTAATCGCAGGCATCTTTGCGATTGTCTGCTTCGCACTTGGCAATACGATTCAAAGTCTGTTTGTCATTGTGGCTATTATGAATGCCATCATCGGATTGTTTATTTTCAACCGTGTGCCGGAATTTACTTTGCAACTGGTTGCATGGTTATTAATGCACACCATTTATAGAATCGGCAAACACGATCTGCACCACATACCCAATGAAGGTGCGGCAGTATTGGCATGCAACCATGTGAGCTTTGTCGACCCGATTGTTATCGGTGCCGTCTGCCCGCGCCCGATGCGATTTGTGATGTATCACAAAATTTATAACACACCGGTCGCCAAACACTTCTTTCAAAATGCCGGCGCTATTCCCATTGCACCACAAAAAGAAGATCCTGAATTATTGAATCAGGCATACGACACGATTGCCGAAGCGCTTGAAAACGGCGAGCTGGTATGTATTTTCCCCGAAGGTGGACTCACTCCTGATGGAGAAATACAGGAGTTAAAACCGGGTATTGAACGCATTCTTGAACGTACCCCGGTTCCGGTAATACCGATGGCGCTCAGCGGCCTGTGGGGCACCTGGTTCAGTCGTGTCCACGGCCGAGCCATGAACGGCTGGCCGCGCAACTGGATGAAAAAAATAGATGTCTTTACCGGCGAACCAATACCCGCCAAAGACGCAAAGCTACCGCTTCTCACGCAACGAATAAAGGCCCTGCGTCAAGAGCCTTAACTCAACCAGCCATTTTACTAGCCTTTTGTTGCTCCCAGCGTCAAACCGGCAATAAAGTGTTTTTGCATTATAAAAAACATTAACACCGGCGGCACTGCCGCCAGCAAAGAGGCCGCTGATACCAGATGCCATTGCTGCACAAACTCACCATTGAGCGTGCGCACGCCAACAGTGATAGGCAGACTTGAATCTTCCTGTATCAGTACCGTCGCCCAAAAGAAATCATTCCAGATAAACGTAAAAATCAGCACGCAAAGCGCAGCAATAGCAGGCTTTACCAACGGCAACACAAGATGCCAGAAAATCCGGAACTCTCCAACCCCCTCAAGCCTTGCAGATTCTATCAATTCAAAAGGCAAAGCTTTAATAAAATTACGCATAAAGAGCGTACAGAATCCGGTTTGAAATGCCGCATGAAACATGACCAACCCCGGCACGGTATTAATAATTTCCATACGCACTGATATATCTACCACTGGCAGCATCAGAATCTGAAACGGTACAAAGTTACCTGCAACAAACAGGAAAAACAGTGGCAGCGCCCATTTAAATTTATAGATCGCCAGTGCATAACCGGTAAGGCACGCCAGTGCCACCGAAATCAGCATAGTTGGCAGCGCAATTAGCAGTGTATTAAGCAAATATCGCAGTGCATCTGTTTTCGCAAACACTTCACCGTAGTTTTGCAGTAACTGAAACGAACTCGGTATACCAAAGACGTTTCCAATCGCAATATCCGAGGCCGGACGGATAGACGTCATAAAGATGGCCAGCAACGGCAACAACCATAAAAACAACACCAATGGTACGGCAAGCTTATATGCAAACTGCCGTCCGCCTGAATAATTCGCTATCGGTTTCGGGAACATTTACCGCGCCTCCTTTTCATCCATGTACATACGCCACAGGAAATAGCTGATGTACACCAGCATAATCAGGAACAGCACCGTCGCTATGGCAGAACCATATCCATATCGCCCAACCCCTTCACCTACGGCCTGATCGTACATGTAGTAAGCCAGCACATTAGTAGAACCGAACGGACCACCCTGCGTCATCGTGGCAATCATATCAAACGAGCGCAGTGCTCCAATCACAGTCACCACAACCGCGATAAACGTTGCAGGTTTGAGTTGCGGCAGCACGACATGCCAGAGCATTTTCCAGCCTTTAGCACCGTCGAGCTGGCCCGCCTCTATTTGATCCGATGAAACATTATTAAGGCCGGTGAGATACAGAATCATGCAATAGGCAATCTGCGGCCAGAGGCCCGCCGCAATAATTCCGTATGTTGCCATGTTTTCATCACCCAGTATTGACGGCGGATCCACTGAACAAACCCGGGTCATGTTACCTACGATGTTTTCTTTCATTTCACAGAAAAACCAGCTCCAGACCTCGCTGAGCAAACCGAACTCGGGGTTATATGCCCAGGTAAAAATTAAACCTACAACCACTTGTGATATGACAAAAGGAAAGAAAAACAGCGATTTATAAACACGGATACCAGTCACTGTCTGGTTGAGAAACAACGCCAGAAATAACCCGATTGGTACTGCCAGCATAAACAGAATCAGCCACAGCAGATTGTTCTTTAGCGAGGTATAAAAATTCGGATCGTCGAGCAGCACTTTGTAGTTATGCAGCCCTACCCACTCACCTGTCCAGACACCGTTAATGTCATACAGGCCGTCCCATCGGGTAAACGAATAAGAGATTGACTGAAAAATTGGAACGATAACGTACAGCAGAAAAAACCCGAGCCCCAGCGCCAGAAACAACCAGGGCGCCATCGCCACTTTATTTCTTTTGTAGTAAGAGGTACCGGTGATCAGAAAAAAAGCCGCTGCGAGCGCTGCGACAAAGAAAATCATACGCGCAAAAAATGTCGGCACCCTGGCCTCAATCTGGCGTGCGAAGCCAAACATCTCCTGAATCATTGAAGTGCTGATGACAAAAAACAACACAAACAAACACACGGCAAGAACGACAGCCGAAATACCGATCTGTGTAGTTGAAGTATCAAAACGATTAGACGAATTGACAGCGGTTGTTGTCATTGAGCTCTCCAGTGCCTGTCTGTGTAACGGTGCGTTACCTGACCGGCCTCACATACAACCAGAATAGAACAACCGGCTGCCATAAACAGGCAGCCGGCTGGAGTTACTACTTGTAGACTTCTTCCTGAACTTTATCCAGACCTTCAAGTACTTCGTCCAGTGTGGACGGGTCGAGCATAAACCGCTGAAAGCCTTCCATACCGGCTTTGGCCATTGCTGCTGGCGCATCACGATCGTAGAACTGCGCCAGACCGGCAGCAGTTGACAGTGTTTCCATACCTTCTACGATGAACTTGTCATCAGTATTGATTCCAGCATCAGCGTTTGGTGGAAGCTGACCAATACTCTTGTTCCACTCACCCTGGATTTCAGGTGTCGCAACAAACGCAAGAAACTTTTTCGCGTTTTCTACGTTCTTGGCTTTAGCAGGAATGAAGAAGGCATCAGCCGGTGCTTCTTCAGCACGCGGCAAGCCAGCAGTGATTTCAGGGAACTGGAAGAAATCAATTTGCTCATCAGTGAGGCCAGCCTCTTTGTACTGACCGACAGAGAAGTTACCCATGACGTACATAGATGCATCACCTTTGGCGAAAGGCGAGATAGCGTCCTGCCATGACATAGTGGCGTGTGTGCTGACAAAAGAACAACGATCAAGCATTTCTTCCCACTTGGCAAACGTTGCACGGATGCGATCATCGGTGTACTTGATTTTACCGGCAGTCAGGTCATTGTGAACTTCGTAGCCATTGGTGCGAAGGTTCAAATAATCGAATACGCCTGCAGCAGTCCACAGAAACTTGGTACCGATAGTAAATGGCGTTACACCGGCTTCTGTCAGTGCATCACAGTTACCCAGCAACTCTTCCCAGGTAGCAGGCTCACTCAAACCAAGCTTGTCGTATATGTCTTTGCGGTAGTAAACACCCCACTGGTAGTAAGAGTAAGGAACACCCCACTGCTTACCATCACGAGACATGGTTGGTTTGATTGCGTTGAATTTCTCTGAAAGGTTAGGATCAGAAGACCACAGATCAGAAATATCCATAAACAGGCCTGCATCTACAAAAGGCCCCATACGGTTACCGGGGTACCAGGTAATAACGTCTGGTGCATCGTTTTGCAGTGCGTTGCGAATAGTGCTTTTGTGGGCTTCACGGTCACCGTTATTAGCAACAACATTGATATCCGGGTTAGCTGCCTTGAAGGCCTCTACCGCAGCTTCATAAGCGGCTTTTTTATCCGGGTTCAGATCATCAAAAGTAATCACAAGATCACTTGCCATTGCAGCGCCGGACAACAGTCCACCGATAGCCGCACCGAGGGCTAACTTGGTAAAACTAAAACTCATAGCGTTCATCCTCCATTGGATGTTTATCAAAAAAACAGGCGCAACAGAAAACGCCCTCAAAACCAAACCGGCAAATTGCACCGGCAACATAAAAAACCGTCCGGCATCTGCACACCGGGTTCAACCACATGATATCAGTGGTTGTGCATGACTTGCCTCATCGCATTGGCGCAGTTGCGACGCAGCGACTTCCGGTGGCACCGGATTAATTATATTTGCGCTGCCAGACTCAAACCCGGCCAGGTACTTAAGCTTGTCCGGGTCACGAAGCGGTGGCTGCATCGCAATATGAAAACACCAGTCTGCGTTGCCGTTGTGATCGTCACAGGGGGCGTTATGCAACAGCGTTACATTAGGACTCGGGCGCTGAAACAATGCATCGTAGCGGCGCGCCTGGCGTTGATAAACCAGTGCCAGCTCGTTCAGTTCGTCATTAGTGAATTGCGCCAGACTCTGCATGTGCCGGGTCGGGATAATCCATGTCTCAAAGGCAAAGCGGGCTGCAAACGGAACTACGGTCAAGAAGTTATCTGAACGCTCAACGATAAGTTCAGATTCGTATTCAGGCCGCCTGATCAGACTTTGCAGCAACGCCTGTTTGTGCTGTTGCGCATAGCGTTGCTGAGCATCACGCATGCGCTGTGCGGTCTCGGTAACGAAGCCTGTGGCATATATTTGTCCATGTGGGTGCAAGTTGGACACACCGGTCTCGGTACCCTTGTTCTCAAAAATCAGTACGTTTTTAATTTCAGGCTTTGCGCTTAACGATTTATATTCCTGCTGCCACAACCTCGCCACAGCGGTCATTTCATCAGTGGACAGATCGGCAAGCGTTGCATTGTGACGCTGCGACCAGCATAGCACCCGGCATATACCGTTTGAGGGTGCCTTGCGATTTAACACGTCATTAGATTCAGCCCCACCAGGGAGAGCATCGCTGCCAGCCAAAGAAGCAAAGTCGTTATCAAACGCCATCGCCGATTGATAATCCGGATTAATCACACCACTGGCGCGGGTAACACCCGGACATAAATAACATTCCGGATCATGATCCGGTTGAGATGTACGCGCTCGTGCCACCGTGGCACCAGACCAGGGTCTGCCGGAAGACGCTGCAGAGATAATCACCCATTGCTCAAGCAATGGCTGCCAGCGACGCTCCTGCACGCTCATGAACTGACCTCACGAACGCCGTCAGAAGGCGTGATTTCATAGCTGTTTGCCGTTAACCCGGTACGCTGTTTGTAGTGACGCTCGACATTGCTTAGCAATGACTGCACAGCGTTTTTGCGCACCAGATTGACCGTACACCCGCCGAACCCTGCACCGGTTAAACGCGCACCAAGCACGCCTTCAGTGTCGCGCGCGATATCAACCAGCGCATCGAGCGGCTCACTGGAGACATTATAATCTTCCCGCAAGGACGTATGGCTTTCGTACATCAACGTACCGAAGGACTGCAGATCATTGTTGCGCAGTGCCTCAACAGCACGTTTTACTCTGTCGTGTTCGGATACCACATGCCTGGCACGCTTATACGCATTGGGTGACTCAGCCAGCACCAAACGGTTGTCGGCAAGCTGTGCCGGCGAAATCTGAGCCAGAGTCGTCGCACTGACAATCTGAGACAGCTTCTCAAGTGCCAGCCGGGTTTCATCGACACGTTCGTTGTACTTGGACTCACTGAGTTCGCGACGCTGATTGCTGTTGATTAATACAATGGCATGGCCGTCCAGCAGCAGTGGCACCTGCTCACAGGCGAGCGTGTCGCAGTCGAGCATCATGGCATGGTCGCTCTGCCCCATCGTCACTGCATACTGATCCATAATGCCGCACTGCACCCCGACAAAATCATTCTCTGCACTTTGCGCCATACGCACGAGAGTGATGTCGTCAAGCCCGCAGCCAAACAATTCGTTTAATGCGTAAGCGGTGACTACCGAGACCGATGCCGACGATGACAAACCGGCACCATTAGGGACGTTGCCGGAAAAAAGACATTCAAAACCACCAATATCAAGACCGGCTTTTTCAAACTGCTGAACCACCCCTAAAGGATAATTGATCCAGTGATCACCGTATTTCTGGTTGGCCTGATCTTTCGACAGCACAGCGACCAGATCAAAGTTGGTTGACGCAAGCTGAATTGCTTTCTTCAGTGTCGGACGAATAAGCAGCGTGGTGCCGAAATTAATCGCACACGGAAAAACCAGCCCGCCGTTGTAGTCGGTGTGATCCCCAATCAGATTAACCCGGCCTGGCGCGTAAAACGCCCGCACAGAATTACCGGTGTCACCGTATCTGTCTGCAAATTGTCTGGAAAGCTCTGAGGTATCCAAATCCACACTCGAAAGGAGTTTACAAGACCAGCATCGTTGAATGCCAGGTCGAATACGTGCTACACCAGACCCGGTAAATGCCCTTTAAATCGCAAATTCCAGGGAATTGAACGACCGGGTACAGACTGCTGCACTACATTGTCCATGTGCGACCGCTTAAGATAGTGAGCGCCGCCTCTGTATCCGCTGTATTGTGCTGCAACAAAAATAATGGAACAATGTTCCAAAATTATAAGAGCCAGCGGAGGAAACTGTCAATGCGAAATCACTCTGCGCATTACGTGGTTTGGACAGACCGATGACAAGTCTTCAAAACAAAACCGGCACCGATGAGTCTCAGACCACCGGCAAAAAGGCACCTTCCGGCGGGCTCGCCCGCACCATGATGCTGCTCGACGAAATCTCGCAGCACGGGCCGTTACGCTTTGCGCAAATTCAGGAGCGCCTGCAGTTGCCGAAAGCCACACTGCATCGTGCACTGAATGAATTGCAAACAGAACGGCTGGTACAGTTTGACGAGCGCAGCCTGACCTACCATGCCGGATTCCGGATTCTGGAAATTGCCAATCATGTCTGGTCGCGGTCAGACCTGCGGGCACTGGCGCGTGATCAGCTGGAGCATCTTTGTGAACTTAGCAATGAAACCGTGCAACTTTCCGTGCACTCCGACACTCACGCGGTATACCTGGACTCGGTAGAGAGTGACAACAACATTCGCATGTCTATGGGTGTTGGCACCAGCATTCCTCTGTACTGCACTGGCGCAGGTAAAGCCTTGCTGGCGCTTTGCCCGACACTGCAACAACGCGATATCATCGGCAGAATCTCTTTTAAGGCTTTTACACAAAACACCATTACTGACAAAAACCATCTGTTAAAAGAGCTAAATGAGATAAGGCAGAACGGTTACGCTGAAGACAAAGAAGAACACTTCGCAGGCATACGATGCATCGCAGCACCGATCGTCACCTGTGATGGCCAGACTGTCGCTGCCGTCAGCATCAGTGGCCCCACGTTTAGAATTACCGATGAAAACACACAACAGTGGCTGCAGTGGTTACTTGAAGCAACCATAAAAATTTCAAAGCGCGTTGCGCCAACCTCAACCAGTATTTGCTGATGTGCCGCAAATCCCAACTTACGGACAACCATGGCAACCGTCGAACTTAAAAAAGCCTACAAACGTTTTGGAAGTGTCGAAGTTATACACGGCGTCGATCTGCAACTTGAACAGGGAGAGTTCGTGGTTTTTGTCGGCCCTTCAGGGTGCGGAAAATCCACACTGCTACGTATGATTGCAGGCCTTGAAGAACTCAGCGACGGAGAAATTCACATTGGCGGCAGCGATGTCACCAACGTTGCCGCAGTCGATCGCGGTATTGCCATGGTATTTCAGTCGTATGCACTTTACCCCCACATGACGGTGGCCGAGAACATGAGCTTTGGCCTCCGTATGAACGGTGTTGATAAGCACACTATTGAGGAAAAAGTTGCCAAGGCCGCAGACACGCTTCAGCTAAACGAACTGCTCGACAGAAAGCCCAAAAACCTGTCCGGTGGTCAGCGTCAACGCGTGGCCATTGGTCGAGCCATTGTTCGTGATCCAAAGGTCTTTCTATTCGACGAACCACTGTCAAACCTCGACGCCGAACTGCGTGTAGAGATGCGTTTGCAAATTGCCAGACTGCATCAGCAACTCGACTCAACCATGATTTACGTGACGCATGATCAGGTTGAGGCAATGACCATGGCAGATAAAATTGTGGTGTTGCGTGCAGGTCACGTTGAGCAGGTTGGATCACCACTTGAACTTTATCACCACCCGGACAACCTGTTCGTGGCGGGCTTTATCGGCTCGCCGAAGATGAACTTTCTTGAAGCAACCATTGCCAAGCCCTCTGCGAACCTCTCAGTGGTTGAACTGAACGATGGCACCAGAATCGTCGCGAACGCCAACACAGAAAGCGCGGCTGTCGGAAGCAAAGTCACTCTGGGTGTGCGGCCTGAGGATCTGTCCGGCTCCGACGGTGACTCACAGCTTGCACTAAAAGTAGATGTGCTTGAGCAACTCGGTGGCACCACCTTTGTCTACGGTCGCTGCGCCGGTGTTGAGAATTTTGTGGTAGAACGCGCAGGCTCAGAGATGATCGGGATGGATTCAGACTTAACGGTGTCAATCGATGCAAATCGTTGCTATCTGTTTGACAGCGACGGCAACGCCTTCAAGCGCGGGTGAACCAATCACCACTGCACTATCCGGTATTTCACATAACCCGCATCGGTGACGGCAATCTTTTTGCTGCATCCAAACCTCCGGCAACTCATCTGGCGGCAGCATTTCAGGAACTGAAATCTCGCAACATCGCGGTAGTATTAAGTCTGCTGGAGCCTGCAGAAGCCGTATCACTTCACTTGCAAAACGAAGCTCACGCCTGCGACAAAGAACACCTTAGCTACTTTAACTTTCCTATACCGGACTTTGGCGTTCCCGCGATTGAATCACTGCACGATGCCGTCGGCTTTCACTACAAACAGATAAGCAAAGGCGCAGACACGGTTGTGCATTGCAGGGGCGGAATTGGCCGGACCGGAACCGTTTGTAGTTGTTTACTGGTCAAACACGGCATGAATGTGCAGGACGCCATCGCACTGGTGACACACCAACGGGGGGAGACTGTACCTGAGACCGCAGAACAAATCGCGGCCGTAACTACCTATGCAAATATGATATCAGGCAGCGCTGGCTGACAGCGCCTTTCCAACACCACCCCGGGTACTGATAAAAACGACTGCAGCGACCGTTAACGCACCTGCGATGTTACTGCCCCAGTGCAGCGGATAAAAAGCGGCAGCACCACCAGCGATCAACAACGGATACATCCACCAGCGCAACGGCCCTTCACTGTGTCGCTGCAACAGTGCACTGAATGCATAGATGCCAAACAAGCTGAATATACCGATACGTACAACGGTCTCTGCACTGCCGCCGATCAGCGGTGTAAAGGCAAAAATCAACGGCACAATATAAAGACCCTTGGCAATTTTCCATGCCTCGACTCCGGTGGCCATTGGCGGTGACTTGGCAATACCGGCGGCAGTAAAAGCAGCAAGACACACGGGTGGTGTGACGTTACTGTCCTGACTCAACCAGAAAACAATCAGGTGCGCGGTTAACAGAAACGTTGTCATCGCTTCAACGTCGACCAGTGTCGGCCTGACTACAACGGCGAGCTCAAACGGAATGGCGGACATCAGCGACTGCGCCTCCGCCAGACTCATACCTGTCGCCAACTTTGCGACCAGGGGTGAGTCGACCAACATAAACGTTGCAGCCGCTACCGGATCTGATATCCCGCTAACAAGTTGCTGAACAATCACCACATCTGCCAGCATGCCGGCCAGTGCCGGTGCCGACAGGATTGAAAGGACGATATACGCTGCCGTGACCGGCAGCCCCATGCCTAAGATTAGTGAGGCGATTGTGATCAGTGCAAGCGCAATTAACAGCGACCCTTGAGACCACTGTGCAATCATTAATGCAAAGGTGTTGGCCAGGCCGGATGTCGTTACCGCGTTATTAATCAAACCCACAGCAACCAGTAAGACGGCGGTCATAATTGAGGTATTGACACCCAGAGCCAGCGCCTTTGCAATTTTCTTTGGACTCATTTTGTTTGGCGTAATCCAGCTGATCACAATCAAACTGCCAATGGCAATACAGGCCGCATAACTCGGCGTTCGACCAGACACCAGCAGGTAGGTCATGATGGCCAGTGGCAATAAAAAGTTAAGCGCACCGCCAATGAGTTTGGCTCTGTCTACTGCCTCGGGCTGTTCTGTACCGATGCCGTATTTCATCGCTTCGATACGAACAATAAAAGCAACCGATAGAAAATACAGAATCGCAGGCACAACAGATACTGCCACAATAGTGCTGTATTCAATCCCGGTGTAGCTGGCCATCACGAAAGCACCCGCGCCCATAATAGGCGGCATCAGTTGCCCGCCAGTCGATGCAGAAGCCTCGACACCTGCTGCGAATCTGCCGCGAAATCCGTTGGACTTCATCAACGGGATAGTAATCACGCCAGTTGATGCGGTATTCGCCACTGCAGAACCGGATATCGTCCCGGTTAAAGCAGAAGACATTACCGCGACAAACGCTGCACCACCACGCAATCTGCCGGCAATTCCCTTGGACATTTCAATGACAAAATCTGACGCACCGGAGACCACCAGAAAAGCACCAAAGATCATAAACAACGTGATGTTGGCAGAAGAAATGGTGGTGATAATGCCAAACATGCCTTCATCGTTGTACAACGACCGGAACAAAACATCATCGAGTGGCAGGCTCGCAGCGCGAAATGCACCAGGTAGCATTTCACCCAGAAATAATATGTACGCCAAAGACAGTATAACCAACACCGGTATGATCCAGCCGGTTAGCCGTCTGGTTATTTCAATCGCTCCAATAATCACAATGAAGCCTGCCGCCCAGTCAACCGGAGTGAACTGCCAGCTCTGCCCTGTCTTTGCGAGCGTGCGTTCGTATATGCCGTTTTCGGCGTAGGCTATCCACAGTGCGCTGGCGGCGATCAGCAAACCAAAAACAATATTTGGCAACAAACGCCTGACATTGCCGCTTTTATCAGACTGACATGTGGTGATTGCCCCGAGCAGCCCGAAGCCCGCAAAATGAATACAGTTCTGCCACAAACCCGGCTCATGCAAATAGAGATTAGTGGCGATATGCCAGATACCAAACAGACAAACTGCAGCAAAGATCGCTTTGTAATGCCACGAATGCGTTAACGCATAGTCGAGGTCTGTCAGTTGCTCTCCGATCGATGGCTTTGTCGCCGTATCATCCGGTGTAGGTACATTAGCCATAAGACCACAAAGTCCGCTAACAAACGATTTAAAGAAGGGATTAGCAAAGAGCGCCTGCCAATCCGGCAGGCGCTCTTAACGTTTTAACAACTTTCCTGTTACAACAAATCTGTTACATCAGATGTTCAGGAATTTCCAGACCGACTTCTTTGTAGTACTTCATCGCGCCCGGGTGCAACGGCACAGGTAGTCCGCCCATCGCTTTGCTAACATCCATCGCGTTTGTCGCTTTATGAATCGCCTGCAGGAACGGCAGGTTCTCATACAGTGCTTTTGTTAACAAATAGACGTGTTGCTCATCAACATCGGCGTTCACAGCAAGAAAATTCGGCTGTGCGATTGTCTCAACGTCTGCGTCCTGACCCGGGTAAGTGCCGGCGGCAATTGTGTATGGCACCCAAAGATCGCGACCACCGTCCATCTTCTCGTGCTCTTCAGCAGTCACATTCAGAATGGTGAATTTGTCACCGTTTGAAGACATCAGTTTAGTGATGGCGCCGGTTGGCGGGCCGGATGGAAAGCCACCCCCTGCCGCCTGACCATTTGCCATTGCATCGACAGACGGTCCATAGCCGGCGTGTACCAGTGTGTAGTCGCCAAGCCCAAGGCCTAAGCCTTCCAGTAGTACCGTGTTAGAACCCAGTGTGCCCGAGTTCTCTTTACCCATCACTACCGATTCACCTTTGATACCGGCAAAATCCGAGACAGTACCTGATTTGACGTGGTCGTTAGAGAGGATGAACTGTTCTACGTTTTGCCACAGCATGGTGACTGAGCGAAGATTTTCCTGCTTTTCAGAAACCGGTCCGGTACCTGTAGCAGCATAAGAACCGTACAGACCTTGTAAAATCGCAAACTGGGCATTGTTGGCAGCCAGTGCCTGAACATTTGCGCCAGAGCCTGCAGAATTTACGGCGGTTAGACTGAATTTTTCCTTGGGCAGTAACTTGATTTTCGAAAGCGTTGCGATTGCAGTTCCAACCGGGTGATAGGTACCACCGGTAGAAGCAGTATTTAAAATGTAGTCGTTGGCCGATGCAGCGGCGCCCAGAGTTGCTGCTGCAATGGTCGCGGTTGCAAGAACCAATGGTTTGGTGAGTTTCTTTAACACGATTAACCTCCACTAATCTTAGGGTGAAAAAGCAAGCTAAGTGTGATCAATCGGAGCAATACTTACAAACTGACGTATGCTGCTGTTTTTACGAGATAATTTCCGCACCCGCACAAATCACCTAACAACACAATAGTAAAAATAAGCAAAAAATTGCTTATTTTTTCCAATATTTTCTCTGTGCTATTTTATTGACAGGCTGCATTTAGTCTATCGGTTTCCGGTTGGATCCCGCCAGCAGCGCATCCCGTCGTATACCAAGTTTGGACATTTTGTCGTTGAAAGTGCGCCGATTTATCTGCAGCGATTCCAGCACGTGCGCAACATCGCCATTGTGCTGTAACAGACAACTTTCGATAAGATATTTCTCATACGCAAGCACTCGCGTTTTTAAGGAATAGCCATGATCGAGCGCATCAAAAGCGTGCCTCTGATTTGCCGTTTTTCCGTGCTGCCTATTGCGAAACTTGCGTATGACGCTAAGCAGTTCCTCCGGCTCGATCGGTTTTTCCAGAAACTCGACAGCACCGAGCTTCATTGCCGCCACAACATCCGGCACCTGTGCGTAACCTGAAAAAAACACAATCGGAATCAGCGGCCTGCTTTCACGTGCACTTGCTGCAAACTCTAAACCACTGCAATTTGGCATGCGAAGGTCTGTCACAATGACATCTACCGGCTGTTCGGTCAGCCGGCCAAGCGCGTTTTGTGCAGACTCTGCAACAATCACCTCAATGCCGTTGGTACGAAGATAACGTGCGTTGGCACCGAGCACGTCATGATCGTCATCAACCAGCAATACAACTATAGGTTCGGTTACCGTCATAGGGTTTCAGCAGGCACAGCGGGAATGGTCAGGGTAAATATACTACCCTGAGCAGCATCTTCCGTCACCGGTTTGTATTGCAGTGAGCCACCGTGATCTTTTGCGATAAGCTCGACCAGTGTCAGGCCGAGACCAAGCCCCGACTTACGGGTCTTGTCACTGACAAAAGGCTTAAATAAATCTGCCAATACAACATCGCTCACACCGCAACCGTTATCGGTCACTTCAATCTGTATATTGTCACCGACAGCTGTAGCCGTTAGCTTAACTGATGGCGCAGACACATCAATCACAGCATCAAACGCGTTGTATAACAGGTTTAACGCGGCCTGTTGTAACAGCACTTCACTGCCCCTTACCGCCGGGAGCTTCTGATGCACAAACACAGATAAACACCGTGACATAGACGGGCGTTCACGTGCGATTGTCTCAGACACTTCAGAAATCAATCGAGATACTTTGACTTCAGCATGATCGGTTCGCTTTTGATTGGTGAGATTGCGCAATGTGGTAATTACGCGCCCTATCCGTTTGGTGGTTCTGTCGCTGTCTACAACAATCTGTTGAATCTCCGCCATATCACGATCAGGCATTTCAATCAGCTGGCGCAACGTTGCCAGATTCAGTCGCAAGCTTGCCAGCGGCTGATTAATTTCGTGATTGATTGCACCGGACATGCGCCCGAGCATCGCATAGTTCGATTCACTGATCAGTGACTGCTGGGCTGACCTTAGCTCCTCGGTACGTTGCTGTACTTTCACTTCGAGTTGCCGTGCATGTCGCTTTTCACTGGCAGCGAGATCTTTCTGAGTCTTGTTATTTCTGTAGACAAGTGCAGCCAGCGCGAGTACCGAAAGCAACGCCAGCATATACAGTGTTACCCTGCCGACAATATGTGATTTATCTACCAGTAACTGCAACGACCAGTTTTCAGAAGCTGTTTGAAACTGTTGAACGAAAAAAGACTGTTCACCACTACCACCAACATATCGGCCAGTATTTTCACGCGTCGTAAAGCGCGCGTCAGAAAGCCTGTATTTACGATCACTGGTAATTCTGTCTTTATCAACCAGGGAAAGATCACGGGTTTGAGCATAAAGATAATCAGCGTTTGTTGAAAGAATAACCACACCGTATTCATCTACCACCACCCACTGATATGGCTGCAGTTTCCATGCACCGGCAAGATGATCAAGGTTGAATTTAACCACGACCACACCCGCCACTGTCCGATCACTAAACACCGGATTCGCGACAAAATACCCGGGCACACCCGTGGTAGCGCCAACGGCAAAAAACGTCGCTTCCGAAGGTGCAAGTGCTTCCCTGAAATAAGGGCGGAAACCATAGTTTCTACCGACAAAACTCACTTCATCACGAAAGTTACTACTGGCGAGCGTTTCCCCCTGAAGGTCCATAAGAAAAGCAAACGCAGCATTGCTGTCTTGCTGAGCAGCAAGCAGTGCCTCGTTGGCGGCATGCAGTGAATGCGAGACTGGAGATTTAAGCGCGCGGGTAATGATCGGGTTGCGAGACAGAAGCCGCGGCACCACCGCCAACTGTGTTAATTGTCTGTCGAGCTCGGCAGCCTTGCCTTGTAACTGCGTTTGCATAATCCCTGCATGCCGGCGCTGCTCAAGAGAGTAGCCGATAAAACCGGCGAGCAGCAGAAACACGATGAGTGCGATACTCGCTATGGCGTTCAGTTTACTCACAATCGATTATCAATACGCATAGATGCAGGTATCGCACAGAGGTCTGTTACACTCAATTTTTGAAGCAGCCAGATTGCCTTTGCTAACACGATAGCAGCGCACTAACAAAAACCGCACAACTGTTCCTGCCCAAAAACCAGAGTATAGCCCAACCATGATCTCAACAGATAACACCACTGTCGCACTACTCGTTATTGATGTACAGGAGGCCTTTGTACAACGGGACAATCAGGGTCACCCGCGTTGTAATCCAAAGGCTGAATCGCGAATAGCCACACTATTAGAACGGTTTCGATCCGACCAGCTGCCTGTTTATCATATTCATCACCATTCCCTGGAAGCAGACTCTTTGTTTAGAGCAGAAAGATCCGGCTCGGCAGTGCAGTCGTTTGCAGCGCCAGAGGGTGCTGAACCGGTTTATATCAAACACGCAAACAGCGCGTTTATCGGCACATCCCTTGAGAAAGATCTCAGGACCGCTGGTCACAGCGAGCTCATTATGTGCGGCGCAACCGCTAATCACTGCGTAGAGACCACAGCAAGAATGGCCGGCAACCTCGGGTTTGAAACTTTTTATGTAAAGGATGCGGTGTGGGCTTACGACGCCACCGGACCGGATGGCGTTAATCACACCGCTGATGAAGTCCTGTCAATGTCGCTTTGCAATCTTGATGGCGAATTCGCCACTGTCGTAT
>CALHCI010000225.1 GCA_937931165.1 uncultured Granulosicoccaceae bacterium
AGCGTGTTGATCGGTTTTGAGCTTCGCCGATCCAGCGGGCAAAAGCGGTATGGATGCCGGTGTTAGCACGGCAGCGCAGGGAAGCGCATCTGCGAGTCAGAGGACTGAGAGCAGAGGACAGAAGACAGTGGTTCGAATGCCACGTGAGCAATCCGACCTCTGCCGTTTGCTTACTGGTCTTTGAACTGCGTGCCAGTTATTCGCAAAGCCCGCCGCAGGCGACAGTACACGGCCCGTTGCAAGCGACACAAAATAATGAGCGCTGCACATAAAACGCGCCAAACCAACCACCCGCCCGGCGCTTAGACGCCGACCCTTCTCGGAGGGAGGGTATTAATCGTGCCAGTTGCACCTTGAGTGCGAACGGAAGCCTCCGTTCAACCACAGGAAACCCGACCCGTAAGAGAAAAAATACGCAAAACGCTTTACAAGCGTAACGTTTTAAAAGCGTGTTGATAGGTTTTGAGTATTGTCGATCCAGCGGGTAAAAGCGGCAGGGATGCCAGCGTTAGCGCAGCAGTGCATGGATGCACGTCTGCGCGGCCCGTTGGAGCGGCAATACTCAAAATGGCGCACTACCCTCGAAGCACGATCATCATGACTGCACGATAGACCTCAAAACAACACCAACCATCCGGACAGAGCGCCACCCACAGGGCCAATCATTCGCGAAGAGCGTTTTGGCTACTTTTGCGCTTTTCAAAAGTGGCGCCCGCTGCAGGCGAAGTAAGAACGGCCCGCCGCAGGCGCATCTAATCAGCCAAGCGCAGCGCACATCCCACCAGCCCGCCGCAGGCGAACCCATCCCCAATCCCCTGCAACAAAATCAACCTGTCATCCGTTACCCCGGCACTACCCGCTATAATCCATTCCATATAACTCTGGACCACCTGAATGCTCGAATATCCGAATATCAATCCGGTTGCCTTTGAAATCGGACCGCTGGTTGTGCACTGGTACGGGATCATGTACCTGATCGGGTTTGCTGCGGCCTGGTTTCTGGCTCAGATTCATAATCGCCGTATCGATGCGGGGTTTACCAGGGACGACATCGCTGATCTCATTTTTTACTGTGCCATCGGCGTGATTGTGGGTGGTCGTATCGGGTATTTCCTGTTTTACAGCACCGAGACGCTGTATCAGGATCCGCTGCGGGTGATCATGATTTGGAAGGGGGGTGGTATGTCATTCCACGGCGGGTTTATTGGTGTAGCAGTGGCGGCGTGGGTTTATGCGTGGCGCACCGGACGGAAGTTTTTTGATGTGGCGGATTTTGTCGCGCCATTAACAGCAATCGGACTCGGCGCCGGGCGGCTCGGTAATTTTATCAATGGCGAGTTATGGGGGCGGGTCACCGAGGCGCCGTGGGGTATGGTGTTTCCGTTTGAACGTGCCGGCACATTGCCGCGCCACCCATCTCAGCTGTATCAGTTTTTTCTTGAAGGCGTGATGCTGTTTCTGATCATCTGGATCTACTCACGCAAGCGTCGCCCGACGATGGCGGTTTCCGGTCTGTTTCTGGTGACTTACGGTGTATTCAGATTTATTGTTGAGTTCTTCCGTGAGCCGGACGATCACCTGCTGTTTGTGGCCTTCGACTGGATGACACGCGGCCAGCAACTTTGTATCCCAATGATACTGCTCGGTTTGATATTGATGTGGCTGGCTTACCGCAACGCCGGTAAAGACGGTGCGAAACAAACTTCCACTGCGACGTCCGGAGCCGGTTGATGCATCCGGAACAACAGTATCTCGATCTGCTGGCACACCTGGTTGAACATGGCGATGAACGAGTAGACCGTACCGGGGTAGGTACGCGGGCAACCTTTGGTCATCAAATGCGTTTTGATCTGGCCGAAGGTTTCCCGCTGTTTACCACCAAGCGCGTGTATTGGAAAACAGCGTTTAAAGAGATGTTGTGGATGCTTGCCGGCGGTGACAACATCCGACAGTTGCTTGAGCAGAACGTAAAAATATGGACTGACTGGCCGCTTAAGCAGTTTCGTGAAACCACCGGCACAGAAATCACACAGGAAGCCTTCGAGCAGAGAATACTGGAAGACGATGCCTTTGCCGATCAGTGGGGGCAGTTGGGTCCGGTCTATGGCAAGCAGTGGCGCGAATGGCCGGCCGCTGACGGCAGCACCATTGATCAGGTGCAGCGAGTCCTTGATGATCTTAAAAACAACCCGACATCAAGACGAATTTTGTGGGATGGCTGGAACGTTGCCGAACTCGACAACATGGCACTGCCACCGTGCCATAAACATTATCAGTTTTATGTGAATCAACAGCATGGTACGTTGAGCGGTGCGATGGTGCAGCGCAGCGCTGATGCGTTTCTGGGGCTGGCTTGGAACATTGCCAATCTTGCGCTGGTGACGCATTTAATTGCCAGACAAACCGGTTATCAACCGGGAGAAATTGTCTGGTTCGGTATGGATGTTCACCTTTATATGAATCATATTGATCAGGCCAGAACCCAAATTGCCCGAACTCCGAAACCGATGCCGACATTGCAGATTGACCCGTCAGTAACATCGCTGTTTGACTATCGTATAGAACACCTTAGCCTCGTTAACTACGAGCCGCACGATGCAATCGCCGGTGCGGTGGCTGTATAGTGCAGCTTAATACGTCGGTGAAAGAGAACACACTATGAACAATTCACTGCCCACCGTTGACTACCGGCACCCGGACGCAGCAAAGCAATTTGTTGAGTCTCTGCGTGAAACCGGATTTGGGGTGCTGACCAATCACCCGATACCGCAGGAAACGGTTAATGGTATCTATCAGCACTGGCTGGCGTTTTTTAACAGTGACTCAAAAAACAGCTTTGCTTTTTCACCTGAAAAATTTGACGGTTTTTTCCCTGCAGAACAAGCTGAAGCAGCCAAGGGCAGAACGGTACGTGACATTAAAGAGTATTATCACTACTACCCGTGGGGGCAATGTCCTGATGAGTTGCAGAGTGAAATACAGCAATACTATTCACTGGCCTGTGACTTTGCCTCTACACTGTTAAAATGGGTTGAACAACACAGTCCGGCTGAAGTCAGCGCGCTATACAGCGAACCATTGTCAGACATGATGGATGGCAGCCAGCAGTCGCTATTGCGTATTTTGCATTATCCGCCACTACAGGGTGATGAACAGCCAGATGCCATTCGCGCCAGTGCCCATGAAGACATCAATCTGCTTACCGTGTTGCCTGCCGCCAATGAGCCCGGATTGCAGGTCAAGTCGAAAGACGGCAGCTGGCTTGATGTGCCTTGTGATTTCGGCAACCTGATCGTGAACATCGGTGACATGCTGCAAGAGGTGTCTGGCGGGTATTTTCCATCGACCACTCATCGCGTCATCAACCCTGAAAATTCTCAACACAATAATTCAAGAATTTCACTGCCGTTGTTTTTGCACCCGCGTCCGGAAGTGAAACTTTCAGACCGTTATACTGCCGGTAGTTACTTATCCGAGCGTCTTGCTGAGCTCAGGCAGGCCGAAAGTTGATTACATTTCGGCCGTTTGAAAAAGCGGACACCATCGCGTTATTGCAACTCAATGAAGCGTCGATTGATGCGACCGGTCCGCTGGATGAAGCAAGACTGTCAGAGTTGCAGCAGCAGGGTTGTCGCATTACCGTAGCCACAGCAGAGAACACCGTGATTGGCTTTCTGATGGCATTTAATGAAGGCAGTGAATACGACAGCGTCAACTACCAGTGGTTTAATAAGCAGTTTAAAAGCTTTGCCTACATCGATCGCATCGTGATTGATGCCGCCTCTCGCGGCCATGGTGCGGGGCAGCAGTTCTACCGCACCTTAAAAGAACAGGCTGCCAGTGAAGGGCGGCGTTGGTTAACCGCCGAAATCAATAGTGTACCTCCTAATGAAACCTCCCTGGTGTTTCATCAAAAGCAGGGGTTTGTTGAAATCGGTACACAGTCTGTTGGCAGCAAAGTGGTTTCAATGCAGGTGTGCGAGCTTGTATGACCAAAGCAACCTGATATGCCGCAGCCGCTAGTGAGCTTACCCGGTTAATGAATAGCCCGGTCGTACTCGATTTACACTACACCGAGCCGGAACTGGTGGCGCTGTACGATCAACAAAACCCGCGTGGTGAAGACTATGACTTTTTCATCCGCAAGGCGCAGATTCTAAACGCGAAAACCGTCGTTGACATCGGTTGTGGTACGGGACAGCTGGCTTGTGAATTTGCCGGCCTTGGCTTCAGTGTTACCGGGCTCGACCCTGCACAAGCGATGCTTGCCTACGCAAAACAACAACCCGGTGCTGCAAAAGTACATTGGCTATCGGGTGATGCGGGTGCGCTTGGTGCTAACACCTTTGACTTCGCGGTGATGACCGGTAACGTGGCTCAGGTATTTTTAACTGACATTCAATGGCAACAAACGCTCACATCGATTAACCGTGCACTACGCAGTGGTGGCCACGTGGCCTTTGAAAGCAGAAATCCCGACGCGCAAGCCTGGCAAGGCTGGGTGCCTGAGAAAACACGAAAAAGCTATCAGTCATCGCAGGGTGAGGTCGAAAGCTGGCTACAATTGCAGAGTGTGGGTGACGGTACCGTGCGGTTTGCGCAGCACTGCCGCTTGATTGATAGTGGCAAGTATTATGTGGTCAACAGTGAATTGCGTTTCCGTTCCAGGGGTGAAATTATCGATTCACTTGAGCAGTCGGGTTTTCAGGTGCGGCAAGTGTACGGTAACTGGCAGTCTGATCCGTTCAATGGTCAAAGCCGCGTGATGATTTTTGTTGCACAGAAAATTGCGTCAATCTAACCTTCTTAAAAGAGCTGTCCATGCAACCTCATTACCCGCAACGAATTGTCTGCCTGACTGAAGAGCCGACCGAAACACTCTATCTGTTAGGTGAGCAACATCGTATTGTCGGCATATCCGGCTTTACGGTAAGGCCACCAGAGGCCCGCAAGGAAAAGCCACGGGTGTCTGCATTTACCTCGGCCAATACGGAGAAAATTCTTGCGTTAAACCCTGATCTGGTTATCGGGTTTTCAGATCTACAGGCAGATATCGCCGCTGATCTGGTGCGCAACGGCCAGTCAGTGTTGTTGTTTAATCATAGAAGCGTCGAAGAAATCCTTAGTATGATACTGACGCTGGCTGGTCTGGTTGGTGCGCAGGAAAAAGGCGAGCAACTCGTCAGGCAGCTTCAGTCCAATATTGACAAGGTACTGGCCAGTGCTAAAACACTGACACGCAGGCCTTCGGTCTATTTTGAAGAATGGGACGATCCCATGATATCCGCTATACGCTGGGTGTCTGATCTGGTGGGTATCGCCGGTGGAGATGATTGCTTTTCAGAGCTGGCAGCACAACCGTTGGGTAAGGACCGTATTATCGCAGATCCGCAGACAGTGATTGAGCGCAACCCGGATATTATTATTGGATCGTGGTGTGGTAAGAAATTTCGCCCTGAAAAAGTCTCTGCTCGCACCGGCTGGCAAACGGTCAATGCGGTTGCTAATCAGCAGTTGTATGAAATAAAGTCAGTGAATATTCTTCAACCTGGACCGGCGGCACTGACTGACGGATTAAAACAAATGCACGAGATCATTCTCAATTGGCATCAGACCACCGCCTGATGAAGTGGCCAATGGATTGGTTAAAGAGACTGGCGGCCTATGCAACGGCCGGCATGATTGCGCTGTTTGCACGCTTGCTCACAGCAGTTCGTGCTATCTGGTACGGTACTAATCCACGTGAAGTGCAGCGAATCTACTACGCCAACCATGCAAGCCATGGTGATTCAGTACTGATCTGGACAGTACTGCCTCCACGAATCCGCGATAAAACCCGACCAGTCGCCGGTAGTGATTACTGGGAAAGAGGCAGGCTTCGGCAGTTCATTGGCCGCTCTGTTTTTAATTGTGTGTTTATAGAGCGCGCTTCGGGCAGTCATTCAAATCCACTGGCACCGGTTCAGGAAGCGCTGGACGATGGTGCATCACTGATCTTTTTTCCGGAAGGCACCAGAAACACCACTGATGAAATGTTGCTGCCGTTTAAAAGCGGTTTGTTTTATTTGGCCCGGTCACGTCCCACGGTAGAGCTGGTGCCGGTATGGATAGAAAATCTCAATCGCGTGATGCCAAAAGGTGAGGTCGTACCGATTCCACTGATCTGTACGGTTACCTTCGGCACGCCATTCATGTATCAGCCGGGTACTGATAAAAGCCGGTTTTTGCAGCAGGCGTCAGAGGCATTAACCACACTGGCCAATATTGTCAGGGAGGCCGATCGTGGCTAACGCATCCGGTGATCTGGCGCTGGTGTTTGGTGGAGTATTCAGCGTGTTGGTTTTTGCCAGTGCGCTATCGGCGTATTTGCGATACCGCTATAGCCCTGATGGTCGTAATGTGGTGCTGGAAAACCTTGATGCCCGAATTATGTCATGGTGGGCCATTGTTGCCATGCTTGGCTTTGCCTTTATCTGGGGGAAAACCGGCGTTATTGTGTTGTTCGGGTTGTGTTCGTTTGCAGCACTGCGTGAGTTTGTCACCCTCACTAACACCAAGCGGGCAGATCACTGGGCGCTGGCTGCTTCATTCTTTGTGGTGTTACCCATACAGTATCTATTGGTGTGGCACGAGTGGTACGGACTCTATTCGATCTTTATACCGGTGTATGCTTTTTTGTTTATACCGATTATCTCTGTGCTCAGAGAAGATACCCGGCAATACCTGGTGCGCATTGCGGAAACTCAGTGGGGTCTGATGATTTGTGTGTTCTGTGCGTCTCATGTGCCGGCGTTATTATCACTTGATATTCCGGGGTATCAGGGCAGAAACGTGTTACTGATTGCCTTTCTGGTGATTGTGGTGCAATCGAGTGATGTATTTCAGTATGTGTGGGGAAAGCTTCTGGGTAAACACAAACTGGCCCCGTCGTTGTCTCCGTCTAAAACAGTTGAGGGTGCGGTGGGTGGTTTATTAAGCGCTTCTTTGCTAGGCGCATCGTTGTTTTGGATCACGCCGTTTTCGCCGTTGCAGGCGGCATTGTTGTCACTGCTTATTACGCTAATGGGTATGTTTGGTGGTCTGGTGTTATCGGCAATCAAACGTGACCGTGGCGTAAAAGACTGGGGGCACTTAATCGCCGGGCACGGTGGATTTATTGATCGTCTCGACTCAGTGGTGTTTTCCGCTCCGGTGTTTTTTCATGTGGTGCGGTACTCCTGGACATGACACGCAGACCAATCGGTAGTCGCAACAGCGCAATGGCTGCACGCATCACGCAGTGGTTGGCAGGTACGCCTGTTTTACCCAATCATATTTCTATAGCAAGTATGGGTGTGGCCGGCGTTGCCGGTTTTGCACTGTACCTGAGTGCGCAAGTCGGGCCGATGTGGCAGATTCTGTTATTGCTGCTTGCAGCACTGATGTGTCAGCTCAGGCTGCTATGCAACCTGTTTGATGGCATGCTCGCGACAGAAGGTGGAAAGCGAAGCAGTGGCGGGGCAGTCTGGAATGAGTTTCCCGATCGTGTGGCAGATATTTTTATTTTTGTAGGCGTCGGGTTAGCGATTGACTGGGCGGCACTGGGCTGGGCGGCAGCGTCAATGTCAATTCTGACAGCCTACACCAGAGAGTTAGGCAGTCATGTTGCCGGTACCGCTGACTACGGCGGGCCGATGGCAAAACCACATCGCATGGCGGTAGTGACTCTGGCAGCGATGCTTACCGTGGTGGAATTAAACTGGTCTGACAACATGACTGTGTTGCAGTTGTCCTTGTGGGTCGTAACGCTGGGTGCACTTTACACCAGTGTTCAACGTGTCAGGCGTTTGTTAATAAAAATCCGCTGAGTTTTCTGTCACCGAACTTTGTACTAACTTTGTACTACAAGTGTAGTGAATCCAGTAACTGGTTGATCTCTGCCAGTTGTGACAGTTGGCTTATCCAGCCATCAGGGATACCGTTTTCACCGCCAACGCCAAAGGCAGCGCCTGCAATAGCCCCAAGGGTAATAGCTCTGCCGCAGGAATCACCACCGGCCAGTATGTTGCTGCGAACGGCCCCGGCGTAATTTGACGTTGTGTTAAGAATGTGTGCGGCGCCGGGCAAGCCAAACACCAGATTGCACGACATGCCAATGTCCGCAACCACCTCTGCAGAGTCTTCATCAAAACGCTTGAGTGCAGCTGCTACTAATGGCGCTATTGTTTTGTTATCAGATTCAATTGCTGCTTGCAGGGCGCTTTCAACCTCACCGGTGTCGAGTGCGCGGCTGATCATCGCTGCAACCAGTTGACCGCACTCCACTGAAAGATCGTTATTATTGGTCACTCGAACAGCAGACTCAACGGTGGTATCAATGTCTGCGGTGCCATGGAGTAGTGCGACAAGTGGCGGCAGTTTTGAAACTGCCGGAAGCTGTACGTCATTGGCGCCGTTATAACCACTGATCTCAGACAGTTGCTCAAGCAGTGTGTGCGCATAGCGTACAGTGGCATCATCGTTGTGGGTCAGGCGTACGGCAGATTCTATGGCGTCGCAGAGTGTACTGCCGGAATGTTTTTGCATGTTCGCAATAACTTTGGTGATGATTCGCTGTTTGTCATCTTCTGTACCGTGGAAAGGTAGAGCACGCGCTTTGTTCAGTGCACTTTGTTCGGCGCTGGCTATCTGGTCAAGTGTGTCGCGCGTGGGGCGGTCTATATAGCCAACATAACGACCGCCATATCCAAACACAGAACGGAAGGTCTGTTCGTAGTGCGCCTTGTTGTACTTGCCTGTGTTGTTAGCCAGAGACTGCAGCATCACCAGCGCCTGTTCACCGTACTGGGATAGATCACCCGGTTTTTTTACGGCATGTGCAAAGTAACCCGGGTAGCTCTGATAGTCCGCTTCAGTCGTCGTCACAAACTCCGGCTGGCCGTTTGCGAGCTCGTGAACACGCTTTTGATCATACAGCCAGTGCAGCCCGACGGCGGCAGCGTCGGCAACCAGTGCACCAAGAATAACGTTGCGTTTGCGTTCGGTAGAGTTTGTCATTGAATTTGCTTTTGGGGTCAGGCACTAATGGCCAGGTGAACTTTCATCGCCTGTGTTCGATCATTCGCCAGTTCAAAAGCATCGATGGCATCGGCCATGGGCAGTGTGTGGGTGATCAGTGGTTTTACATCAATGCGTTGTTTTTTCATCCACTCAACACCGGTGTGAAACGCTTCATGAAATCGGAACGATCCGGTCAATGAAAGTTCCTTTGCGGTGATGGCCTGCATTGGCAGTTTCATATCTCCTCCCAGTCCCAGTTGTACCACGGTACCGCGAGGTTTAATGGCGGGTATAGCGCTGGCCAGTGCTGAAGCAACACCGCTGCATTCAAACAGTGTGTCAAAGTAGCCTTTATTTTCTGTGAAGGCTTGCAGAGAGGAATCATTGGTACTGACGTCAATAGTCTGGTCGGCACCGGCGGTTACCGCCATGGTTAATGCAAACGGGGCAATGTCTGTGGCAACAATTTCTACGGCACCGACCGCTCTGGCAGCCAGTACGCATAATAGACCGATAGGTCCGCAGCCGGTAATCAGTACCCGCTTTCCGACCAGACTGCCAGCGCGGTTCATTGCATGAATTGCCACCGCCAGTGGTTCTGCCATAGCGGCTTCAGCCTCTGAGAGTTGACTGGCATCGGCACACTGGCTGGCGCTGGCTGTAACCAGTTCCCGGAATGCGCCCTGGATGTGTGGAAACGGCATCGCTGATCCGTAGAATCGCATATTCAGACAATGATTCTGCATGCCCTGCAGGCAATAGTCGCAGGCCTCACAAGGGCGGGACGGGGAGATTGATACCAGTTGTCCTGATTGAAGATCAGTGACTTCACTGCCGGTTGCAACAATACGTCCGGCAACTTCGTGCCCGAGGATCATCGGTTCGCGCAGCTTTACAGGGCCAAATCCACCATGGTTGTAATAGTGCAAATCAGAACCGCAGATACCACCGCGAACTACTTGCACCTGTACCTCATGAGGACCGGGAGCGCGGGGTTCTTTGTCTTCTATCCGGATATCTTTGGCTGCATGGGCAACGATGGCGCGCATAGTAATAACCTGTATTGCATGCCAGTGAACAAATGATGTGTGTTGGCCTGCTGCGATTGTTGAATTAAGTATCCGGCAACAGTAGCTGACCTGAGAATGGTGCGCAACACATTGCAAACCGGTGTGCGTCTAACCGTGTAGAATGACGATTTTTCACGCGGGATGTCTATGGATCTCTTTAAACTGCAGGGTAAAACTGCGCTGGTAACCGGATCATCACAGGGAATTGGTCTGGCCTTGTCACACGGGCTTGCACAGGCCGGCGCGCAAATAGTGTTAAACGGCAGAGATGTCAGTAAGCTTCAGGCGGCTGCAAAATCGTTGACAGATGCCGGACACCGGGTACTGACCTCGGCTTTCGATGTCACCGATCACAGTGCGGTTCGCAACGCAGTTGATCAGCTTGAAACTGATGGCACCACGATTGATATTCTCATCAATAATGCCGGTATGCAGCACCGTGGCCCGCTGGAAGAATTTGAACCGGACGCCTTCGAGAAATTACTGCAAACCAACATAGCCAGTGTGTTTCATGTGTCTCAGGCTGTGGCACGGCACATGATTAACCGTGGTGCCGGCAAAATCATTAATATTGCCAGTGTACAAACCGCGCTCGCACGTCCGGGTATTGCACCCTATACCGCCACTAAAGGTGCTGTTGGCAACTTAACCAAAGGCATGGCTACTGACTGGGCAAAGTACGGGTTGCAGTGTAATGCCATTGCGCCGGGTTACTTTGATACGCCGCTCAATGCAGCACTGGTTGCCGATCCTGAATTTTCTGCATGGCTCAGTAAACGCACACCGGCCGGCAGATGGGGGGAGGTTGAAGAGCTGGTGGGGGCTGCGGTGTTTTTGTCTGCGCCGGCATCGAGCTTTGTTAATGGCCACACCCTATACGTCGATGGTGGTATCACAGCGTCTCTATAGTCATTTTTTAAACATCAGTAGGCAACCGTTTTGTCTGAAGATCTGAAAAATATAGTAGTGCAGCACGGCCGACCGGAGCGTCAGGAAGGCCGGCATGTCAATATGCCTATTGAGCTTGGCTCGACCATGGTGTTCGATACCATGGCGGCGTTTGAAATAGCTCGTGATAACCGCTTTGAATCGGGTACTTTGTTCTATGGCAGGTACGGTAACGAGGCGAGCTTTAAACTCGAAAGCGTATTACAAACGCTGGAGAATGCGGCCGGTGTGACGCTGGCAAGCTCCGGGGTGGCCGCCATCAGTCTGGTTTTACAGTCTGTGGTAAAGCCGGGTGCTCATTTACTGGTTGCCGATAACGTGTATGGAAACACACGTGCTTTCTGTGAAGGTGTGCTGACGACACAAGGGGTTGATATAGAGTTTTT
>CALHCI010000226.1 GCA_937931165.1 uncultured Granulosicoccaceae bacterium
CGTGAAAAACTGGGCTGGCCACACAAACCTTTTGACGTACCGGCTGATGTATACAGCGGTTGGGATGCCAAAGCGCAGGGCGCAGACCGCGAGTCTCAGTGGTCTGCAAAGCTTGCAGACTACCAATCTAAATACCCGGAATTGCATGCCGAATTTGTCAGACGCATGGCAGGTGAGCTTCCAGCGCAGTTTGCCGAAACCATGGACGACTACATCAAAGCGACTGATGCTGCGGCCGAGAAAGTCGCTTCGCGCAAGGCCTCGCAAAATGCGTTAAATGCTTTTGGTCCGGCATTACCCGAGCTGATTGGCGGCTCTGCGGATCTGGCGGGATCAAACCTGACCATCTGGTCGGGCAGCAAAGATATCAAAGCAAACCCAGAAGGCAATTATGTTTACTTCGGGGTGCGTGAGTTTGGGATGGCGGCCATTATTAATGGCATGGTGCTGCACGGTGGTTTCAAAACCTATGGCGCCACCTTTTTAATGTTTTCAGAGTACGCCCGCAATGCATTGCGCATGGCCGCGTTAATGAAAATTCCGGCAATCCACGTGTTTACTCATGACTCTATCGGGCTGGGTGAAGACGGGCCGACCCACCAGCCGGTTGAGCAGGCGGCCACCTTGCGCCTGATGCCGAATATGGATGTCTGGCGCGCCTGTGATGCTGTTGAATCTGCGGTGTGCTGGAAAATGGCGTTGCAGCGTGAAGACGGGCCGTCTTCTCTGCTGTTCAGTCGTCAGGGTCTGCCGCATCAGCCGCGCACTGCTGAACAAATTGCCGACATTGAAAAGGGCGGTTATGTCCTGCTCGATAGCGATAACCCGCAGGCAATTCTTATTGCCACCGGTTCAGAAGTCGGACTGGCTGTTGAAGCTCACGGAAAATTGGCCGCTGAGGGTATTAGTAGCAGGGTGGTTTCCATGCCATCGACAACTGTTTTTGACCGGCAACCGGAAAGTTACCGCAACGCGGTGTTGCCGGCAGATATTACTGCGCGAGTGGTGATAGAGGCCGGGGTGTCAGGGGGCTGGTATAAGTACGCCGGAACCAACAGTGCCATGATTTGTCTGGATACCTTTGGGGAATCCGGACCGGCCGATCAGGTATTTGAGCATTTTGGATTTAATGCTGCGAATGTTGTAGATCAGGTTAAAAGAATTATTTAATGAATAACGCTTACTCGGAGCAAAACTAAATGGCGATCAAGATAGCGATTAACGGTTACGGACGCATCGGACGCAATGTCCTGCGCGCACTGTTCGAAGCCGGTCGTAATAAAGAGTTTGATGTAGTTGCGATCAATGATCTCGGCAACACTGAAACCAATGCCCATCTGACCAAGTACGATACGGCACACGGTCGTTTCCCGGGTGATGTCAGTGTTGACGGTGACGACATGATCGTCAATGGTGATCGTATTAAAGTATTCGCCGAGCGTGATCCTGCCAAGCTGCCGTGGGGTGAGCTGGGTGTTGATGTTGTGCTTGAGTGCACCGGCTTTTTTGCATCAAAAGAAAAAGCCAGCGCACACATTGCCGGTGGTGCAAAGAAGGTGGTGATTTCAGCACCGGGCGGTGCCGATGTCGATGCGACTATTGTGTATGGTGTTAACGAAGACGTATTGAAATCATCTGATACGGTTATTTCGAATGCCAGTTGTACTACTAACTGTCTTGCGCCAATGGTTAAGCCGCTGCACGAGAAAATCGGTGTTGTCAGTGGTTTGATGACGACGGTTCATGCCTATACCAATGATCAGGTGCTCACCGATGTGTATCATTCTGATCTTCGTCGTGCACGTTCTGCAACAATGTCTATGATCCCGACCAGCACCGGTGCTGCAAAGGCCGTTGGACTGGTACTGCCAGAGTTGAATGGCAAGCTCGACGGTTTCTCGGTACGTGTACCTACCATCAACGTATCACTGGTTGATCTGTCGTTTATTGCTGCACGGGAAACTTCTGTTGATGAAGTAAACGACATCATGAAATCTGCTGCTGACGGTAAGATTCTGGCTTACACCGATGAGCCGCTGGTATCAGTTGATTTTAATCACACCAGTACCACTTCAAACTTTGATGCAGGCATGACCCGCGTCAGTGGCGGCACACTGGTTAAGTGCTGCTCGTGGTATGACAACGAGTGGGGATTCTCGAATCGCATGCTCGACACTACTGTGGCCTTAATGAACGCCAAGTAGACTGGCCAGTTAATATCAAGCGATAGCGCTTGCTACAAAGCAGATAACGCCGGGCAAAACCCGGCGTTGTCGTTTATAGATTAAAGAAACACACGCTATGAAAACACTCGATACTCTTGAATTAAAGAACAAACGCGTACTGATCAGAGCAGATTTGAACGTGCCGGTTAAAGATGGAGAGGTGACTTCCGACCTTCGCATTGTCGCGTCACTTCCAACGATTAAACTGGCGCTGGAAAAGGGTGCCGCCGTAATGGTCATGTCGCACCTTGGCAGACCCACAGAAGGACAACCGGAAGCGCAGTTCTCTGTTGCACCGGTCGCAACGCACCTTGGCAAGCTGTTGGGCCAGCCGGTGGCGCTGATCACGGATTACCTGCAACAGTCGCCGCAGGTTGCACCTGGCAGTGTCGCCATGCTTGAAAATGTACGCTTTAACAGCGGTGAAAAAAGTGACAGTGATGAGCTGGCAAAAAAGTATGCCACACTGTGTGATGTGTTTGTGATGGATGCCTTTGGTACAGCACACCGTGCGCAGGCATCGACGCATGGCGTGGCAAAGTACGCGCCGGTAGCGTGTGCCGGCCCGTTGCTTGCCGGTGAGCTTAACGCTCTCGGTAAAGCGCTGGACAATCCGGCGCGCCCGTTGGTGGCTGTGGTCGGTGGTTCAAAAGTCTCGACTAAACTGACCGTACTTGAATCGTTGTCCGGGGTGGTTGATCAGTTGATTGTTGGTGGTGGTATTGCCAATACTTTTATCGCTGCAGAAGGTCATACGGTCGGGAAATCTCTGTATGAAGAAGACCTGATCGATGAGTCTAAGAGACTGCGATCTGCCGCGCAGCAAAAGGGCGGTGATATTCCGGTACCGACTGACGTTGTCTGCGGTACTGAATTTTCAGAGACTACGCCGGCTGCCACCAAAGCGGTGGATTCGGTTGATGATGGCGATATGATTTTTGATGTTGGCCCCGACACCGCTGCCCATTACGCGGAGTTGTTGCAAAAAGCCGGCACTATTGTGTGGAATGGTCCGGTTGGCGTGTTCGAATTTCCACAGTTTGCCGATGGCACCCGCGTGGTGGGTGAGGCCATTGCCAGATCAAATGCCTTTTCAATTGCCGGAGGTGGTGACACGCTGGCTGCAGTGGATCAGTTTGGTCTGACAGACAACATCAGCTATATCTCAACCGGTGGTGGTGCTTTCCTCGAATTTCTCGAAGGTAAAAAACTGCCAGCAGTCGAGATACTGGAAGCCCGCAGCGACACCTGACAGTGATGACGTGCAATGCTGCCCCATGAATATGCAGGCCAGGGTAACGGCGTTAATCTAAACCCGTTATAATGGTCGGCCCCCTTTGATTCGCAGTTACCAGAACAATGCGCAGAACTAAAATCGTCGCCACACTCGGCCCCGCCACCACCAGTGAAACCGCCATGCGGGAGCTGATTAAGGCCGGTGTTAATGT
>CALHCI010000227.1 GCA_937931165.1 uncultured Granulosicoccaceae bacterium
GACCATTGCCGGTGGCAGCGTAATAGACCCGTTGCCACCCGGCAGGGGCAGAAGTCAGGACGCACGATTGCGACTGCTTGCTGCTATGCACAATTCTGATCCCGCGCTTGCACTTTCAGAAACGTTAAGTTTAAGCAGCGCAGGTATCGATCTGAACCGCTTTATTGCCACTGCTAACTGCACGCACGAAGAACTATCGTACATTTGTAAACAACAGCAAGTGGTAAGCTGCCAATCTGGTGGCCAATCTGGTGGTCAGTGGTGGGGTGTTGGCCAGGAGCAATGGCGATTACTGCAGGATAACCTGCTGGCAGCACTTGAAACATGGCATCAAAGCCAACCGCTATTGTTGGGTGCAAGTCCCGAGCAATTACAAAAGCATACTAAACCTGGATTGTCTGAAGCTGTATTGCAAACGGCATTGCAGTCATTAATCGCGTGCAACAAGGTAGTACGACAAGGCGCAATCTATCGCTTAAAAGGTTGGACATCAGCCCTCGATGATACTCACGAGACCCATTGGTCCAAGCTGTCACCGCACTTACAATCCGCAGGCCTGGTAGCACCGCGTGTCGTCGAAATTGCAGCGCTATTGGAATGCCCGTCAGAAGAGGTGTTGAAACTTATGAACACCTATGTGGCGCACGGCAGGCTGTATCGGGTCAGCGCCAACAGATACTACCTGCCGGAAACATTGCAACAACTCGCCACTATGGCAGAAGCACTGGCACAACAGGATAACCTCACCGTCGCCGCATATCGTGATCAGTCTGCTATTGGCAGAAATCTGGTGATAGAGCTACTGGAGTTTTTTGACCGTATGCAGTTTACCCGGCGCAATGGTCAGCATCGCTCCATACTGCAGCCGGCCATTGAGGTGTTTGCTACTGAAGGTTAGTTGCTGGCTAACTCATTACCCTGATTAACCAGGGCCTGGCGCTGTAGTTCAATCAGCAGGTGACCGGCATACTGCATCAGTGATCTGCGACCTTCAAACTTACCGTCAATATGCACGATAAAATTACCGCTGCTGGCTGTGACTACTTCAAACGGATATTCCGAATTGACCATTCGGTTGTTCATATAGCCGCTTGCGGTATTCATTTTTATCTGCACCGACCCCAGTTGACTATCAGTAACCACAGCGCGGTGATAGTCGCTGGACCAGTTGCTAAGCTCTACCAGACTGCCTTCAAGGTTGCGGTAGGTATTGGCGGTAGATTCAAATATCAGCGCGCCGGTGTCTCTGGCAGTGGTGTCGTTATCTGTCTGCATCACAGTGATTGCCACCGGTAACGGAATCTCGCTGCTCTTATCGTAGTATTCGTGTTTGGCCGCGGCGACGACCCGTTCTGTATAAAACTCAATGATCGGATCACGGGTGTCCGGGTTAGCAGTAAATGCAGCTGCTGCGAGGATGTTTCGTGTCAGCAGTCCTCTTTCGGCTGAGCTCCATGGCTTTACCGATTGCCTGATCGTTTCTGCCAGTGCCAGGTTGCGTGCTTCGCGGCTTTTATTTGGAAATGATTCCGGATCAATAATCTGTAGTGAATCACGTGGCGGTTGCTTAAACGCCTGTTGCAGCAGCGCCTCACCCTGAGGTCGTTGCATTAAATGGTTAATAAAGCGTTCACCTTCGCGGTAAACAAATTCCAGATTCTTGAAGTTGCGGGTTTGAATGTATTTAAGCGCCGGGTCCTGCACATTGTTCAGGTTAAACATATAGTCGTTTAACAACGCAAAGGCCCGACCGCACGAAGCCAGCTCGCACAGGCGCCGTGTTTGCCATTGAGCATGGCCTTCAAGAATGGTCGACTTGGAAAATACTTCCTGATAACTGACGCCGCTTTGATCAAACACATTGTGTTTGGCATCGTCCGCCGCATGAATCAATTCGTGCAGCATCAGTGCCTGCAGTGCCGCACGTCTGCTGGTGCGGTCAGTCACCGAGTTTAAATACTCGTTGAGGTTGTCATTGTGAATCAGAATCGACTGTTGTGCCGGTGAGTAAATGGCCAGCACAGAATCGGATTGAGCGGTCAGAATATTCGATACCAGCGTCTCCGCAAAACGGCTGTTGTTCAAATCGTGGCTAAGTGCCCGCAACAGACTGTCTTTGGCATGTTCCTTAATCGTTTCCGAGTCAACCACGTAAGCGTTAACATGGGACAGATCAACATCGAGTTGTTGTTGTACCAGCGTTCGGGCGTCATCAAACCACGGCGCAAATTCTCCATCCAGTGCGGGCGACACAAGGCTGGAAGTCACCTGGTTATGGACGGCTGGAACCATAACAGGGGACGATTGCGTCACCGGCGCGCTGGTACAGGCTGACAGTGTCACGAATGCTGCAGCCAACAGTAGCGAACCTGATTTTATTATTATTTTTGTCCCGGGCAGGGGGATGGATCGCATAGGTAATTTCGAGCAGCTTTTTACCTGTAGCGGTAGAATCGGTGTCGAGTTAATGCGCCGGATGTAATCCAGCGCAAATTGCGCTTGCCTCAATGGCAGGAATCATGTGCTGTTGGGGTGGAGGTGTTAACTGTGTCACTGCTTTTCGCGGTCCTGCCGGTGGCAGTGTCCTGTCTGCTGATCCTTGTGTGGCGCAAATCGGCACTTTTCGCCGCCATTGCCGGTGTTGTTCTGGCAGGCATCATTTCGCTGTTGTGGCCTGATTTTCGGCTTGCCGCCTCCGGTTGGCAGGTAGCGCTCACAGAAACCGCCGTACACACACTAAATGTCGGTTATATATTGCTGGGTGGTGTGTTTCTGTATCAGGTAATGCGAGCTGGGGATGGCCTTGCTGCGATCGCAGACTGGGTAAAGTCCAGGCTGACCAACCAGCTCCATTGCCTGCTGGCGATTGTCTACGGGGTGTCTGTGTTCTTTGAATCAGCCACCGGGTTTGGCGTTGGCATACTGGTCTCCGCACCGCTATTGATGGCCATGGGCTATACCCCGGTGAATGCTGCACTGATTGCCTTGTTCGGGCAGTGCGCTGTGCCATGGGGGGCATTGGCAATCGGTACCGTTATTGGTAGTGAGATGTCTAATGTATCGACACAACAGCTTGGCTTACTGGCCATAGTGATGGGATTGCCGTTTATGGCGATGTGTGGTGCCGCAGCGCTCAAAGTTGCCGGTCTGTGGCAGGGGCAGGGGGTAACCACACTAAAGTGGCTGGTGATATATGTACTGGTGTTATGTGTTGCACTGCTGATGTCTACGGTGCTGGTGGGAACCGAGCTTGCCGGTTGTGTGGCGGGGGTGCTTGTCGTGTGTTTTGCGATGGTGGTCGGACGGCTGCAGGGATGGGCTACAAGTACTATTGCTGCACCGGTCAGCGCGCTTACCCCTTTTGTCATTCTGGTGGTGTGTTTAATGCTGTCGCGACTGATTACACCGGTTGGTGACTGGCTTAACGGTTTTAGTATTAATACATTTGCGCCGGTATACCATGCAGGCTTCTGGTTGCTGGCCTCAGCCGTCATTGCGTTTTTACTCTTACCCGCCAGTCGACATCAACCCTTGCAAATTATCACCGGTGCGCTTGTGCAATGGAGTAAAGCAACACTTGGCGTTGCCTGCTTTTTATTGCTCGGTCATTTAATGAAGCACTCGGGAATGTCAATAGCACTGGCCACTGCAGTGTCAGATTGGTCGGGGTCGTATTACCTGGCGTTTGCACCGCTGTTGGGTGCGCTTGGCGGATTTCTCACTGCAAGCAATACTTCTTCAAATGCGTTGTTTATGGATTTTCAGTTACAGGCTGCAAGCAAAGCCGGTATCCCGCATGAGCTAATGGCAGCAGCACAAAACGCTGGCGGCAGTAATGCCACACTTGCATCACCGGGCCGTGTTATTTTTGCCGCAAGTATGGTTGGCAGCACACACGCCGAGTCTGATTTGCTCAGGCGTGTGTTACCGGTAGCGATTGCTGGTGCGCTGGCTACTTCGCTATTGGTCTTGTTACTGTGGCAGGTCGGAGGCTAAACCACCCACCGAGCAACAGTACTGTTATTAGCATCAACAGTAACCCGCGATCAGCACTGCCACCACCGGATTGTGTTTCGGTGCCTGTGTTTTCTGTTTCTGTGGCTGTGTCTATGGCTGAAGGGTTTTGTGTACCGGTGGTAGATTGATTATCTTCTCCATCGGTCGACTGGTTATCTGCGATCACAACGTTATAACGAACTTCGTTATCACTGACCGATGTCTCGGGTTCGTTGGCGCTAACAGAGGCGACAATAGCAGCGTTACCCGGCGTGGTCGCTACCGCCGAGAACACGACAGTGGTTGTCTGATCAGGCGCCAGCTCCGGGAGCTCGCAACTCACTGCCTGGCCACTGAATGAACAATCGGCACTGGTTGAAAACTGCAGGCCAGAGGGCAGTGCCGCACCGGCAACCGGTGCGGTCGCGGTATTTTCCGGGTGTTGATTGCGTACAGTTAAGCTGTATTCAATGGTTTGTCCGTTAGTCACTGTCGCAGTATCACTGCCCACGGTTAACGCTAAATCGACACTGACAGGTTCCTGTGCAACCGGATCTGTGGCAGTAACATTTACAGCCGCACTGTTATTGCTTTCGTTGTCGTCCGTCTGATCTGCACTGACCGATGCGTTAAATGACACCGTGCCTGCAACAGAAGTTGTTGCAGCGAATGTCACTGTGGTATTGCTGCCTGCACCAATCTCTGCCACGGCACAGCTTGCAACGTTATTGTCAGTAGTACACACCGCATGTGGGGCAAGGGTGGTGTTGGCAGGAATAGCAATCGTAATTACAGGTGCAGTTGCTGTCTGATCAGTGCTGTTATTCTGAACAACAAAGCTTACTTCGTACTCTGTGTTTATATTTACTGAAGTGGTACTTGCAGAGGCTGCGATACTGAGATCAATCGGGTCAGGTGTTGTCGGGGTTGCAGAAGTAATGCTCAATGCACTCCATCTGCCACGAGCAAAAGCGGTGCCCGCGCCCTCCGGTATCAGTCCGTTGGTTACCGCGTTTGATTCAACCGCAATCTCGGCACCTGCTGGTATGTTAATGCCGGTGAAAGTGTGTTGTTGTATGTCATAGTCTTCGGTGACGCGGCTGTTAACCGCAGTGCCAACGACCACGCCATTAACCAGAAACCGGTATTCGCATTCGCCGTCGATCTCACCGAGTGCAGAAATAGTCACATCATAGTTGCCGGCTTCGCCATCGAAGGTGGTCGTGGCACGTGCAAACACATTTCTGTAGTCAGGATCTGAAGCATTGATTGCCAGCGCGTCGCGTTGGGTATGCTTGTAATAGGGCACTACGCCACTGTCCAGATCTTCAAAATCAGTCAGTGCCTCATAATCAAACGTCGCTGCATAAGCGTTTGCAAACAAGCCGACGGCAGTAATCAGGGCAAAAAGCACGAGTTTCATTTTCAAGCTTCCAATGGTGCTTAGGTTGTGGGCGGCAGCCAGCGGAAAAACATAAGTTGATGCAGTACACTGCGATTTGGTCACTCTTGCGGTAGACGGAAATGGCAGCACAGCAGAAATCGGGCAGAGATGTACGCCTTGCGACTGAAATACTGAAACAGCGCTTTGGCGATCGATTGCTCACCGGCGAAAGCATTCGCGAGCAGCATGCACACACCACCACCTATCTGCCCAACCAGCCACCGGATTCTGTTATCTATGCAGAAAATGCAGAAGACGTGAGCTGGATTGTCAGCGTCTGTGCCGAGCATGGTTGCCCGGTCATCCCGTTTGGTGCGGGCTCATCGCTGGAAGGGCAGCTCAATGCACCGGAAGGTGGTGTTTCCATTGATATGTCCGGTATGAATCAGGTGGTTGAAGTCCATCCGGAAGATCTGACGGTAACCGTGCAGCCCGGCATCACCAGAAAAGCGCTCAACGTTCAGCTTCGTGATACCGGTTTGTTTTTCCCGATCGATCCCGGTGCAGATGCCAGCATCGGCGGCATGGCGTCTACCCGCGCCTCCGGTACCAATGCGGTGCGCTACGGCACCATGAAAGACAACGTGCTAAGTCTGCGCGCTGTGATGGCTGATGGTCGTGAAATCAGGACCTCCACGCGTGCCAAAAAGAGCGCTGCCGGGTACGATCTGACACGCCTGCTGGTAGGTGCCGAAGGGTCGCTGGGTGTAATCACCGAACTCACACTGAAGCTCCATGGCGCGCCGGAAACCATTGTCGGCGGGCTGTGCAACTTTCCGACTGTCACCGATGCCTGCAACGCAGCGATACAGACCATCCAGTACGGTATTCCGGTCGCCCGTATCGAATTGCTCGATGAAGTTCAGATCAAAGCGTGTAACGCTTACTCAAAACTTTCACTGGCAGAACGCCCTACCGTTTTCGTCGAATTTCACGGCACCGAAGCGTCCACCACCGAGCAATCTGCATTGTTTGGAGAAATCATTGCCGACTGCAACGGCACCGATTTTCAATGGACGGCCAATGAAAAAAAACGCCAGCAGTTATGGCAGGCAAGGCACGACGCGTACTGGGCTGCGAAATCATTAAGACCTGGAGCTGAAGCGCTGGTCACTGACGCCTGTGTACCAATCTCGCGCCTGGCCGATTGTGTTGAAGAAACCAGCGCCGATATTCGCGAAAACGGCTTATTGGCGCCGATAGTCGGGCATGTGGGTGATGGAAATTTTCACACCAGCGTGTTGATCGATCTCAACGACAAGCACGAACTGGCACAGGCCAAAGCGTTTTCAGAACGCCTCAGTGAGCGTGCTATCGGGATGGGTGGTACCTGTACTGGCGAGCATGGAGTCGGGCAGGGCAAACAAGCCTATCTGGACAGCGAACTGGGTGATGCGGTCGACTTCATGCGCACTATCAAACAAGCGCTGGACCCGGCGAATATCATGAATCCCGGTAAGATATTCAGCTGATTAGCGTTGGTTAACGCAATTATCCTCGCTCACGCGTCGGGTTTGCTGTGTACGTGCATTCCGCAGGTAATCCAAATCCCGCGCGCTGACCTATACTCCCTGGCCGTGAATGGAACACACTCCGCTGTGATGTAGTTCAAGATTCTGTTAACGGAGTTTTCTCCCCTGCAACTGCAACTTCGGTCCGATCAATGCTGAGCCTGTGCTTGTTAGTTTCAAGCTGACGCCCGGTTTGAAAATCTGGACCTATTAACGGGACGTATGTGTCGCTTACGCGTTTTGCCAAATTTAGGCACTGTCCGTGGCGTCGAACAATCAACGCACGAGGTGATAACACAATGAGCCTTGACTACGAGCAAGTGAACATAGACGAAGTGGTGGACAGTGATCAGGCGCATGTCTGGCATCACCTCACTCAACACAAGCCGTTTGAAGATAAAAAACCGCCGATGATGGTCAGCGGTAAAGGCATGCGTATAACCGATGCCAACGGTAAAGAATACCTTGATGCAGTCTCTGGCGGTGTGTGGACTGTTAACGTCGGTTACGGGCAGGAACGAATCGCCAACGCGGTACGTGATCAGCTGGTACAGATGTGTTACTTCGCAAACTCGGCCGGCAATGTTCCCGGTGCAATGTTTGCCAAAAAGCTGATTGAAAAGATGCCCGGTATGAGCCGCGTGTATTTTTCAAACTCCGGTTCTGAAGCCAACGAAAAAGCCTACAAAATGGTTCGTCAGCTGGCAGCGATAGAAAACGACGGGGTAAAGCACAAAATTATTTACCGTGATCGTGATTACCACGGCACTACAATTGGTGCGTTAAGTTCTACCGGTCAGTTTCAGCGCAAAGACCAGTACGGTCCGTTTGCACCGGGCTTTGTCGAAATGCCGCACTGCCTTGAGTACCGCAGCCAGTATGGTGAAGTTGATAACTACGGCGAGCTTGCCGCCCTTGAACTTGAAAAAGTTATTCTGCGGGAAGGTGCCGAGACTGTCGGCTCTGTCGTGCTTGAACCGATCACCGCAGGTGGTGGTGTGATTACTCCACCGGAAGGGTACTGGGAAACCATTCAGGCAATCTGCAAAAAGTACGATGTCCTGTTGCATATTGATGAAGTGGTTTGTGGCGTTGGCAGAACCGGTAAGTGGTTCGGTTATCAGCACTATGGTGTCAAGCCTGACTTCGTCACCATGGCAAAAGGGGTTGCCAGTGGTTATGCAGCTATTTCATGCACCGTGACCACCGAAGAAGTTTTTGATCGTTTCAAGGCCGCCCCTGATGATCCAATGAGTTACTTCCGTGATATCAGCACGTTTGGTGGCTGTGCATCAGGCCCTGCCGCCGCACTCGAAAACATGAAAATCATCGAAGAAGAAAACCTTGTCGAAAACACCGCCAAAATGGGTGAGTATCTAATGGAAAAGTTGCGCTCATTGCAGCAGAAGCATCAGATCATTGGTGATGTTCGAGGTAAGGGCCTGTTTGTTGGTATGGAACTCGTCACTGACCGGGCCAGCAAAGAGCCGGTTCCCGAATCTATACCTGCACAGATAGCCGCTGACTGTATGGAGCAGGGTGTGATCATCGGTCGAACTAATCGCAGCTTCGAAAAACACAACAATACACTGTGTCTGAGCCCGGCGCTGATTTGTACCGAAAAAGAGCTCGACGAAATTGTCGATGCAATTGATGGTGCAATCACCCGCGCGACTGCAGCGTAAAGTTTCGCCGCACAAATAGTAAGTATGATGTCGCTGCGTGTCCTGCCCTGCCGTCGGTTGCAGGGCAGGCGCGCAGCAAAAGTAGACTGAAAGAAGTTTTTGGCTTATAAAAAGCTAAGCAGTCAGGTCGTTATTTAAAACGGCAACCTATATAGCTGTTGCCATCAAAGTCCCAGTATCTAAAAGAACCCTCACCGGTATTCTCTGCCCAGCCAAAATACGGATTGTCGTACCAGCTGTCGCTTGTAATATCACCTGTCGAGGAATTCCACAAATCCTTTTTGTCTTTATCAATTAAAACTTCATTGTTAGCGAGAAACAAAAAGTCATGCAGTTCAGGGAAGTGTGATGGTGTGATGTAACTATCGGGTGCTTCCGGGTCTATCACAAATCTGCTGCAGGAAACGGTGTGGTTCAGAAGCTGTGCTTCGTTAAATGCAAGCCTTGTTAATGTCACCGGGCCGTACACACTGCTCACTGGTCCGTCCACAGTATCCGCAGTAAAAAACCAGTCGGCGGCCAGTGGAGTTTTAGTGTCTCTTGAAAGGCGATACGCACTGCGATCGCCATATACCGCCAGGTAGTGAGTACCGGCGTTTTCTGCAGTGATCTGAAAGTCATGTTCAGCCGCGTCCAGCACGTCTGATTCTATCCTCTGGTATTGACTGTCAATCAATGAATAACGGGTTTTCCAGTCGGTCCGGGTGCTATCACTGTAATTAAAAGAAACCACTGTGGTTTCTCCGGCATCTAACGCAAACGCATAGTAGTCGGCGTTGTCATCGCACAGTGAAACATTGATTGATTCCCCGCTTTGTATTGCAGTTGCCTGTTTAATCGTATCGTTGTTTTCGTGACTGTCCTCGCTGCATATAACACCCTGGCTTACCGTGGTGTTAAACGTAGCACTGGCATTGTTTTGATAATTACTTTCAGCAATGTAGTGCAGTGGCTGTGAAAGATCATTGTTCACCAGTGCGCTCTCAAGGTACTGATGCCAGTCCGGGTTGACTACAACGCGTGTGAAGTAAACTGCATCCCGCAGTGGCACCGCCTTAGTACGTGCGGTTATGGTAGCAATGCCCACATCCTGAGAGACGGTACGTTGATCGTATAGCGCGCTTTTATACACCGACTGAAAATCTTCAGTAGTAGAAGTTTCCATCATGAATGAAAGGTTACTAATGTCGATGGATTTTTCGTCACTGGCGATAGCAATTTGAAAACGATGGCTACCGTCTGTTGTTTGCTCGTGGGTGAGATCGGCGATGGTCAGATCAACTGTACCGATTGCACCTTCAGAACCATCTGCAAACAGTTGTACCGATTGAAACTGTTGAGATGTGTCTGGCAGTCGCGGTTCGCCACTATCGCAGCCTGCGAGTGTCATTGCGGTGACGGCTGTGTAAAAGAACCGCCATAAAACTGTTGTTTGCGACATTAATTTGGCTCCTTATCGGCATAGCCGGGGTGGCACCAACGAATATATATAGCGCTATTGACTGTAATCAACATAGCGGCCAAAGACCCCCGTTCCATCAACACTGACACCTAATGTATCAAACTGAATTTCTGCTGGCTCTCCAGTCGGGTTAAACCACAGTTCGCTGCCTAAGTGTAACCCGCCAATCACATGTGCTTCATCGGGAAACCTCGGGCCGCGCTTAGCCGGGTCCGGGTGTGAATCGTTTTGTGGTCCATCAATCGTTTGCCAGATCTCATAGGCAATACCTTTGGGTTCACCGGTACCAATCAGATCTGCGCCTTCCAGAAACAAATTACGAAACGCTTCTGATCGCATCCAGTTGGCGATCTCAGTGTAATTGATGGTAACACCGTCTGCCGTGCGGCTTTTGTCAGTGAGTGCCAGCGCAATGTAGATAAAACAGTTTCTATCACCACCCAGAGTGCAGGTGGGAATGTTGTTGACACGCGGCCCCTCTGCTTTAACGTAAACGTCAAACTGCGGGTTGTCGGTAATCTGTACAGTGTCGAGAAATTTGCCGCCGGTCCATGAATCAATTTGCCGGCCATCAATGTCCGGCCAGTCAAACCAGATATTCAGATTCCACACTTCGGTAACATCGGCATTAATACCGTTAATGGTATTCAGCCATGCATTGTTCTGTGCCGGCAGCCTGCTCACGGCAGAAACGTCATGCCAGTAACTGTCGAGAAATATATTGGCAATGCCGTTGGTAGCTTCAGCGGTGTTTATGTCTGCTTTTATAGAGATTTTTACAGGATCAGGAAAGTTCGATGCAATAACCGGAAAGCCTGTTGCCGCGTTGACCGGGGCCATGTCAAACACCGGTGAGTTGCCATCGCGATCGTTATTGCCGGTCAGTTCAGTGGCGTTGCCGCACTCCACACCCCATGACTCAAATCGTCCGCCCATCGTGCCGAGCACCATGGCAGGGAAAGCACGCACATAGAAAAATCTGTCAACCGCATCTTTGCCTGCAGTCATTCGATACTGGAGTGAAATCGGGCCGTTACCCTGCGGGGTGTTACACGAGTCCTGATTGTCTGGCAGTGCCTGCGATACGGGTACCGTCCATCGCACAAAGTCCTGCACACCGTCTGAATAAAACAGCTGATTGTTGTCGCCAGCCAGCAGTGCACGGCCATCGTAGACGTTGCCGGTATACAGCGAATCGGCCAGTTGAAATTTGCTGAACGGCTGATTGGGTTCGGGGGTGGATTTCGCGCCTACCGGATCATCCAGCACCGGTGGTAATTCCGGATCGGTATCCGGATCAGATGGTGGATCGGGATCACTGCCTCCGCCACCATTTGAGCAGGAAATTTGAGTGGCAATAAAAACTGCGACTACAAGAAAGCATCGGATGGACAGCTGACGACGCACTGACGATATCCTGCAAAAATCGAGGGGGCTCTTTGTTTGCAAAAAATACGCCAGCGTTCGGCACAATGGTTTAATCTCTACCTGTGGCTGAGGTGGTGTATCAGCGTTATTCTTGTTTAATCAATTTGCAGGTTGTGCGGGTAATCCAATGCTTCATTCGAGTGGTCGACACTACACGGCAATTCCAGGCCCTTCAGTCATCCCTGATCAGGTACTGCAGGCGATGCATCAGGCCGGGCCGAACATTTACGATCCAAAACAATACGAGCTGATGAAGGGCATTCAGTCGGATCTTAAAACCGTCGCCGGTACAAAGCATCAACTGGCTATGTACATCGCCAACGGCCATGGTGCCTGGGAAGCGGCGCTTGCCAATCTGTTTAGCAGCGGTGACAAAGTGCTGGTGCTTGCGACTGGACGTTTTGCGCACGGCTGGGCGGCCATGGCGCGGTCACTCGGCGTAGAAACAGAAATCATCGATTTCGGTCTGCGCTCACCCATTGATCAACAGTCGGTCTATGAGGCATTGTCTGCCGACAAGTCACATGAATACAAAGCCGTGCTTGCCTGCCACGTTGATACCGCGACATCCGTACTCAATGATGTCCAGGCGCTTCGCAATACGCTTGATGAAACCGGTCACCCCGCGCTGTTAATGATTGACTGCATTGCCTCGTTCGGCTGCGACCGGTTTGAGATGGACAACCAGCGCGTAGATGTCATGGTGGCGGCTTGTCAGAAAGGACTAATGACGCCACCGGGTATGGGCTTTGTATTTTTTAATGACAAGGCGGCAGCCATCAGTGCTGGAAAAGAATTGGTCAGCAGTTACTGGGACTGGACCAAACGATCGCAGCCGGATGAGTTTTATCAGTTTTTCGGTGGCACCTCACCCACCCATCAATTGTTCGGACTTCGCGCTGCATTAGACATGATCCTCACAGAAGGTCTTGAAAATGTCTGGCAGCGGCATGCCATGCTTGCCGGTGCAATTGCAAAAGCTATAAACGTGTGGGGCAGTGCCGGGCCAATGGAGCTGAATATTCAAGAGCCGGCGCATCGCAGTAACGCGGTCACCTCTATCCGGGTTGGTGCACCGGACGGGACCAGAATCCGTGACTGGGTCGAACAAAACGCAGGTATTACCCTTGGTATCGGACTGGGTATGGCAGAATCACATGAGCCCGAGTGGCATGGCTTTTATCGCATTGGCCATATGGGGCATCTTAATCGACAGATGGTAATGGGTATGCTCGGCGCGATAGATACGGCGCTTAAAACGCTGAACATTGATCATGGCAATGGTGCGCTTGAAGCGGCATCAGCAGCAATGGCAGAACAATAATCCGGGCTAAACAGGTATGAAATACTCGTGAGTGCAGCAACTGATTCAAAGTCTATGGAAGTTTCCGTATGGCGCGGTGATGCAGACGGTGGCGAGTACCGCGATTACACCGTACCCGCTTACGATAATCAGACAGTGCTTGATGTGGTCTCGTGGATACAACAGCAACAAGACGCCACACTCACCTACCGCTTTGCCTGCCGTGTTGGCATGTGTGGTTCCTGCGCCATGACAGTCAACGGTAAACCGCGCTGGACTTGCCGAACCCATGTTAACAAAGTGACCAGGGGTGAAAAGCTCACCATTGCACCATTGCGCAACCTGCCAGTCATTAAAGATCTTGCCACAGACATGGATGAGTTCTTTGAAAAGTGGGTAAAGGCCAAAGGCGTGCACGAACCCAGCACCGGTCGACACGACCCGATGGTACCGGTAGACCCGGCCAGTAAAAATCGCATCACCGCCAGTGAAGGCATTGAATGTATTAACTGTGCGGTGTGTTATTCGGCTTGCGATACCGTTGCCGCCAACCCGGACTATCTCGGCCCCGCCGCATTGCAGCGTGCATGGACGCTGGTCAACGATGAAAAAAACAAAGACGCTAACACGGTGCTCGATGCCGTATCACAGTCCGGCGGATGTCACAGTTGCCATAGTCACGGTAGCTGCACGCAGTATTGTCCGGTCGGTTTAAACCCCATGAAAGCCGTGGCTGGTTTAAAAAGGGCAACAGCTTTTAAATTCTGGCGCAAGCGAGGCTAACTGATCATGCTTGACGTTCGCCTTTATATGGCTCAAAGAATCAGTGCGCTGGTCATGGCACCACTGGTGATTGGCCACATCGCTGTGATGATTTATGCCGTCCAGGGCGGGTTAACCACGGCAGAAATTCTGGGCCGCACACAGGGCAGTATCTTGTGGTTTCTGTTTTATGGACTATTTGTACTGGCCGTGTCGGTACATGCAGCCATTGGCATACGGGTTATTGCAGGTGAGTGGCTGAAGCTGCGTGGCTTTCCGTTAACCGTATTTTCGTACGCGGTATTTTTTCTGTTGTTGTCTTTGGGTCTGCGTGCAGTCATGGCAGTGACGTGGTCATGATCCAGCCTCATCGTTCACACTCGTTGTATGTGTTCTTTCTGTTGCACCGTGTTTCGGGCCTGGCCCTGGCGCTATTTTTACCCGTGCACTTTTATGTGTTGTCACTGGCAATCACTGACCCGACATCGTTAGACAGTTTTTTAAAACTCACCGACATTGCCGCAGTTAAAATCGCGGAAGCCCTGCTGGTGTTTTTACTGGCAATGCATCTGTTTGGTGGCTTACGCTTAATGGCAATGGAATGGCTGCCGTGGACTGACTGGCAGAAATCGCTTGCCGCTGCATCACTGGCACTGGGATTGTGTACTGCGTGCCTGTTTTTATTAAGTGTCTTTTAACGTAAAGCTAATAAAATAATAATCATGAAGCACGCGCCAGACAACCACCCGCCAGACAACCACGCGATAGACAGCATAGAACAACACGAAACCGATATCCTGATTATCGGTTCCGGTGGTGCGGGTCTGTTCGCGGCACTGCATGCGCAGCAGTCCGCACAGCCGGGTACCCGTATTACACTGGCGGTAAAAGGGCTGGTTGGCAAGTGCGGTTGCACACGCATGGTGCAGGGCGGCTACAACGTGGCACTTGGCGGTGGAGATACCGTAGAAAGACACTTCATGGATACCATTGAAGGCGGCAAGTGGCTGCCGGATCAGGAAATGGCCTGGCGCTTATGTGAAGAAGCGGTGGTTCGTATTCATGAACTTGAAAATGAAATTGGTTGTTTTTTTGATCGCAACCCCGACGGTTCTCTGCATCAAAAAGCATTTGCCGGGCAAACTGCAGATCGCACCGTACACAAAGGTGATCTTACCGGTATAGAAATTATCAGCCGGTTAATGGAGCAGGTGTTATCCAGACCTATCGAAACACTGCAGGAACACCGCGCCATCGGATTAATACCTACTGCAGATGGCAAAGCGTTGTCCGGTGTACTGTTTATTGATATGCGTCGCGGCACCTTTAAATTTGTGAAAGCCAAAGCCGTACTGATGGCAACCGGTGGCGGGCCCACCATGTACAAATACCATACGCCATCGGGTGATAAAACCATGGATGGCCTTGCCATGGCACTCAGAGTCGGCTTGCCATTAAGAGATATGGAAATGGTGCAGTTTCACCCGACCGGGCTGCTAGCTGGTGAGCAAACCCGCATGACTGGCACGGTACTCGAAGAGGGCTTACGCGGTGCCGGCGGCTGGCTGTTAAACGGTGATGAACATCGGTTTATGTTCGACTACGATGAAAAAGGCGAGCGCGCCACTCGCGATATTGTCAGCCGCGCTATCTATGCTGAAATGCGGTCCGGTAAAACCACGCCGCTTGGCGGGGTCTATATTACCATGTCACACCTGGGCCCAGAAGAAGTACGCAAAAAGTTTAACGGTATGGTTAAGCGTTGTGCAGACAGCGGGTTTGATCTTGCCGCAGGCCTGGTAGAAGTGGTGCCCACCGCACACTATCTAATGGGCGGTGTAGTTGTCGATATCGACACAAGAACTGCACTGGAAGGCTTGTACGTGGCCGGTGAAGATTCCGGTGGCGCACACGGTTCTAATCGTCTGGGGGGTAACGGTGTCGCCAACTCTACCGTGTATGGTGGGATCGCCGGTGATGTGATGGCCGCAGACATTAAAAACGTCACAGGCTTCAGAGAGCCGGACGCACAAGTGCTGGAAAGCGAATACCTTCGTGCAACCCGTGCGCTGTCCGGTCATTCTGCAGCAGTACAACAAGCGCCGCAACATCCTTCAATGGTCAGTGATCTGCGTTATCAGTTGCAAGACATTATGTGGGACGGCGTTGGCGTGCTTAGAACCGCCAACGGAATATCATCGGCGCTTACCCAAATAGACTCGGTACGTGAGTCACTAATGAATACCACTGTAAGCGCAGATAATCTGGCGTTTAACTTAACCTGGCACGACTGGCTTAACCTGCAATCGCTGTGTGATATTTCAGAAGTCATTGGCAAAGCAGCACTTGCCAGGGAAAATTCCAGAGGCGCACACTTTCGTGAAGACTTTCCAGATGCGGGTGCGCTTGAATCGTCGTACTTTACTGTGGCACGCAGCGATTGCGGTTCTGTGGTGGTGGACCGGGAGCCTGTACAGTTCACGCGGGTAAAACCCGGAGAAACCATCTTGTCAGCCGATGAACCGGAGTCCTTAGTAGGCTAATCCTATGATCCCTATTGATATCATACAAAGCACTGCCGAGTCGTTAATGGACAAAGCGGCCATAGAAATTCCCGAGGACTATCACAACGGATTAAAGTCTGCGGCTAAAGTAGAAACCGGTAGTCTCTCCGGTTATGTCATCAAAGCCATGCTAGACAACTACGACGCGGCCAAAGAAGATCGCTGCGCCATGTGTGGTGATACCGGCACGCCACGCTGGTATGTAAAGATGGGTAACGAAACCACCATAGAAGGCGGGCCAATAGCACTGGAAGCCGCCCTTCGCCGAGCAACGGCAAACTCAACACACCGTGTACCACTGCGTCCTAACCGGGTACATCCCCTGTGGCGTACTGATCACAACAACAACGTTGGCATTGGTGCACCTGAAATAGAATACGGCTATGAACCGGGTGGTGAGTGGATTGATTTGATTACCGTGCATAAGGGCGGGTTGTTCGGTACCGATTACCGCATGTTGTTTCCGTCAGACGGTATAGAGGGCATTAAACGTTTTTATCTCGATACCCTGGTGGCATTTGGCAAACGAGGGCTCGCCTGCCAGCCGGCCATTATTGGCATCGGCCTTGGGGGGTGCAAAGATACCTGTATGGTGCTGGGCAAACGTGCGGCCTGCCTGCGTGTGGTCGGATCAAAAAACCCTGACCCTGAAATTGCAGAACTCGAAGCAGAATTTAAAGAGCTTGGTAACTCCATTGGTATGGGTGCAATGGGGTTTGTCGGTAAGTCCATGGTCATTGACTGTCACATTGAAGTCGGTTACTGCCATACCGGTGGTATGCAAATGTCTATGCATGCGTTTTGTCTCTCTTCACGCAGGGCAGTGGCACGCATCTATGCAGATGGCCGCGTAGAATACAGAACGGACCCGGACTGGTTTACTGACTATCAGCGTCGTGAAACCGTAGACTGGCCAGCTACTGTAGAGACAGCGCTATCTGAAGCACCGGGGCACTGAGATGGAAATACGTGAAGTTGAACTAAGCACCACGCCCGATGCCAGTGCGATTGCCGATCTTAAGCTCGGTGATATCGTGTATTTAAACGGGTTGTTATACACCGCCCGTGAAGGTGTCTATACCAGAGCACTGGAAAAGAAGGCCAATCTGCCACTGGATCTGCCCACCGAAAGCGCTGCCAATTTTCATTGCTCACCGGCGGCAACCATACGTGAAGACGGTTCATTTGATATGGGTGCCGTCACTGCCACCGCATCATTTCGCTTTGCCAAGTGGCTGCCAGAATGGATGGAAAAGACCGGTGCCAGGTTAATCATCGGAAAAGGCGGCATGAGCTCAGCGGCCTACAAAGAATACTTTGTGCCCAATGGTGCAGTGTATCTTTCAACTGTCGGTTACGGCACAGGGGCCTTGCTTGGCCGCGGTATAGAAAAGGTAGAAGCCGTTCACTGGCATGAAGAACTCGGCATTGCGCAGGCAATGTGGATCATCCGCTGTAAACGTATGGGGCCGTTTATTGTCGCCTCAGACTTGCAAGGCAATTGCCTGTTTGAACGTGAGAACGCCAAAATAGCCAAAAACCTGGATAAAGTGTACGAAGGTACAAGGCCCGCAGTGTTAAAGCGCTTCGGTGAAACTGATGACAGAGAAGATGAGCTAATTGGGTAATCAAACTGCTGCGTTAGTGCGCGGTGCCGATGTTTTAGTCGCTACTCTGGCAAGTGCTGGTGTAAAGCACATCTTTGCATTGTCCGGCAATCAGATCATGTCGATCTTTGATGCCTGTATTGATGCAGACATAGAAATCATACACACGCGCCATGAAGCGGCAGCGGTTTATATGGCAGAAGCGTACGCGCAGTTAAGCGGTAAACCCGCAGTGGCGCTGGTAACCGCTGGTGCAGGGTTGTGCAATGCAGTCGGCGCATTGTATGGCGCATCAGAATCACAAACGCCTGTACTGCTGATCAGTGGGGACTCGCCTGTGTCTATGGATGGCAAAGGTGCATTCCAGGAGCTGGATCAGGTATCGATAACAACACCTGTCACGCGATGGTCGCATCGGGTACTCAGTGTTGAGTCGCTTAGCCAGAACATTGATGAAGCGCTGCAGCGAGTAAAACAGCATTTACCCGGGCCGGTGCATCTTGCCATTCCTGTTGATGTACTCAATCA
>CALHCI010000228.1 GCA_937931165.1 uncultured Granulosicoccaceae bacterium
CCAACCCCACTTCATGTACAAGCATCGAGGAGCAGGAACGACTCGAACGTACCCGGACAATTCGTCAGCGTCTAGCCGCTTGAGAGTGGATCCCTGTATTCCCTACCAAGGTGCTTGTTAAACACTGTGGCAAAAACTACGCTGAGGCCATGTTTCGCCGTTAATGGCACAACAGTGTTGACGACTGGCCTCGTGAACACTGTTGGCAACTCCCTTCGGAACTACGACTTATTGTTTTCCAATTCATCGCCTGGCTAAGCCGGGCGATATCTTCTCAATACCCTTCTTGGTGCGAGCTGGAGCCGCAGTATTGGCCGGCTGATCACTTCCTGTGTTTCTATACGCCTTTTGAAGAACAATAACCAAATATGCGATACCCGCTTGTTGGACTTTGTCTGCGATGCTGTAAAGTGAAGGTTCTCAAGTCGCTTTAACTGTTTGATGCCAGCCCCGCGTCACGCACGTTTATTAAAGGGCTACACCCCTGGACCGTCAACTGCAGATTACACGTTCTATAATAGCTGAGTTGCACTGTGGCATTTATCGTCACTCGCAGCGCAAGTCTCAACAGCGCTGCTGCTTCCCTTCAGCTCTGCAATAAAATGCCTTGCAGCTCGCGCCCCATCTGTGTGTGAATTTCTACGCAACTTTTGACAAGGCTGCCTGACACTCAGCCTCAAACAAAGGCTTTCGCACGCACAGTGATGCGCCCTTTTCCAGTAATCTGCTTTCGTACTCAGAATCAATCGCACATGAAATGAGAACAACCGCCAATGAAGGGCGAAGTTTCTGCGCCATTTCCAAAAATTCTTCGCCGGAAGAATCCTCAGATAGCCGAATGTCACAAAATGCAACATCAATAGTTGTTCTGCCGAGAATCTCCATTGCTTCTAACACAGTGCCGGCCTGCTCAACCTCCACACCACATTTTGCGATCTCTCTCGCTAATCCTTCTCGCATCACCTTTTCATCATCAACAATGAGTACTGTTTTGTTTTTCATAATTCGTCTGATCTCACAATTGAATAACGGTATGTAATCGTTAACTTATAAGTCGGTATCGTCAAGTTCCATTAGATGTGAACGACACTTTCAATAAATATAAAAAGACTCGGTCACATACATGTGATGCGTATAGTTCTGGAATAAATAAAGAATGAAAGAACCCGAAATACCTGAGAACGAATCGTACCGCCAAGCCGCCGTAGTGAGATATGAAATTCTTGATACGCCAACGGAGGAAAACTATGACAACATCACAGAACTGATGTCACAGATTACCGGTGCTCCCGTATCCTTAATCACGATGCTGGATCAAGATCGCAATTACCTGAAATCACACCACGGAGTACCGTTCAGCGAGTCACCCAGAAACATATCATTTTGCGGCCATGCAATAAACGCTTTAGAACCTCTAACCATCATTGAAGATGCAACCCAGGACCCGAGATTCTCGGATAATCCGCTGGTAGTGGATGACGGAGTACGATTCTACGCGGGTTCACCCCTCGTAACACCCGATGGGTATCGACTTGGGACATTATGCTTGTTCGATATGCAACCGCGCACTCTAAGTAAAGAACACCAAGCCATACTCATCAATATGACCAGGCAAGTCGAAGCACTGCTGGATTTGCGATACCAGAACAAACTACTTAAGCAAACACATAAGCACATTGAGGAGAAATACGAAGAGTTACAATCATTCGCCAATGTCGTCACCCACGACATTAAATCTCCATTGGTGAGTTTGGCTTATGCGGCGAACCAGCTTGAGGACGATTACGGGAATGAAATCGACACTAAAGGGTTGGAAATAGTGCACAGTCTACAAGAGTCAGCCGGAGCCGTCCGTAGATATGTAGACGATTTATTAGATTATTATACGAGCGACAGTCTGATAAGCAACGATGCTGAAGATGTATGGTTGTCAGATATTTACGATAACGTAAAGCGACTGGTACCACGTCATGCAGAAGTTATAACAAGTGACAATAACTTGATCGTTCGCGTTAATAGACTAGCACTTTTGCAAGTGCTCGTTAATCTATTAACCAATGGCATAAAGTACAATGACAATACTAACCCGAAAATCTGGGTAAGCTTTTCGCAGGATGATCGTGAGTATCGATTTATCGTTCGGGATAACGGGCATGGGATCGAGGAAAAGAACATCGAAAGAATATTCGATCTGTACGAAACTGCCGGAGCTCAAAAAGGAGATAAGAGAGGCACCGGCATTGGACTCGCCACAGTGAGGAAAATTGTTCGCCAAATGGGAGGAGATATAGCAGTTAAATCCAACATTGGTGAAGGAAGTGAATTTGCATTCACTATAAATCGATACCCTTCACCAATCACACTATATCGATGAGACACCCCGGGCGGCTACGTACGGGTCGGATAAGACACCACCGTGATCGGTACAAGTATCGCATGACATTCTAAATCACCGCACCTGTCTCAAGCAGGCGCTCGATACTTCGCTCTGGGCACAGGGACAGTGCCTTCAGTTTATGTGCTGCGTTTGCCATTGCATCTTTTCCTCGGCGAGGACTGCCAGCTTAGGCAGTACTGTCAATGTTACATCCGTAGAGCTCGATGATTTCTTGTCGGCTAACCCAAGACGCGACTATTGACGATGACCGTAGTTACCTCTTGCGATGACTCATCCTCTGTGAAGTCGAACAACCGCACCAGACAATACAGACGCTTTGTGAGCAGTGAGTAGCTGTTGATACATTGATTAACTCCACTGTGACAGTGGTTAACAGCCGCTGCACTCAGTTTCACCCGCACCCAACGATAACGTTTTCCAAGTTCACCACGCTGCGCTAGCAGACTCGCGGTGACAAAAAATACAAATAAACGTTTGGGGAGATGAATAATGAATCAGTGGATGAAAATCCTTTACAGCGGCTTTCGCGACATCGG
>CALHCI010000229.1 GCA_937931165.1 uncultured Granulosicoccaceae bacterium
TCACTGGCTTTGTCGCAAGCGATCAAACTCAATCTACAATGCCGAGTGCTGCTTTTCGTTGATTAGCCCAGGTACGCAATATTTGATCGATCGCCAGGCCTATAAACGCTACGCAAAACCCTAGTACCAACCCCTTACCCACACCCTCTCTATCTGACAAAGAGCCAAGAATCAATTGTCCGAGATCGTCGGTGCCAATGAGGGCACCAATCACCACCATAGCAAGCGCAAACACAACGGTTTGATTAATACCGAGCGCTAAATGCGGAAACGACATCGGCAACTCAATCGAAATGAATCGCTGAATGCGATTGACGCCGGACATGGTGGCGGCATCGTGCAACGATTCCGGAACGCTAAGTAACCCCACCACCGTATAACGAGCTGCAGGAATGGTAGCGTAGACGACGACCGCAATCAGCACTGATGTATCCGTTACCCCAAACAACATCATCACCGGTATCAGATAAATAAACGAGGGAAAGGTTTGTAAGGTGTCGCACCAGGTCAATAACATACGTGACGTTGTTGGATGCTGAGCACACAAAGTTCCCACAACAATGCCAATTACGCCGGCAATTAGTACGGCCATTGTCATCAGGTAGGCAGTAATCAAAGCACGGTCCCACCACTCGGTTAACGCGATAAACAACAAGTACCCACCAACAATGAGTGCAGAACGGATACCACCAACGATAAAGGCGGTACCCATTGCGAGTGTAAATGTCGCAACTACTGGCATGGCCAGATAGGCCTTTTTAACCGGTGCAAGCACCTCAACAATGAACCATTTATTAAATTCATTTAACGGATAAAAAAACATGTCCCAGATTTTATCAACGCCCCATTGCCAAAACGGCTCTGTAGTAATGCCTTTGTTGTGCGGTATTATGTTCAGGTAGTTGAAGCCCTCTTTAAACACGAACGATCCAATCCAGGCCAGCAGAACACCGATAACAAAAACACCCAAAAACCAAATGGAGTGCTTATGCCGCTCTTTGAACGACTGATCAGCAAAATAATCAGTTGGCTTATTGGCCCACGCTAAAGAAAGTTTATCGAGCACAAGAGCGATGAGTACAATACAGACGCCAATTTCAAGCGCCAATCCAATACGCAATCCATTCAGGGCAATCAATAAATTACTACCAAGCCCCTTTGCACCAATTAATGATGCGATGACCACCATGGCCAGGCATTGCATGATGACCTGATTCACACCAATAAGAATATCTCTGCGAGCCGTTGGGATGAGTACCCGGCGCATTAACTGCCAGTTGGTGCAACCACTCATCCTGCCGGCTTCTGTAACCTCGGGAGGCACTTTCTTAAGGCCTAACAGGGTCAAGCGCACCATTGGCGGGGTTGCATAAATAATCGTTGCAACGGCTCCTGCGTGATCACCGATACTAAAGAACACCACAACCGGAATCAGGTAAGCAAAATGCGGCATGATCTGCGCAACATTAAGTATTGGGTCCAGTATGGTTTCGACGGTTTTGCTTTTGTACCCCCAAATGCCTAATAGCAGTCCGATCAATATTGCCATCGGTGCTGCAATCAGCACAAACGATAGCGTTTGCATTGACGGTTCCCACTGCCCGAATACAGCAATGTATATGAATGAGAGTCCGGCAAACAAAGCGAGTTTAATTCCACCCAGGTGGTATCCAAGAATGGCGACGCCGCCTGTTACTACTGTCCACGGCATGCCGGGCAATTCAGCCCACTCATTGTCCGATACAAAATCCCAACTGGAGAACGCAACAATGGTTTTGACACCACCGAGCATAATTTCCCGAACTAACTCAATCATAAACAACACACCAGCGGCAATGCTGCGCGTAATCTCTCTGACAAGCGGTTTCTGCTCGTATTCATCGATGTCCGGATCGTACACATCAATTAGCCACCAATCTTCCATGAGAAAAGTGACTGATTCATAGATGAAGGTTGGAAGTTGTGCGAGCAGCGATGGAAAACGCCATAGCCAGTTGCCATCCGTTGCCGGAATGAGCTTGCACATAAGGAGAAAGATGACTATCAGCAGCAGGAACTGCAGGGACTTGCGCTCTCGAAGCAGTTCCATCATGAAGGTCTGTCCGATGTCACTTGTGAATGACCACCAAACAACAAGCTGACCAGTTTCGAAGCATGCACTGCCCCGACAACAACGCCTGCACCATTAACCACAGAAACAGGTTTACTGGAATTCAAGACAACTTCAGCAACGGTTTCTATAACGGCATCTTTCGATACGGATATATCATCGAAAGCATCTGCCGGGTTTACCGGCTCCATGACCGATTCAATTTTCAGCACTTTTTCACGCGGCACTTCTTCGGTGAACTTGCGAACATATTCTGTGGCAGGATTCATCACGATATTTGCCGGTGTGTCGAGTTGCTCGATGACACCGTCTTTCATAATCGCGATTCTATCGGCAAGGCGAAGCGCCTCGTCAAAATCGTGGGTCACGAACAGTATTGTTTTACTTAGCACACCTTGAATACGCAGAAACTCGTCTTGCATTTCTTTGCGAATCAACGGATCAAGCGCTGAGAATGGTTCATCAAGAAACCAGATATCCGGTTCTATTGCCAATGATCTTGCAATACCAACACGCTGCTGTTGTCCGCCGGATAATTCACGTGGAAAATAATTTTCACGACCGGTCAGGCTCACAAGATCAATCATCTCCTGCGCGCGCTTAATACTGTCCTTGGTGCTGATGCCCTTAACCTGAAGCGGGAAAGCAATATTTTCGAGTACGGTTTTGTGAGGCAGGAGTGCAAAGCTCTGAAACACCATGCCCATTTTATTTCGCCGCAGCTTGATCAGTTTGCGGCTGTTCATTGAGGTGATGTCTTCTCCCTCAATGTAGATTTTCCCGGCTGTTGAATCTGCCAGCCGTGATATGCAACGAAGCAGCGTTGATTTGCCGGAACCAGACAAACCCATAATGATAAGCAGCTCGCCCTGGTGTACCTCAAACGAAGCATTATCGACACCGACAATGCAGCCGGCTTCACGGAATTTGACCGGATCCACCACGCCACCGCATTCTTTCATCATGCGTTTGGCGTTTTTACCGAAGACTTTGTAAACCGACTCGCAACGGATGACAGGTTCAGATCCAAAGGAAGTGTCAGTAGCCATAAATATTTTTATAGTCAGAGCGCATCACACTGCAGGTCGGTGCTACGACCATTCTACGCTATCAGTTTATTTTGAATTTCATAAAAAAAGCCCCTCTGATACGCAATAGCAGAGGGGCTTTAATCTACCCGGACTATGTTGAGGCCTGGATAAGGTTAAGTCGCTTACTTAGTCCAGGGCATCCAGACATCTTCGTTGTCTTTAAGCCACATAGCAGCTGCATCTTTGTGATCCATCTTATCGGTATCAACTAAAGCCGCCATTTGACCAATTTGCTCAGTGGTAAAATCCAGCTTTTCAAAGGCTGCGTAAGCCGCAGGGTGTGTTTTTGGAAATTTTTCGTTAGCCGCTTTTTTCAACCAGCCTTTTGGTGAACCACAACTTCCATCACCACCATCTTCTTTACGACAACCATCTTCATAAGGAGGGAATTCGATGAATGTGAACCCATCAGCATCTGTAAAGTTAGGCGTCCAGTTAAATACTATTGTTCCGCGACCTTCTTTTTTGGCAGCTGCCAACTCGGTCCACAGTGCATCAGCACTACCGGCAAACTTAACCGTCCATTTATCGGCAAGACCCAGAGCTTCGAGTCTTACTGGCATCAGATCTCCGTGCCAGCTTTGCGGACCTTCCAACCAACGACCTTTACCATCTGAGTCGGGTGTCGTGAAGTTTTCGTGACAGTCCTTCAACGCTTCCCAGTTGGGTAAACCAGGACACAAGTCTTGCTCGATAACCCAGTTGGGGACACCCATTTCTTCCAGTGTTGTTGCAGTGTGTGTACCCGCATCAATCACACCACCTTTTTCCATCGCAGTAGTGAAAGATTTTCCAAAAGTTGACTGCCATACTTCGTGTGAGATGGTCACATCGCCAGTTCGAATAGATTCATAAACCGCTTGCGAATCTGCTGAAACATATTCCACATTGTTGCCCATTGATTCGAACATGCCGCCAATGACATAAGCCATGACAACCTGGCTGGACCAGTTGTGAGTCGGGATAACAATGGGTTGTTTACTATCGGCGGCTTTTGCCACACCAGCCACAGACAGTAGTGATACGCAGCCGGCAACCGCCAGGTTACGTAGAGCCTTTGGTGCTTGTACCTTCATATTGATTCCTCTCACTCTTTCGTTTTGTTTTCAGGGTACACCGCCCGAGCCGTGCTACTCGCAGCAGCAGGCGCCAACACAGTGGATGCTTGCATCGTCTACCATGATACCAAGCAACACTTATATTTGTGCCACGAAAACGTACCACTATTGTCTTGATTGGACAATGTAATCGCTCGAATTTTCGCTTTTTTTCTAGCAGTTTGCACCAATTTTGCGCCAATTTACAGGCAGAACGCTTGCTCTAATATCGAAGCAAAAACAGCTACTTGGGACAGCCTTTGGTGGTAATAGCCGCTATTGAATTCGAGTTAATTCCCCTGGATGAACGCGGGTGAGTTATCTTTTACTTCACCGGATGGGCCGCCAGGTTTATTCTTGGCGTGTGTGAGTTACTTTCAGACTTTTCTGTCGTTATATCTACCTGATACCGGTAGTGATGATGTTTGCGTCACCGATGCCTCAGTACTCATGGCAATTGTCGTGTACAGCGGCAGCTACTTCTTTCCGCCCTGTGGTTCTGTGACAGCACTGTGGTCAACCAGATTCCAGGGTTGACCAGCATTTCTGTAGATACGTTTTTGCTGTCGCGGGTAGTCACCCACATCATGCGCCAGCCGCTCTCCAACAACTATACATACCAGCGTTTCATTGCCGGTTGCCTGCATCGTATGCGCGAGTCCTCCTTTGCGGTAACCGATAAAATCCCCCGGCCCAATGTCATAATCTTCATCACCGATGGTGACTGTGCCGGCACCTGCAAGCACATAGGTACACTCATCTTCATAGTGATGCACATGAAATTCGGTTGACTCATAACCGGGCTCGACTTCGATGATGTGGAACCCCAGACCAGTCAACCCTGTCAGGTCGCCTAATGATTTATTGCGACGCTTCGCATTGTCATTCAGAAAATGCGTTTTATCAGTTGCCGCAAAAGACGCGATTTCCGCAGCCTTGACAAGATACATGTGTTCCATTGATTTCTCCTTGATCCGTTATTTCAGGGTGTAGATACACTCATATAGACCCAACCGAGTTATACCTAATCCCTCTCCGCATCAGCTTCAGCCATACGGTCATCGACATAGCGATTACCAGTGATGGTGTCTTCATTAATCAGCGCGTTGAGCTTTGCAACCGTATCTTCACTCAACTCAATACCAGAGGCACCGGCGTTTTCTTTCATGTATTCGATATGTTTAGTACCGGGAATGGGCACATCGTTTTTGCGGTGCAGCAGCCACGCCAGCGCCAGTTGTGCCATGCTGCAATTATTTTCTTCTGCAATTTTTCCATAAGGAACCAGCAGCTCACTGTTTTTCTTAAACGCTTCGGGTTCGAAACGAGGCCTTGCAATGGTGCAGCGCAAGTCGGTCTCAGTGAGCTGACTGACATCGGTCGATTTACCGGTAAGGAATGCTCTGCCAAGTGGTGAGAACGGCACCATGGTGACACCCAGTTCATCACAAACATCCAAAATGCCTCGCTCGGGGGTGCGTGACCATAGCGAATATTCGGATTGCAACGCAGCCACCGGATGCTCGGCATGCGCGCGTCGCAGATTTTCACTGCAGACTTCAGATAAGCCGATCTCTCTGACCTTACCCTGCTCCACCAATCGCGACAACGCACCGGTGCTTTCTTCTATCGGGATGTCTGGATCAACCCGGTGCAGATAGTACAGATCAATCACATCTGTCTGCAGACGCTTTAAGCTGTTGTCACAACTTTCGTATATTCCTTTCGGATCACCACTGATACCTGCACGCGACAAACCACATTTGGTTGCCAG
>CALHCI010000230.1 GCA_937931165.1 uncultured Granulosicoccaceae bacterium
AATCATGCGAAATACCACGTAAAAACAAACCCCCTCTATAGCAGCAGGCCAGAACCAGCTAAACGACTGCAACGTCCACTGAACATTAAAAAGAACCGCACCGGCCCCAGTGGAAGCAAGATAACTAATCAGGATGGCATGACGAGTGGTGGCGGTAGATCTGCCCAACCATCGGAACAGGATAAGAATAATCGTAGAGCTTAAAATGCTCGCGAGAATATAGAGCATGTCGGATTACTGATAACAGTTGGAGTTAAACCGCGTGCTTAAATTGTTCATCCCTCGCTATTATTCGGATCAAGCAATGCCAGTGTATCGAGTAACGCTTCATACTTCTCGGCACCAAGCTTTTGTCTGAAGCCCTCGACAATCTGCGCCGCCTGATCGACTTTCTCATCAATGATCTGCTGTCCGAGACTGGTGATCGCTATGGTTTGGCGGCGGCGGTCTTCGTCGTCGCGGGAAAGGGTAATCAACCCCTTCTGCTGCATAGTGCGGGCTATCCGTGTCAGGCTTGGAAACAACAGTGAAGCCCGGCTCGCCAGTGTCGAGGAATTCTGCGGGCCATACTCCGCAAGTACCCGTAGCACTCGCCATTGCTGCTCGGTGATGCCGGTTTCTGCAAGCATCTCGCGAATGGGCGGCATAACGCCTTCTCTGGCGCGGATCAATGCGATAGGGAGTGATCTGGCGGTTGAAGGGAGTTTGCTGGTCATGCGACTTGTGTTTTTATAGCTACCGCATGATGGTAACACTTTGCACGAACAACTTGCGCGGCGGGCAATCTTGACAACTCACCGCGCTATTAATTAACATGTGAATTAATTATTCAGTGGCGATACACGCACAATCTGCCGCTAACGATGCGCCGGAATATTCCTCCGCCATCGCCTTGTCATTGCTGTTCGAACCACAACCATCATTCGGAGAATTAACACCGGTGAGCACCCTTCAGCAGAATATCGAAAAGCTAAACGGACACCTGTCGCGCTTTAAAGCTTCAGGGATTATGAATCGAGTGGCAGGTGGTGACGTTGCGGGCAGTGCCGGTGTCTTTGAAACGACTTCACCGGTCGACAAAAGCGTTATCTGCGAAGTCGCCCATGGAAACGCCGATGATATTGATGCTGCTGCCACTGCTGCTGCCAATGCCTTCCCCGAGTGGCGCGATATGCCAGCCACACAGAGACGGAAAATACTGATTAAAGTGGCAGAAGGCATTGAAGCGCGGGCAGAAGAAATAGCGCTGTGTGAATGTTGGGATACCGGTCAGGCGTATCGCTTTATGTCAAAGGCAGCATTGCGAGGCGCAGAGAACTTTCGCTATTTTGCCGATCAGGTTATTCAGGCGCGTGATGGCCGGCACCTTAAATCACCAACACTCATGAACGTGACCAGCCGTGTGCCAATCGGGCCGGTAGGAATTATCACACCGTGGAATACCCCGTTCATGTTATCCACCTGGAAAATCGCACCGGCACTGGCGGCAGGTTGCACCGTGGTACATAAGCCCGCAGAGTCATCACCGCTAACCGCGCGACTGTTAATTGAAATTGCAGAAGAAGCAGGCTTACCGCCCGGTGTGTTAAATGCGGTCAACGGTTTTGGTGAAGTTGCCGGTAAAGCGCTGTGCGAGCATCCGAAAATTAAAGCCATTGCGTTTGTAGGTGAAAGCCGCACCGGCAGCCTGATCACAAAGCAGGGGGCCGATACACTCAAGCGCAATCACCTGGAACTCGGGGGCAAGAATCCGGTAGTCGTATTTGACGATGCCGATCTCGAGCGCGCACTCGATGCGGTGGTTTTTATGATTTATTCTATCAACGGTGAGCGCTGCACGTCTTCTTCACGGTTGTTAATTCAGGACACCATTCGTGAAGAGTTTGAGGCAAAGCTTGCAGAGCGCGTAAAAAACATCAAAGTAGGGCATCCGTTAGATCCGTCTACTGAAGTCGGACCGCTAATCAACGAAGAACACTACAACAAAGTCACCAGCTATTTCGACATTGCAAAACAGGACAACGCCACTATTGCCGTCGGCGGAGAGGCCATTGGCAATGAAGGTTATTTCGTTAAACCGACTCTGTTCACGCAGGCAAATAACGCCATGCGAATTTCTCAGGAAGAGATTTTCGGACCGGTACTGACATCCATTCCGTTCTCCACAGAAGAGGAAGCGCTGGAAATTGCCAATGACACGTTGTACGGTCTTACCGGTTATGTCTGGACCAATGATCTGACCCGTGCGCTGCGCTTCACTGACAAACTAGAGGCCGGCATGATCTGGGTAAACTCAGAAAACGTACGACACCTGCCAACGCCGTTTGGTGGCGTTAAAGCCAGTGGTATCGGGCGTGATGGTGGTGACTGGTCATTCGAGTTTTATATGGAACAAAAGCACATTGGCTTTGCCACAGGTCAACACAAAATTTCACGCCTTGGCGTACAGTGATCGGTTAACCGGAGACACCTCATGCCAGTACCTGCGCCTAATCTATACCCGGACTTTAATACCATTCGGTTGTCACACGCCTGTCTGAACGTAAGCGATTTACAGGCTTCAAAAAAGTTCTACACCGAAATACTCGGTCTTCAGGTCACCGACGAAAGTGAGTCACACATCTACCTTCGTGCCATGGAAGAGCGTGGGCACCACTGTGTGATACTGCAAAAGTCAGATCAGCCGGGTACGGTTGAAGTCATGGGTTTTAAAACCTTCGATGAGCAAGATCTTGACAAGGCAGAGGCTTACTTTCAAAGCAAGGGCAGACCTACACAGTGGGTAGAGCGTGAATATCAGGGCAGAACATTGTTAACATCAGACAACCTCGGTATTCCGCTGGAGTTTTACCACAAGATGGATCGGTTAAAACCTATTCATCAACAGTACGCGCTGTATCGTGGTGTTAAACCGCTGCGTATCGATCACTTTAATGTATTCTCTACAGATGTAGATGAATCAGTTGCGTTTTACAGTGACTTCGGGTTTCGAGTCACTGAATATACCGAAGACGAAAAAAGTAAAAAGCTCTGGGCAGCATGGCTGCACCGTAAAGGTGGTGTGCATGATATGGCCTTTACCAATGGCAATGGCCCGCGCATGCACCATATTGCATTCTGGGTGCCGACACCGCTCAATATTATTGACCTGCTGGATTTAATGTCCACTACGGGTTATGTCAGTAACATAGAGCGTGGTCCCGGCCGGCACGGTATCTCCAATGCGTTCTTTTTGTACATCCTTGATCCGGACGGTCACCGCATAGAAATATATTGTTGTGACTATCAAACGGTTGATCCGGATATGGAACCCATCAAATGGGATCTCACTGATCCGCAGCGCCAAACGCTGTGGGGTGCCGCGGCACCTAAAAGCTGGTTTGAACACGGGACTAACTTTGTTGGCGTAGAAACCAAAGATTCGCCAATGGTGGCGAGTCCGATTATCGCGCCTTAAGAAATCTCACCAGTAGTTGAAGAATAATCGAATAACAACCGGACAACATAACATGCGTTTTTCTACCTATACTGCCGATGGCAACACCTGGTACGGGGCAGCAACCGATAAAGGCATGATTGCGCTGAGCCCGGAGTTTCCACAATGGCCGACTTTATTAGAGGTAGTACGCGACAACGGTTTTGACAAACTGGAGGCTGCCGCAGCTTCCGGGACTGTCACCCATACCGATTTTACCTATGAAATGGTCATGCCCAATGCGCCCCGCATATTGTGCGTGGGCGTAAACTTCCCTGACCGCAACGCTGAATACAAAGACGGCAGTGCGCAGCCAAAATATATGTCACTATTCCCTCGCTTTGCGTCAGGCTTTACCGGACACCAATGCAATCTGGTGCGCCCGCCAGAGAATCACACGCTGGACTATGAAGGCGAAGTGGCCATTGTGATTGGCAAAGCCGGTCGCCGTATCACCATGGATAATGCGTATGATCATATCGCAGCACTAACTCTGTGCAACGAAGGCACTATTCGGGATTGGGTGCGCCACGCAAAATTCAACGTCACGCAAGGTAAAAACTGGGATAAGTCCGGTGCTATGGGGCCGTGGCTGGTACCGTTTAAGGACGCAAAACAGTTAGACGATGCACATATCATTACCCGGGTTAACGGCGAGGTACGCCAGGACGACGTACTAGCCCGAATGATGTTTCCGATCAGAAAAGAAATTGAATACATCTCCACGTTCATGACACTACAGCCCGGAGACATCATCGTTACCGGCACTCCTACCGGCGCAGGCGCCCGGTTTGATCCACCAAAATACCTGCAACCGGGTGACACAATAGAAGTTGAAGTCGAAGGCATAGGGACACTTAAAAACGGTGTTGAGGACGAAGTGCTATGACCCCGGAAGATCATGCAGCTGCCGCAAAAGACTTACTCGAAGCAGAGCGCACCGGTAGTCAAATAGGTCTGTTAAGTCTGCGACATCCGGACATTTCCATGGATGACGCCTACGAAGTACAAAACGCGATCTACCGCGCCAAACTTGAAGCAGGGCGCAAAGTCATCGGCTGGAAAATCGGCCTTACGTCCAAAGCCATGCAAAGCGCACTAAATATTGATATCCCTGACAGCGGTATTCTGTTTGACGACATGCGGTTTAATACCGGTGACACCGTGCCGAAAGGCCGCTTTATACAGCCGCGTATAGAGGCAGAGATCGCCTTTGTAATGAAAAAGCCAATCGGTGGCGAGAATGTCAGCCAGCAGGATGTGATCGATGCCACCGACTTTGTGGCACCTGCCATTGAGATACTCGATACCCGTATCCAAAGAAAAGATCCTGCTACCGGTAAGGCACGGGTGATCTTTGACACCATCAGTGACAACGCCGCCAATGCAGGTATCGTACTGGGCAAAGAAAAACATGCGATAGATGCATTTGACTTGCGTTGGGTCGGTGCACTGGCTTACTGCAATAACGAGCTTGAAGAAACCGGTCTGGGTGCAGGCGTATTAGATAATCCTGTAGAGAGCGTCGTGTGGCTTGCCCGCCGCATGG
>CALHCI010000231.1 GCA_937931165.1 uncultured Granulosicoccaceae bacterium
AATAATCAGAGAAGCGTATGTCAGACTTTCCAATTGTAGACACCGATCCCGGCGTAACCCGACAAGTGCTGGCGGACCACCCCGACCTGATGGTCGTCGCGTTCCGCTTCGGAGAGATTGGCGCTGAAGGCAAACTCCATCATCATCCCCATGTACAGTCGACGTTTGTAAAGTCCGGCAAGTTCCGTTTTTCGGTCGACGGCCAGGAAACAGAATACAGCGCTGGCGACAGCTTTGTGATTCCATCGAACGCAACACACGGTTGTGTCTGTCTGGAAGAAGGCACCCTGATCGACTGTTTTACCCCAAGGCGTGACGACTTTCTCTAGCCACTTCACAGCGATACGCCTGCTGCGTTTTTGACTTTGATAGTGCGTTTTTGACTTTGATATGTTGAGTAAACGAGCCCGTGAAGTCAGAAGCAGTCTGACCAGAGACAACACAGATAGCAATGTCTCCATAACAACCAGACGCGCCGAATGGGAAAACGCCGTCGCCGCTATACCACTGCCAGCAGAAATCACCCTCAAAAGAGAAGAGATTGCCGCTGTCGACTGTCTATGGGTTCGTCATAAACGAACACGACCGCAGAACGGATTAATCGTTTACGTGCATGGCGGTGGACTGGTTGAAGGGTCGGCGGTCACGCATCAGGAGTTTGCGGCAAGATTGTCTACATGCTGCCAGATGAACACCTTGCTAATAGACTACCGTTTGGCACCGGAACACGTTTATCCGGCAGCACTCAACGATGTGATCGCCGTATTGTCTGCACTGCAACAGCGACCTCACCCACCACAGAAGATCGTTGCTGGCGGCGAATCATCCGGGGCAGGATTACTTGTCTCGGCACTGCTTTCGCTTAAAAGTGCCGGTATCACCATGCCGGAGAAAATATTTTTAATTTCCGGTGTGTACGATCTGACGTTCTCTGGCAAGAGCATCACTGAGCTGGCATCAGTTGATCCACTGACTTCGATCGATGTGCTTAAGCACTACACACAACTCTACTCAGAAGGCACAGATAAATCCGACCCATCGCTATCGCCGTTGTTTGCAAATCGGTCCGGCTTGCCTCCTGCTCTGGTCATGGCAGGCAGTGATGAGATTTTGCGCAGTGATTCAGAGAGTCTGGCAGCGGCGCTTACCACACATGGGGTAGAAACGTGCCTTGAGGTGTGGACGGACTTATGGCATGCATGGCCACTGTTCCCTGAAATTCCGGAAGCACAGGATGCGATTAACAGGATAAATAATTTTCTACAGTCTAAGCAATAAGCGAAACAACACCCCTCTACACATACCCGGTTGGGTGGCGCAAGGTGAGCGCATCAATCATTGCTACTACACGCCTTAAACCCGCCTGCCCTGTCCTTATAATCCATTTAACGCACGACCGACTACATTCCGACAGCGTTTACATTCCTGAACCAGGCCTCACCGCGACTGGTTGAAATATCAAAATTATAAGTACTGCCACTCAAAGTGAATCTACATACAGATTCAGATGTGCCGATGCGACGGGTGATTACCAGTCGAAGCACTAACGGAGTAGCAATTGAAATACATTGATACGCAGTCAAGCAGAGCTCTTCCTTGTGACGCCCGTCATATTATTCGCTGCATGTACCGATATTGAAATTATAAACGCCGGCGGATTTCAGGTCTCTGCAGATATTGCGTGGTCAGATCATCCGACCAGCAATCTCGCGATCGGTATTGGAGAAGAAGCCGGCAGCGATCCGTTTAACTTCAACCCTATCCCGTCACTCGATGCGATTGTCGATGTTTATGATTCAGAGATCGTCGTGCGAATTTTCGACTTTGGCGTAATCACATCGGTGTCGACGTACCCGATGCCTATAACCACCGCAGGGCTCGATAACGTGACCGTTGATGTTCAGACCAGCTCATTCGCTGCCGGCTCGCCCGCCACACTCATGGTTTACATCAACGGGAATCCGAAATTTGTTCCACCCACTGACTTCACCTGGGACGGCGGCAGCAATCATATTGAAATCCGTGGTGGAACGACCACCAATACTGACGCCATGGTTGCACTTGATACGTTAACTATACGTCCACGTTAGCCGAAGCAATAACCTGTCTGTACCATAGTGCACGGCGTTTGAAATAGCGCCGTGCATTGCCCCCGATAGCATCTCCAAAGAAATACTTCGCGATGAATGCCGGAAAACAGCCTTGTTTTTACGTGAGCAAGCTACCTCTGTCAGTTGTCATCAAACATCCACATAGTTGCCCACCAGATGTGCTACATTCTTGTTGGTATACTGCTTTTGTCGCCCGGTAGTACGCGATAAAATACCAGAGTGAGGAGTCAGACAGTTCGCGTAACGTAGATTTGCAGGAAGGATGGCCGCAGAAAAACGACGATTAACGATTCTGAATTGCGATATGGTCGGGTCGACCATACTGGCAGAAGAGCTCGACCCCGAAGTCTTTGAAGTCATCATTCAGTCTTTTATCGATCTCTCCGTAGAAGTCATCGAGCGAAACCACGGTGTGTTTGCGCTCAACACCGGCGACGGTTACGAAGCCTATTTTTACCCTGGCACAGGCTCACCCGGCGCGGTGTACGCCATTGAATGCGGGCTCGATATCCAGCGCTCACTCGAAACCCTTAACCAAACCTCTGAACATCCGATCTCGGTACGCGTAGGCATCGCCACCGGTCAGGTTGTGCTCAGCCCACACAAACTTTCTTCCAACGTTGAAGTAGATATCGCCTTTGGCAAACCGGCACATTTGTCAGCAAGACTTCAATCTGCAGCAGAACCCTGGGAGGTGTATGTCGATGAAGCCACCAAAGAGTCTGCTTCACCGTATTTCAACTTTTACAACGCCGGCAGTAAATTGCTCAAGGGTTTCAATCAGCCGGTAAACTTGTGGCGAGTAGACAGCCAGCGACGATCAGAATCCCGCTTTCAGGCAACGTTATCTTCACTGTCTCCGCTTGTGGGTCGACACTATGAAAACACCCAGTTGGATGCCTACTGGAAAAAGGCAGAAGCCGGCAATGGCAATGCGGTGGCCGTCGTAGGTGAACCGGGCATCGGCAAATCTCGCCTGGTTTATGAGGCCTGCAATCGCATTCAGCAACCACCCACTATGCTGCAGTGTCTCGAAAACCATGAAAACACCCCGCTACGGCCATGGACACGACTGTTTGAATCTACCTCTGAGATCAGCCCGCGTGACTCTGTTTCCCAGCGGCGTGAAAAACTCTCATCCACGTTGCAGGATTTACTACCGCTGCCACCGGAACATCAGCAGGCATTACTCTCTCTGATGGTACATTCCGCCGATTCGGAAGTTTTTGAGACGACAGAGAATACGTCACCAAAACAGAAACTCGAATTACTCTGCGACGCCATTGTTGACGCGATGTTGCTGCTTGCTGAAAAACAGCCACAGTTAATTGTGATTGAAGATCTGCACTGGATCGACCCGACCTCGGAAATGCTGTTGGAAAACCTGCTGCGGAAATCTCACTCGGCAAAGATTTTCGTATTGCTGACCAGTCGCCCCGAAAAGCTCAACTACCTATCAACTTTAAAAATCGATCAGATACCGCTAAACCGACTCACCTATAGTGAAACCATGGAACTGGCTATGTCCGAGATGCAGGGTCTGGTGTCAGAGCGGGTAGAAGACATTGTCCGTTGGGCCGATGGCATACCGCTGTTCGTTGAAGAAATTGTCAAAAGCTCAATCGCATCCAGTAACACCATCCCGGTCACAGATGAACAATCCACTCTCAACAACGAATTTCGTCCCGCCGTACCCAACTCATTGCAAGACCCGCTACTGGCACGCCTCGACAGACTGGGAGACGCGAAACAACTTGCGCAGGTCGCCTCAGTCATTGGTCGTGAATTCGATTTGGAAACACTTGGCCTGCTGCAAGCTGCAAAACAAACAAAGATTCAAGAAAACATTGATCAACTCGTCGATGCCGGAATTTTCCTGACGCTGGACAACAGCGGAAACAACCTCACTTTTAAGCACGCTCTGATCCAGGATGTCGTTTACAAAAACCTGCTCGACCGTGATGCAAAAGAGCTGCACCGACGTCTGGCAAAAATTTATCAGGAAGAATTCGGTGATATACAAAGCTCGCGTCCGGAAGTGATTGCGCATCACTTCAACATGGCCAACGAATGGGAACCCGCAGCACAACTGTGGCTGGAGGCTGGTATATCTGCACGCAACACAGGATCAAACCTTGAAGCAATCGGGCGCCTGGAACACGGGGTAGCGGCGGCCAGTCAACTTAAAGACCAACCTCATGCTCAAAGATTGCGTGTGCAAATTGAACTGATACTCGGGCAAGTCATCAGCGCACACTACGGGCCGGTAAACCAGGACGGTCACAAAGCATTTGAAAACGTCGCTGAAATTGCGCGGACACTCGGAGATGAAGTCAGTATTGTGTCTGCACAAACCTATCTCATGTGGTTGCATTTCGACTCAGGCGAGTTTGAAGTAACGTTATCTGCAGCAGCAAAACTTACGGAGTATGCAAAGAAAGTAGCCAATCACCAGGCAGCAGCGCTGGGGCTGCTTGGTGCAGGTATGTGTCAGTTTGCTATGGGAGACTTTGTTCAGGCGAAGGCGTCACTGGAAGAGTCTCTGAGCTTTCTGGAACATGAGTTTGAACATATCGAAGGGTATCCGGGTAAAGCTTATACCTACCTCGGGTTTATCACGCATATACAGGGTAACGCTGATAAAGCATTTAATCTGTGCAACCAATCCATTGAAATCAGTGAAGACAAAGCCGCTTACGATCTGGCAGCAGCACTCGGAAACTCTCTGTATCTGAATGTTATTCAACACGACTTAACCACCATGGAGGCGACGTCGTCACGGCTGATGTCTCTGTCTGAAAAAACCGGCTTTATAAAATGGTATCACCAGGGAGCGTTTTTTTATGGCAGTGTGCTGGCGGCGCGCGGCGACGAATCCGGCCTGGCGATGATGAGAGAAGCCATAGACCGCTTTGAGCAATCAGAAGAGCTGGTAGAACTGTCGATTTTCTATGGCCTGCTTGCAGACCGGTACCTGATGCACAACGAAATCAAAGAAGCCAATCAATGGGTAGATAAAGGCCTTAACCTGGTAAAAACTTTTGGTGAGTGTTTTGTCGAAGCACCACTTCTCAGGCTTAAAGCTCGCTGCCTGAAAAAGACAGACCCGCACAACAGCATAGATGCAGACATTTTGTTTAAGCGTGCAGATCAGGTAGCAGACACACAGCAGGCTTCAATCTGGCAGGCCACTCAGCCAGGCGATAAAACCTTTGGCACAGGCGCACGATTTCCATAGCAAAAAAGTAACATTGAGGGAGCAGTCGTTATGAAAAATAAAAGAGTACATGATCTATTTGAAGACCTCATCAGCATTGATTCTAGCCTTAAACTTACGCCGCAAATGCTCAACAAGCTGGCTCGCAGGGAAATCAAGTCACAACCCTACTGCCAGCAAACACTGTTCTCTGCAATGGCTTCCGGCAACGTGGCACTGCTGGACAATTACCCGTCCCCACTCAAGGGCTCTGACAACAACAGCCCGGTCAGCCAAATTGAAAAAGGCCTGATAAAACTCGGGCAGCGCCGTAAGTTCTCAGTGCGTTGCGGTCCCAGTGAAACGTTTAAAAATCTGACCGGCCGTGAACTGGTCAATCGCTGGAATAATCCACGCGCCATTGTCAATGTTACCGACCTGCATATCCGTGATACTGCAGTAGAACAACTGGTCGATCCAACCAACCTGAGCTGGTTTAATGTATTGCCCAACTGCAGCGATGACGCCGCAGCACAGGAAATGATGTCTCTGGTGGTCAGCTCACGCGGGTGTGTTTCCGACTCACATTCGGACGCCCCTGACAGCAGCAACTATTGCTTTACCGGAGAGAAAGTCTGGCTATACTGGGACACTTACGAGGGCAAAAAACTCGGCCTTGAAGACACCTCGATTGATACGGTTTATTCCAAGTGTTCTTTTGATATGAAGCGCTTTCTGCAGTTGCGATCTGCACGCTGGTTAACAGTTTCAGAGGGACAGGCGTTGTTTCTACCCGGTGACTACACGCATAAAGTGATTACCACAAAAAAATATCTTGGTGTCGGTAGTTTCTATGTCAGTTTACCCAATAGCCTGCGCACGCTTGCACGATGGAATATTCACGGGCCGTTATGGTCACAGCATCTTGGAATCAACCCTGAGGACCCGGTATTAACCGATATTACTAAACACGTTAAGCAAAGAGTAAAACTCCTTGGCTCCAGAAGTGAAAAGTATAAAAAGAAGCTCGGTTACGACCACCTGCCTCATGCACTGAATAACTGGCACAACACCACCGGCAAACAACAAAGGCAATTGCTTGATTCCACCCGGCTGTCCGGTTACCTGCAACTGCTGCAGGACATAGAAACCACCACACCACCAAGACGCTGAATACATCGATTAAAGGATCTGTGAGATGACGACTAGTCACCCGGCTACGAAAGCAAGCAAGAAGCCACAGTTTATCGGGCCTGGACAGACGCCAGTCACTTTGCACCGTGATTTGAAACTTGCAAACTACTATTCCAGTACAACCGATGTGGTATTCAATAAAAAACTGACTCAGCAAGACCTGGCCAGACTGCCGGTCGAATACCTGCCACTGGCAGCCAGTTCACGGTCACCGGTAAGCAGCGCAGCACTCAATAAAATGCAGCGTGCCATCAGACGGATGACAGAGGGTCAGTGGCAGTCAGCATATATCCCGACAAAGCCCGGAGACGGCAACAACTCCGGCAATGGTATGTCCGGTATTTTTTTACAGCGTGCCGATTTGGAAGTTATTGTCACCGCAGATAAATCAGACAAGCTAACCACAAAGTATCTGTGGCCTTCTATCCGTCGCTACGATTCACGCCAACGGGTTCAACCACAAAACTATAACTATTCACTGGTTTACCATCACTATAGAAAATCATTTGAGGCTGCATTTGATCTGATGATCTTTTCCATGTGCAAACTCGACAGCAAACTCCAGCAGGTAATGACCGACCGGAAACGCCTGGGGCTGTACTTCGGGCTTACCGACTACTACGGAGACCCGGACATACTACCGCCGCACTTGCTTAAGCAAGTAGAAGAAAACAACCCCAACCCGGACTCGGTTTCCCCGGAAGAATATCTGCAACTATTGCGGCAGTATCGCAAAAAACCGATTTTACCCGGTAACTACCACACCGATGGCGTCGAAAAAAACCTCGATGTGCAAGGCATATTCACGATACTGAACCAGGGTTGTACCGGTGGTGAAACGCTGGTTAGGCGACGCGGCATTAAACGGTATAAACATCAGACCGGCAGTAACAAAGCACCGGTAGATGTTACCGTCCGACTCAACACCCCCGAAGGTCATGCAGGCCTATGGGTACCAAGCTGGGGTAAAACAGAAGTGGAGCACACACCCGGCCCTATACAAGGCGGGCATCGGACCATCATTGTGTTCGGACTCGATTCCATCGACGCTGACTTCGTCATAAAAGAGTCAGAAACCCGCAAGTACTATGGTTCACATAACGAGACCCGCGCGTGGGACAAACGCCGATGGTTCAAAGGCGGGGATACCATTGAAGTACCGGACAAGCGTCTCTGGAACGCCGGCTGGTAACAAACTGACCGGCGCTCAGCAATCAGTACCTATGCGCCAGTTTTAGCACCTGACAGTCACTTTCTACCTCCTTATTGCGTAGAGGCTAACCGGCCCGGATCTGGCCCGTTAATGGGCGAAATGTGCAAATACCGCTGAATAATCGACTGACGTCACGATAAGCCGTGTGAATGCTTGCAGCAATCATTATTTGGGATTATATTCCCAATTTTAACTAATCACTCTGAATGGCTGCATTCAACACAACCAGTCGTTCTTACTCCCCACACGCTGTGAACAGAGATCTCCACATGAAAATCGCTTATGCCGTTTCAACCTCACTTATCATTCTTTTGACCGGCTGCGGAGGCGGCACCAATGTCTCCATCGACAGTACCGACGCCGGATCACAGACAACCGGTGAAGGCGGTGGCGAAACAACGGATGGCACTGACGATCAAACCGATGTTGAAACTCCCGCAACACCAGACGACTTGATAGCAATGTTTGCTGGTGCCACTTTCGTCTCACAAGAAACACTTGAAACCGGCCCGATACCTACAGGCGTATCCATGGGCAACTGGTCAGTGAGCTTTACCTCAGATACGGTTGAGTGGCGTTATTCTGATGTCATTGAAGTAGGTACTTATGCGCAGGACAGCAATGCAAATATGGTAGCGAGTTTTTCAGGCCGTGATATCCCGTTCTCGGGAAACGGCACCACCATCACCTGGAATGAGCGCACCTATCTCAGACTCGACGACTCATTTTTTGATGATCAGGAAAGTCTGGTGAGTCACTACGATGGCTCAATCTACACCAGCGTTGAAGAGCTTGATATCGGTGAAAACGCACAGGGTGGACTGGCGATGGGACGCTGGTCGGTACGTTTTGAAGGAAACGAATTAGATCTCCGCATTCAAGACACGGTTCAAAGAGCGGGTTATAACTACGCGAACGACTCCGCTTTCAACATCGATTCGGGTTCAGCAACCACTACCGCTTACGCACTCGTGGGTGATCAGTTGCTGATTAATTCAGTGGTTTATGAACTGGATTCTATCAGTCAGTTTGACTCACAAGAATCATTGGTTGCGTATCTTGATGGCACCTCGTACCAGTCGGCAGGTCTGCAACAGACCGGCACAGCTGTGGACGGTGTTGTAGGCGTCGGGCACTGGTATCTTAATTTTACCCGCAACACATTTACCTGGGACCACACCGTTGTACAGGAAGCAGGCACCTACATCTATCAGACAGGAGACAGTTTCACAGCGATACTTGCAGATCGAGAACTCAATATTGAGCTGGACCAGCGCGACATTATCTGGGACGGCGTCAGGTACGTAAAACAATAGATCGGCGGACAAAACCTGACACTCAATCTTGCGCGATCACCCAACCCTCCCACTTGTCGGGCACTTGCGGGAGGGTCAGCGTCCAGGCGCCGGGGAGAGTGCTTCGGCGTGGCTCATACCAGGTCCAACTCCCCCCGGTTGCAGCCACATACGACGGGATATATTATTTCTCTATTCTTACCGGAACCAAAACCATCCAGGTTCCGCCTCCAATCGAGTTGCCCGCCCATTCACCAGCACCAGAGCTAATAATGAAATCTATTGTACGATCGGAAATCGATTCATCCGTCGCCCATGAAATGGTCGGCAGCGCGGTGCAACTGGCCACCGAAAAATCTGTACACGTATGTGCCGTCGTGTGTGATCCCGGAGGGCATCTCGTCGCGCTGGCACGCACTAACAATGTGATGGTTCCGGCAATCCAATACGCTATCGATAAGGCATGGACAGCAGCAAATTTCTCTATCAGTACCGTGGGACTGTACGAAAGAGTATCCGTAAAACCAGCGGTCGCTATGGGATTTTCCAACCGGGATCGCGTGCTGTTCTTTCCAGGTGGCTACCCGATTTTTGAAGGGAGTAACTGCATCGGCGGGCTGGGCGTATCAGGTGCCGCAGATCAGGATGACATAGACATTGTGCTGGCGACCATTGAGAAATTCGGCTTTACCCCGGAAAGGCCCGCTTAAGCAAAGCCCACTTAAGAGAAGCCCACTTAAGAAAACCCACTTAAGAAAACCCACTTTTGAAAAGCCCGCTTAAGAAAAGCCTGCCTAGTTTATTGGTCACGTTGTCGGATGGTTTTTGGGGGTGGCTTAAAATGAGTATGAGCCATGGCGGAGCACTCTCCCCGGCGCTTAGACGTGACTCACCCCAAGTGGGAGGGTGATTTTTTGCCTTTGACGAAGCGCTCCTCTGGTGGCAACAAATTGGTGCAATAAATCCAAAACCTTCTCCGGGCACAATAGCTGCTCAAATCACAAGCAATACGTTCTGAATCTCGACAGCGCACCAACGGAATCCACGCCCTGCGCTGATCCATTAATACGCGCTGATCGTTTCAGGTATCATTGGTAACGCAATCACGATGTGGATTTTGTGATCGCAAATTCTCCCTTTCCGCTTATCGCGCTGCAGGTTCGCCTGACGCTTACGGACTCTCATGGCTGTTGAAACAGACAATCTCGATGCGCAGGCAGAGGCCCGACGCAGTGGCATACGCACCATCAAACGTGTGTTGCCCTACTTGTGGCCGGAGGACAATCGCGAGATTAGGGTCAGAGTGGTGCTCGCGCTGGTGGCACTGGTATTGGCTCGAGTCATTTCTGTCATTACGCCCTTCTTTTATAAAGGCGCGGTCGATGCCATGGCTCCTGGTGGCGCAGAGTCAAACGCAACCGTCTTTCTGATTGCCGGTGCCGTCGGGCTAACCATTGCCTACGGCATTGCCCGACTCATGACTGTGGGGTTCAACCAGCTTCGCGATGTGTTGTTTGCACGCGTTGGACAACGCGCTTTGCGCCGCCTGGCGCTCGAAACCTTCCGTCATATGCATGCGCTGTCACTGCGCTACCACCTGACACGTAAAACCGGCGGCCTCAGCCGTATTATCGAACGTGGTGTCAAAGGCGTCGATTTTCTATTGCGCTTTATGCTGTTTTCAATCGGCCCACTGGTACTCGAATTACTGATGATTGCCGCCATCATGTTTTTTGTATTTGATGTCTGGTACCTGACCGTTATTGTCGTCACAATTGCTATCTACATCTGGTTTACTTTTAAAGTGACCGAATGGCGCGTGCAAGTCAGAAAGCAAATGAATGACAAAGACACGGACGCCAACCAGAAAGCAATCGATAGCTTACTGAACTATGAAACCGTTAAATACTTTAGCGCAGAAGACCGCGAAGCCAGTCGCTACGATGAATCCATGCGCGGTTACGAAAAAGCGGCACTCACCACCTCTTACTCACTGGCATTTTTAAATTTCGGCCAGTCACTGTTTATTACAGCAGGTTTAGTCATCGTCATGGTCATGGCCGCCATTGGCGTTAACAACGGTGATTTAACGGTGGGCGACTTTGTGATGGTCAACGCCTACATGATTCAGATAACCATGCCATTGAATTTTCTTGGCACCGTTTACCGTGAGATCAGACAATCACTGATCGACATGGGAGAGATGTTCGATCTATTGCAGTACCAGCGTGAGGTTGAAGACAAACCCGATGCAAAAGCACTGACCATCAACGGGGGTGAATTGAAGTTTAACAACATTCATTTTGGCTACAATGACGACCGGACGATTTTAAACGGCCTCGATCTCACCGTACCGCCCGGCCAGACCGTCGCCGTCGTGGGTCCGTCGGGCTCCGGCAAATCAACCATTGGCCGATTGATGTTCCGATTTTACGACGTCACCAGCGGTTCACTGTCCATTGACGGGCAGGACGTACGCGATGTCACACAACAAAGCCTGCATCAGAGCATTGGCATTGTGCCGCAGGATACAGTGTTGTTTAACGATACGATCGGCTACAACATCGCCTACGGCCGCCCCGACGCCACCCCTGACGAAATGATCGATGCAGCAAAAGCCGCAAAAATACATGACTTCATTCTAAGCCTGCCCGAAGGCTACGACACTGCCGTTGGCGAACGCGGACTGAAACTTTCGGGTGGAGAAAAGCAACGCGTCGGCATTGCCAGAACCCTGCTGAAAAACCCGCCGGTTTTATTACTCGATGAAGCCACCTCGGCACTCGACACAGACACCGAGCGGGACATTCAGGAAAGCCTGCGATTGATGAGTAAAGGACGAACCGTGATTACAATCGCGCACCGATTATCGACGGTGGTCGATGCAGATAAAATAGTGGTACTCGATGAAGGCAGCATCATTGAGCAGGGTACGCATGAAAAACTACTGGCACTCGATGGCCGGTATGCTCAAATGTGGCACAGACAAGCGGCAGATGAAGACGATGTTCACAACACCCAATGATGACTGGTTAACCGGGAAACTGCAGCACTCGTGACGGAATATACTATTCCCGTCAAAAGGCACAAACGGGTGTTTTAGTCTTTAAAACCTGCCTATTTGTATCATCTTTATTGAGTTTAGATTTTTGCGATGCTAGTTTAGCTGCATGAGTAAACAGCAGATAACACAACTTATTACCAACAGAGTCAGTGAAGACGGGCTGTTTTCATACGGCGTGAAAGGTGTGCAGTTGTTCCGGGTTACCGAGGCACAGCAGTGTACACCGGCAGTCTACGAACCCACCGTAGTTGCCATACTGAGCGGCGCCAAAGAAGCTATTGTAGACGGAACAAGATACACCTACGACAGCACTCAATATATGTGTTGCCCTACACCTTTGCCGGTCGAGGCCGGCTCCCCGACAGCATCACCTGACGCACCGCTGTTGGGTGTGTACATTTCTCTCGATACAAGAATAATGACCGAGCTGGCCATCAAGATGGAAAGCTCCACTGCCCCGTCACGCAAACCCGCCAGTGGCCCGCTGCCGCAGAGCTTTGCACTTGCACACTGGGATGACACATTTACCGATGCACTGTTGCGGTTACTGCAATTAGGGGAAAGCCAGGCAGATATCGAGATGCTCGGAGAAAGTCGGTTACGAGAACTCTATTACACAGTATTGAAGGGGGAAGCCGGAGATTCTGCACGGCGTGCATTTGGTGTGGGTAATGAAATAGCCCGGGCCATTGTGTATCTGTCACAACACTTAAACGAGACAGTGACGATTGAAGAGGTAGCGGCGCAGGCAGGAATGAGCCGCGCCGTATTCCACCGCAAGTTCAAGGAAACCACAACCATGTCTCCGATACAGTTTGTGAAATCGATGCGCTTGAACAAAGCCGCCATGAAAATTGCCACAGGCACTACCGTGAACGAAGCAGCAATGGAGGTAGGCTATGTGAGCTCCTCTCAATTCAGCCGTGAGTTCAAACGTATGTACGGGCAGTCCCCTAAACAGTGGCGAACCTTTAAGCAGCTGCCGGCCGGTATGACATAACGCGCTAGCCTTTGTCAGACATTAACCGTGGTGCATGCTTAATATTTCTCACACAGTTTCGGCTCTGATGTAAAAATCAAGAGCGTCTATGTTATTGAGTATTACTCAAAACATGCACGGAGCGGTCAGCAATCATGCTGCCAACTTTTTTTGCATAAGCTGCCATGTGAGCTGATTTGGCGTGTGCACGCAGATCATCCATGGTTTCCCATTTTTCTATCACAATAAAACTATCCGGCCCGATATTCGTTTGAATCTCTCCACCGTCTGCCGTGTCTATAACGGGCTGATACTCTATGCAGCCTTTTTCAGCAAGTACCGCCGGCACATTGTCGTGAAACGCTTCAAGCACTTCGGCTCGTTTGCCCGGTACTGTGGTGATCATTGCAACAACGTGAATCATAATGGTCCCTGTTTAGCCTGGTATTAAAAGACTGACAGCACAATTATGCTGCTTGCAACTCAACAATACAAACACCAGCCATACTTAATCACCTGAGCACCAGCCTTACTAATGACTGGTCATGCACTGTACAGCCAGACAGAATGTTTGGCATTCTTACCGGCATTAAACAACGTAACTAATGGTATTCGGTGGCGAGGGACTGTTTCTGGCGACGCTTCGCGGGACTGGAACTGTGTATCTGCAAAGCCTGCCTTTCTCGCGACTGGCTAACAGAATTACCCAGACTGCAGGGGTTGGCGGATCGAAAGGCGAAGGATCTGTTCTGGGTGGTCTTGGCGATATTTTTGGTGATAACTTGTGGCGTATTGGTAGCTGCACAGAGTTAGCGGTTTACTATGATTGAGTGTGGTTGTGAAAGTCTTTGAAGCGGTATTTACGTAGTATGCAAAAACTATAAGGATTGACGGTATAGGGTGGCACTTCACATTATCGAATGACTTTTACGACACCACTCACGGGTGGGACAGTGATGATCGTACGGTTTGCAACACCCTGTTAAAGCCTGGTAGTGGCACGAGGTTATCGCAATGAGATTGCAATTCGTTGTCCTTACAGACTATCCTTTACGCTGCAGCCTTAAACAGGAGCATACCAATAAATTACTCATTCAGTGGCAACTGCCAATGCGGTGCGGTACAGGTACTTGTAACGCTACCCAAACCGTTATCAGACTACGCACCAAGGGAATGCGATTGCAATTTCTGCCGGCAGCATGACGGCTGTTATCTGTCATCCCCTGAAGGCACAATGATAGTCACTTGCGATACTCCGCTTACGGTGAGACATCAGGGAGATAAAGTCGCCGGTATGTATTTCTGCGCGGCATGTGATCAAATGATCTCAGCGACCTTAACAACAGAACATGGCTTGCTGGGTAATGTGAGGGCAGGCTTACTGGCAGACGCAGACCAGTTACAGACTCCGGTGCCAATATCACCGCGAAAACTCAGTGTGAAAGAAAAGACCGAACGGTGGCGTTCCTTATGGATGCGGGCTGTCCTTAAGACTACCAGTGGCACTCTACTCGTTACAACACCCTGACTATACTTCCAGATCAACCACCAGTAATCCATCTATACCACCCTCTGCGTTAGCTACTAATAGCCCGCCAAGCCGTTTGTGCTCCGGATTGTCCGCGTAGTTCTGCAGTGCATCCCGGCTTTCAAAATCGATAACAAAGCCGTGCATATAGCCGCGTTCTATTTGTTCCGGGCTTGTGGACCGCCCACCGGTAAAGCCTGAAGCTGCATCCAGCTGATCTACCAGCGCTGCCAAACCCCTGTAGATTTCTGCAATCGTATCTTCAGATACTGCCGCTTTAAAACGGGTAAGAACAATATGTCTGATCATGTCGGGGACTTTGTCTGTGACTGACCCAGGCTTAGCGTCAGCAGTAGTGAAGATACAACACAGAAGTCAACAGTTCAGTAAACCACATCGACTTCGCTAACACCTTCGGTCTGACTAAGCGCTTCGATCAATTCCATGGAGGGCGCAATCTGCCATTCATCGCCTAAGCGTATACGTGCAGAGGCAGCTTCATTCGAATAGTCGATAAACACCGGTAACCGCCCTGCCCCGCGATGATCTGCCAGCGCCTGATGAATGTTCTGTAGTGATCCGTTACCACACCACTTAACCAGTAACAGTCTCGCAAAACGCTCACGGGCTTCTTCAAGGTTATAAAGCTGCCGCGCCCGAATCATGTGACCGCCACTGAAAGCGTCAATACTGAGTCCGCCTTCGACAACAATGATGGTATCAGACTGAATAATAGAGCCACTGGCTTCGAGCAGTTCACCCGCCACCATGACATCGACTTTGGCGGTTTTATCATCGAGGGTTGCTGTGAGTATTTTACTGCCACGGTTAGTGGCTCTTACTCTTATATCAGTGATAAGACCGGCAATAACCGCATCAATCCCCTTGTTACCCCAACCGCCTTTAGAATCATCACCGGCAGGCACTCTTGCACACTGGTCAACCAATCGACCACTGGTAATTTTGGCAAGCTCGTGTGCATGCGGGTCTATCGGGTGGCCACTGAAGTACATGCCGGTGGTTTTCTTCTCGTCAGCCAGTAACTCGTGTTTGGGCCACTCGGGCACCGGAGTTAAGAGTTCAGTTTCGTTGTCATCGCTGGCTACCAGCTCACCAAACATATCAAACTGCCCGCTATTGCTGTCACGTGCTTTTTGCTGCGCAGCACTCAAGGCAACACTCAGGTTATCCATGAGGGTGGCACGATTCTCTCGCAGACAATCCAGCGCACCGGCTTTAATCAGACACTCTACTACGCTGCGCCCCATTTGTGATGAGTCTACCCGCTGGCAAAGATCAAACAGATTCTTAAACTTGCCGTTGCTGTCACGCTCGGTAAAGATCTTTTCAAGCACACCTTCACCGACACCTTTAATGGCACCCAGCCCAAAGCGTACATTGCCGTCATCAGTCGGTGTGAAGCCGGTAAAAGAGTAATTGATATCCGGTGGCAGCAACTTAAGACCAGATTCTTTTAAGTCTTCAATGGTTTTAACGACTTTATCTGTAGAGTCCATATCTGCACTGAGCACAGCACTGAAGAACTCCGCCGGGTGGTGTCGTTTTAGCCATGCAGTCTGATAAGACAACACCGCGTAGGCCACCGAGTGTGACTTGTTAAAACCGTAGCCTGCAAACTTTTCAACCAGGTCAAAAATGTTACTGGCCAGATCCAGATCGATATTGTTCTCTTTACAGCCGTCGAGAAACACCTGCCGCTGCTTGGCCATTTCTTCAGGCTTTTTCTTACCCATGGCACGACGAAGTACATCTGCACCGCCCAGTGAATAACCTGCCAGCACCTGGCCGATCTGCATGACCTGTTCCTGGTAGACAATAACCCCGTAGGTCGATTGCAGAATCGGTTTTAAGCTTTCGTGCTGGTAGTCCGGGTGCGGGTATGACACCGGTGCCTGACCGTTTTTACGGGCGATAAAGTCATCCAGCATACCGGAGCTCATCGGGCCCGGACGGTACAACGCTACCAGGGCGACAACATCGTCAAAGCAATCGGGCTTGAGCTGCGCAATCAGCTTTTTCATGCCGCCGGATTCAAGCTGGAATACACCGGTGGTTTTTGCTTCCTGCAACAGACGGTAGGTCTGCCCGTCATCGAAGGTCAGTTTATCGAGGTTTAGCTGTTCGTCTTTATCACGCTTGCTGTTGATCATCGTGACAGCGTTTTCAATGATCGTGAGCGTACGCAGACCCAGAAAGTCAAACTTCACCAGCCCTACGGCTTCAGCATCGTCTTTATCGAACTGGGTAACAAGGCTCGAGCCATCTGCTTCGCAGTAAAGTGGTGTGAAGTCGGTAAGTTTGGTCGGTGCGATAACCACACCACCGGCATGTTTACCGGCGTTGCGCGACAACCCTTCGAGTTGCAGTGCCATATCGACAACGGCTTTGATATCTTCTTCGTTGTTGTAGGCATGGCGCATGTCTTCGGCGGCTTCAAGCGCCTTGGTCAGTGTGATGCCAAGGTCCATCGGTACCATCTTTGCCAGCCGGTCACCAAAACCGTACGGGTGGCCCATCACGCGCGCCACATCTCTCACCACCGCTTTGGCCGCCATGGTGCCGTAGGTAATAATCTGCGATACCTTATCGCTGCCGTACTTTTCAGACACGTACTGAATAACGCTGTCGCGTTTGTCCATGCAGAAGTCGATGTCGAAATCCGGCATGGAGACACGTTCGGGGTTCAGAAAGCGCTCGAACAGTAAATCGTAGGCAAGCGGATCAACATCGGTAATGCCCAGTGCATAAGCCACCAGTGAACCTGCACCGGAACCACGACCGGGCCCGACAGGCACGTTGTTATCGCGGCTCCATTTAATAAAGTCCGAAACAATCAGAAAGTAACCCGGAAACTCCATCTGAATGATCACGTCGAGCTCACGCTTTAAACGTTCATCGTAGGGCTTGCGCGTTTCGGCAAAGCCCTCAGCCGAGGTATCGAACAGATGGTTAAGCCGCCAGTCGAGCCCCTCTTCAGACAGCGTGCGCAGGTGATCAGACTCGGTCATGCCTTTTGGCACCGGAAAGTCCGGCAGCATTGAGTCACCAAGCTTTATCGTCAGGTTACAGCGTTTGGCAATCTCTACGGTGTTTTCAAGCGCCTGTGGAATGTCTTTAAACAGCTCGGCCATTTCATCGGCGGTACGCAAATACTGCTGCCTGCTGTAGATGCGCGGCCGACGCGTGCTGGTAACTTCATGCCCCTGGTGAATACACACACGAATCTCGTGTGCATCGAATTCTTTCTGTCTGATAAAACGCACATCATTGGTCGCCACCAGCGGACAGTTTTCAGCGCCAGCCAGTTGAATCGCTGCCTGATTGTAGGCCTCTTCTGTATCGCGACCGGTACGTTGCAACTCAAGATAAAAGCCCGCACTAAACAGTTTTCGCCATGCCTTGAGTTGCGCACTGGCAGCGTTTTGATTGTCTGCCAGCAGCGCCCGCCCGACATCCCCGAAGCGCCCACCGGACAACGCGATAATGCCCCTGGTATTCCCGGCAAGCCATTCATGATGCACAATCGCGCGCTCATGCGTCTGCCCTTCCTGATAACTGCGTGACACCAGTTGCGACAGATTCAGGTAGCCTTCGGTATCCTGCGCCAGCAGCACCAGCGGTGACAACTCACCTTCGGCATTAGCCACCCATGCATCAACGCCTATGATCGGCTTTACACCGTTGTTCACCGCTGCCCGGTAAAACTTGATCAGCGCGAACATGTTGCTCTGATCAGTCAGCGCTACCGCAGGCATACCACCGGCGCTGGTAGCGGCCATCAGATTCTTGATTCTGACAACGCTATCTACCAGAGAAAATTCGGTGTGCACCCGCAGGTGAACAAAACCACTCATACAAACGCACCTACTATTGCGGCATTCTCAACTTCACGCACCGGCGCAAAACTGCGCCTGTGAATATCCAGCACACCATGCTCACGCAACGCCGCCAGGTGCTGTTTGGTCGGATAACCCTTGTGGCTGTCAAAGCCGTATTGCGGGTAACGCCGGTGCATGGCAACCATGGCTTTGTCGCGCGCCACTTTGGCAAGGATTGATGCTGCAGAAATCTCTTTAACCAGCGCATCCCCTTTAACCACCGCCTGGCAGTTAAAAGGCGTGACCGGACACCGGTTGCCATCAATCAGGCAATGATGCGGTGCCGTACCCAGCCCTTCGATTGCGCGCGCCATTGCCAGCATCGACGCATGCAAAATATTGATTTTGTCGATTTCGGCAACGCTTGCCTCGGCAATGTGCCAGGCGACTGCACGCTCCTGAATCTGTTGTGACAGCGCTTCTCGCCGCTCCGCAGTGAGTGCCTTGGAATCATTGAGGCCGTCTACCGGCTGCTCAGGGCTCAGGATTACCGCCGCTGCCACCACGCTGCCGGCAAGCGGACCGCGCCCTGCTTCATCCACCCCTGCGACCAGATATCGCTGCTTATGATCTGCACCGTCGAGGAACAGTTGATCGAAGGAAATTTGAGGGCTGCGCATGGGTGGGAATGATATCGATTCTGTCTTCCGCTTGCACCACTACCTGATGCTTTTATTCAGCCTTTTTCACGCTACTCTTCAAGCACTGTTGTTCAACGAGGGTATCGTTCAAGTTATTATCCATTATTGAGTAGGGTTTTCCACAAGCGGGACGGTCAGCGTCTAATCGCCGGGGAGGGTTTCCGCAGAAACTTGAGCCAGTTGAACAAACAATCCCACACACCTAATCCTCCACCCGGGGTGTAACACCACGTTTACATCGTAGTCTGGTAGCATGCCAGCAACCCGACATTCGCAAGAGGACACCCCGTGACAATCCAGGACACCGACCTGCTACTGGTCATAGATGTACAAAACGATTTCTGCCCCGGAGGCGCACTGGCCGTCGAAGATGGCGACAGCGTCGTCCCGGTAATCAATGAACTGATTGGCCGTTTTAAGCACGTGGTCCTCACGCAGGACTGGCACCCGTCAGACCACAGCTCGTTTGCCAGCAATCACGAAGGCCAAAGCCCGTTTGGCACCATTGACATGCCGTACGGCCAACAAACCCTGTGGCCAGACCACTGCATTCAGGGAAGCACCGGTGCCGAGTTTCATCGCGACCTCATCACGGATCCTTCTTCACTGATAATCCGCAAGGGCATGAATCCGGCGATTGACTCGTATTCTGCATTTTTTGAAAACGACCAAACCACCAGCACCGGACTAGCCGGATATCTTAAAGACAAAAATATCAAACGCGTTGTGTGCACCGGACTGGCTTATGACTTCTGTGTTTATTTCTCAGCGCAGGATGCAGTTAAACAACAATTTGAAACGGTGGTTGTTACCGACGCCTGCCGGGCAATCGATATGGATGGCAGTGCCCAAAGCGCAACCGATGCGATGGCAGCAAGTGGAGTGTCTCTGCTTACAAGCTCGCAGCTATAACCACCAACAAACTAAGGAACGGAACCAGTAAATGAACAACGATAAAGTCGCCCTGATCACCGGCGCCTCATCAGGCATTGGCAAGCAGACAGCACTCGCGTTTATAGAAGCCGGGTATAAAGTCGCCCTTACCGCAAGACGTGAAGACTTGCTACAGGAAGTCGCCAGCGGTGCCGGTGCAGACGCCGTTCTGGTTTGTCCGGCAGATCTGACTGATGAGGCCAGCGTTGACAATCTGTTTGCGCAAATCAAAAGCAAGTTCAGCAGGCTTGATGTTGTTTTTAATAACGCCGGTAACAACGTCGCACCGGCAGTGATTGGCGACATCAGTGTTGCAGACTGGAAGAAAGTCATCGATGTAAACTTAACCGGTGCATTTATGATTGCACGCAGCGCGTTTAACCTAATGCGTGAACAAAGCCCCCAGGGCGGGCGCATCATTAACAACGGCTCTATATCAGCGCACGTCCCCCGCCCCGGTTCTACTCCATACACCAGCAGCAAGCACGCAATCACCGGATTAACCCGAACCGTTTCACTCGATGGCAGACCATTTAACATTGCCTGCGGCCAAATAGACATCGGTAACGCCGCCTCAGAAATGACTCAACGCATGCGCACCGGCGTACCTCAGGCCAATGGCACTATGGAAGTCGAACCGGTAATGGATGTGGAAAACGTTTCAACAGCCGTACTACAAATGGCCGCCCTTCCGCTTGATGTGAATGTGCAGTTTATGACAATTATGGCGACTAACATGCCGTTTATTGGCAGAGGTTAAAACCAAAACCGGCAACACAAAAAAAGAGGGCCCGACTAGCGGGCCCGTTGGGTTACTTAGGTCATTGTTTTATATCAATTTATACTTTTCAGGGTTGCAAATAAGGTTGCAAATAGTTTGTTACCATTACAAATTGATGGGATAGCCAGTCTCAACACTAGTAATTTATGACTTATTCTGTATCTCAAACCATGGAATAGTAACTGGTGTTGTATTAACCAGAATCGGGCCCCTAGTTTTAACGGTATGAACGCCTCTCTGCCCGTGCTTATCCTTGAATACCACTTCAATTGTTATAAAGACACCCCCAACGTGTATCTTTGAATCGTCCTCTAAAAATAGTACCTCGGCATA
>CALHCI010000232.1 GCA_937931165.1 uncultured Granulosicoccaceae bacterium
ATAGGTGTCATCAAAGGATTCGCGGGTGTGTAGCACAATCGGCAATCGATGATGTTTGGCTAATTCTATCTGTTGTCTTAGAGAGTCTTTTTGTTGTGACGCAAAGGTAGTGTCCCAGTGATAGTCCAGTCCGGTTTCACCCACGGCCACATAGCTGCCTGTGTTGAGTTGTTCTTCTATAAAGTCGACCTCTGATTGAAAGTTCTCATCGACATGGCAGGGGTGAAGGCCGATCATCGGAAAGCAGTTTTGCGGGAAGCGTTTTACCAGATCATTCATCGGGCCGACTGATTTGCGGTCGATGTTTGGCAGGTACATGCGCTTTACACCAGCAGCGATGGCGCGCTGTATGGTCTCATCCCTGTCTGAGCTGAACTGCTCCAGGAACAGGTGGGTGTGTGTATCGATAAGGTTCATATTAGTCGGGTGCCGGAATATTCAGGTTTACGGTAACGCTTTTCTTTTGTGTAAAGCTCTCGAGCATACTTTCCAGTGAGTACTCTCTGCCTACGCCGCTTTGTTTAACCCCTCCGTAAGATTGCCCGGGTATCTGACCGATTCCCTGATTCACCTGTACCCAGCCGGCTTCCACTTCATGTGCAGTTCGAAGTGCCTGACCGATATCCCTTGACCACACAAACGCTGCCAGCCCATAGTGGCTGTCGTTAGCCATTCGAATCACTTCTGCTTCGTCTTTCCAGCGGATAGCCACCAGTACCGGGCCGAATATTTCCTCCCGGGCCAGTCGCCATTCGTTGCTTGCTTCTGCGAATATTGTCGGGTGTGAAAAGTAGCCCTCACTTAGAGGGCCTTCGGTGTCAGGCATGCCACCGGTCACAAGTTTTGCATCCGGCAAAGCCAGCCCGTCTTCTATATAGCCACAGACTTTGGTGAACTGCTTTTTGTTAATGATCGCTCCCATGTCTGTTGCTTCATCTAACGGGTCACCCATTTTTAAACTGGCGGTTTTTGCAGCAAGCTTTTCCAGAAATTCATCAAATATATTTTCATGCAAAAACAGTCTTGATCCGGCTGTGCATGACTGGCTCTGTCGGGTGAAGCGCATTGCCGACACAATACCGTCGACAACCCAGTCTTCATTAGCATCGGGAAACACAATCGACGGGCTTTTGCCGCCAAGTTCAAGTGAGACCGGGGCAATTCGATCAGATGCTGCGCGCATAATCGATTTACCGACCTGAGTCGAGCCGGTGAAGGATAATTTTCGTATTTCGGGGTGCTCGGCAATGGCGGCACCACACTCTTCACCCAGGCCGGTTAATACATTTAGCACACCAGCCGGTAGGACTTCGTCGCACACTTTCGCCAGAAGCAACACGCCCAGTGGTGCGTCTTCGGCAGCTTTAAGCACCATGGTGTTACCGGCGCATAGTGCGGGTGCAATTTTAAGTGCTGCCAGCAGTACCGGTGCGTTCCATGGAATAATGGCACCAACAACGCCAATGGGTTCGCGGCGAGAATAACTCAGCATGTTGTTGTTAAGCGGAATCTCTTCGCCTTTGAGTTCGCCACCTAATCCACCAAAAAACCGGAAGATGTCTGCCGAAGCAGCAGCTTCCGGTCTTGCCTGAGTACGAATAGCATTACCGGTTTCAGTGGCAATGGTTTCTGCCATCTGTTCAGTCACAGCTTCCAGTTTCACGGCGATCTCGAGTAGCATTTTCCCCCGGTCTCGGGCGCTCACTTTTCGCCATTGATCAAACGCAGAGCCTGCAGCTTTAACCGCGTTGTTAACGTCTTCTGACTGCGCTCTTGGAATGGTCGCAACAACTGTCTTACGACCGGGGTTTTCTACCTCTATTGACTCGCCACTTGCCGCTTCTGTCCAGCGTCCGGCAATCAGCATTTTCTGGTTGTTCATATTGTGTCGCACTCGCCTTGAATCCGTTGCAACATATCACGCGCAGCGGGGCAGGGCTATAACGGCGGGGAGTGCTGTTGGCGTGTGAAGTTACGCCGCAACCGCAGTAGCTTGCACGACGCGGTTTCTACCTTCGAGCTTGGCGCGGTAGAGCAGTGAATCTGCGGCGTTCAGCCAGCGCTCGAACTGGGTGGGATGATTAATTTGCACTGGCTGCAAGCCAATACTTACCGTGTAGCGGATTTCGGTTGTCTCTGACTGAATGTTAGCCTCTTCAGTTTGAGCCCGGATGCGTTCGCTGATGTTTGTCGTAATTGACCGTAGGTGCTGACATAGCTGTTGGTCAGTTCCAACAGAATGGAAGCTTCACTTCTGGCGTTGGCAAGGTAGGCTTTTTGCGTTTGTGCGTGGGTAATGTGCCAAACCAGAATGCCGATAATCAGGCCCGGCAGTATAATGCTTGCCCAGCGCAATCTTTTTTTCATTCCGGGGGTTTGCGTACTGCTCGTGCGGTCGCGTGTGTGGCACAATACACTGCTCATAGGAGAACTAGCGGCGTTGTGTATATTTTCTAAAAACCCAGCATCACCAACGGTAGCTGTGACAACTTGTTATTGAATGATGCCAAGTATCGATCAACTGGTTGAACAGAGAATCAGGGCTTCTCAGGAACGGGGAGATTTTGACAACCTGCCCGGTCAGGGTAAGCCGCTGCAGCTCGACGACGATTCGGCAGTACCGGCCGAGCTACGAGCGGGTTACCGGCTATTGAAGAATGCCGGGTTTCTGCCACCGGAACTTGAGATGCTTCAGAATGTTCGCGATGCCGAAGCGTTGTTGCAGCATCTTGAAGACGGCAACGAGCGTGTTAAGCAGTTGCAAAAGATCAGTGCATTGAAGATGCAGCTTGCGCGGCACGGACATCGACTTTCTCACCTGGTTGATGAAGCCCGATATCGTGAAAAGCTGCTGGAAAAAATTTCCTGACATGCTTTGTGTTTAGTCGTTTTAGAGCGCGTGGGACGTATCATGGATTCAACCATGTTTAAAGAAAGGCTGTCCGAATTCCAGCGTCGTCTGGCAGATGCCAACATCAGCGTTGCATTCATCACTGACGAAGATAACGTTTACTACCTCAGTGGTTACTATGATTATTTACACATGGAATTCGGACGCCCGACTATTCTGGTCGTTTCTGCCCACGGTGAAACGTTGCTGATAACCCCGTCGATAGATGAAAATACGGCACGATCATCAGCACAGGTGGAAAGAATAGCGGTATGGAATGATGGTATGGGAAAAGAGTGGCGGCAGGAGTTGCCGGAGTTACTGGGTAACGCCAGTCAAATAGCCATTGAACCTGACGCCATGCCGCCTGTCGTTCGGCGGTACGTTGAAGCCACCTGTGGCGATGTATCTTTAAC
>CALHCI010000233.1 GCA_937931165.1 uncultured Granulosicoccaceae bacterium
CCGTGAGTCAGTACCTGTTTATAAGGTGCAATGCCATTGATTGAAACACTGGTCAGTATTGATGAGTGAAACCATCCACGGTGTTGATCTGAGCCTTCAAGGTACATATCGGCGGGATACTTCTGACCGCGCTGCTGCAACACATGAGAGTAGGTGGTGCCGGAATCAAACCACACATCAAGCACGTCGGTAGACTTTTCGTATTGATCTGCATCTTTACCCAGAAAGTCTTCGATGGTCATGTCGAACCAGGCCTGTATGCCGCCTTCTTCAATGTGACCGGCAGCTTTTTCCAGTAACGGTAGTGTATCTGGGTGCAGTTCACCGGTTTCCTTGTGCACAAACAAGGTAATTGGAACCCCCCAGTAACGTTGCCGTGAAATACACCAGTCAGGACGGCTCGCAATCATGCCTTCAATACGTGCCTCTCCCCACGAGGGAACCCACGTGACGGTTTTGATTGCCTTAAGGGTGTTGCTGCGCAGATGTTCTTTTTCCATGCTGACAAACCACTGTGGTGTTGCACGGAAAATGATCGGCGTTTTGGTTCTCCAGCAGTAGGGATAACTGTGCTGGAATGACTCGCTAAGCACCAGTTTGTTATTTTGCTTCAGTACATCAAGGATTTTTGGTTCAACTTTATAAACGTGCTCGCCTGCGAATTGTTCGACGTATGACTCGTACACACCGGTTGCACCGACACTGTTTAGCAGTCCAAGGTCGTACTTGATACCGGTATAAAAATCGTCAACACCATGATCGGGTGCGGTATGTACAGCACCGGTACCCGCCTCGGTGGTGACGTAATCACCCAGCACCAACAGCGAAGTGCGATCGTAAAACGGATGTTGCAGTGGCGTTTTTTCCAGTGCTTCGCCGTTGAAAGTTGAAATAGTCTGGTAATTTTCGCAACCGTAGCGTTGCATGCATGTATCGACCAGATCAGTGGCCAGTATCAACGCCTCAGTGCCGATGCCAAGATCGCATTCCACCACCGAGTATTCGAGCTCGGGATTTAAAGCGACTGCCAGATTACCCGGCAGTGTCCAGGGAGTGGTCGTCCATATCACTACTGAAATTGGTAACTCCGCACGGTCGCTGCCTGTGTCTGCATGCAGCTTCGCTGCGTCTACCGGGCTAAAACGTACATCAACCGAGGTGGATGTTTTATCGTGGTACTCGACCTCTGCTTCTGCCAGTGCTGATCGTGCACCAATACTCCAGTACACAGGCTTGGTGCCCTTATAGACATGTCCCTTCTCGATCATTTGTCCGAGCACTCTGACGATGCCGGCTTCGTTCTTGAAATCCATAGTCAGATAGGGTTCGTCCCACTCACCGAATACACCCAGGCGCTTAAAGTCTTCCCGCTGACCGTCAATTTGTTTTAGCGCGTATTCTCTGCAGTGCGCACGGAAAGTACCTTCGTCAATGTCTTCACCGGGCTTACCGATGTCTGATTCGACTTTGTTTTCAATGGGCAGTCCGTGGCAGTCCCACCCGGGAATGTATGGCGCGTCGAATCCTGCGAGCTGTTTACTCTTGACGATCATATCCTTGATCACTTTGTTTACTGCGTGACCGATGTGAATATCGCCATTCGCATACGGAGGGCCATCGTGAAGAATAAATTGTTCAGCACGCTGTGATGAGGCATCACGAATACGCTGATAGACGTCAATTTCTTTCCAGTACTCGAGCATTTCCGGCTCGCGTTTGGCAAGATTGCCGCGCATCGGGAAATCGGTGCTTGGCAGGTTCAGCGTGTGTTTGTAGTTACTCACCGTGAATCTCAATTGTTCGTCGACAGGACGGCTGGATGGTCAGCAAACCAGGTGCGTGCGTTTGCTTCGTCGTTAGCAATGGCCTGTTTGAGTTCATCAAACGAGGCGAATTTATGTTCGTTACGCAGTTTATGCAAAAAATCAACGCGCAGTATTTCACCGTAAAGATTGGCTTCATAGTCCAGCAAGTGAACTTCCAGACTCAGCCTGCTGCCATTCACTGTGGGTTTGACGCCAAGGTTGGCTATGCCGGGCAGTGGTGTTGTATCGTTCTCTCGGGTCGCAGTGACTGCAAACACGCCACGCAGTGGCGGGTTGTGATTTCCTAACACTATATTAGCAGTGGGAAAGCCGATCGTTCTGCCCTTCTGCGCACCGTAACCTGTACGACCGGAGATTGCATACGGTCGTCCGAGCAATGATACGGATTGCTGCAGATCTCCCGATTCCAGCATCTGACGCACCCGTGTGCTTGAAATACGGCTTCCGGCTTCACTATGGGTAGGTGACCGGGCAATGGTAAATCCGTATTGGTCTGCAGCACCTTGCAGCAAGTTGAAATCTCCGGTGCGATTACGGCCGAATTTAAAATCGTCTCCAACCAGCAGATGGTTTATTGCCAGACCGTTGATCAGTACCTTGTCAACGAAAGACGCTGCGTCGGTACTTGCCAGTTGCTGGTCGAAGGGCAGCAGCAGAAGCTGATCAATACCCTGCTTTTTAATCTGTTGGTATTTATCACGCAGGCCGGTCAACCGGTGTGGAGCTTTACCTTCGGGTGCGAAAAATTCTGCGGGCAATGGTTCGAAACTGATCACACACGAGCGCACGCCAACGCGAGACGCTTCTTCACGTACCAGTTGCAGTACGCGTTGATGACCCAGGTGCACCCCGTCGAAATTACCAATGGTGGCCGCACAACTCTGGTGACGAGAGCGTATGTTGTGCAGTCCGCGAATGAGATCCAAATTCAGAGAGTATCCAGTGTTCGGTTGACGGTCGGGTTATGGGTTGTTTGTGGACAATACGTCCGCTGGCCTGATGCCGGTCATGAGTAATACGGCAAAATATACGATAACCGCCACAGTGATTATAACGGTTAATGTCAAGACACGCGTGCCGGCCTGCATTGCGAACCACGCCTGTGCGTCAGGGCAGGCGATTGCGATAGCGAGACTCATGCAAACGGTGGCCAGTAACGCTCGGTAAATCATACCGCGACTGTTGGTACTGAATGCCATCACGCCTTCATGGCGCAATCGACGGTAGAGCATTAGTGCCTGCTGATTGGCAGACAATGCGGTGGCTAAAGCCAGCCCGGTGTGTGCTGCGGGAATAGCCATCCACAGCAATCCACCGACCAGAATGATGTTGTACGCCATATTGCTGATCATGGCGATAATGCCGATGCGTACCGGTGTGCGGGTGTTTTGACGTGCAAAAAACCCCGGTGCAAAAATTTTGATCAGAATAAAGCCCGGCAGTGCCAGTGCATAGGCTCTGAGGCTCCACGCCGACATGGTCACATCGTGTGCCGAAAACTCGCCGTAGCCGAACAATGTGGCAAGCAGCGGCAGCGCCAGCATAAAAAGCCCTGCGGCACAGGGCAGGGCGATAAACCAGCCGAGCCGTGCGCCCCACTCGAGGGTATTGCGAAACGTCTGTGGCTTGTCATTGGCGTGAATGGCTGACAGACGTGGCAGAATAACTGTCGCGATGGCAATGCCAAAAACCCCCAGCGGAAATTCCACCAGCCGGTCGGCGTAGTACAGCCAGCTTACGCTGCCCGCAATTAAAAAGGATGCGATCACGGTGTCGAGCAACAGGTTTATCTGTGCCACCGAAGATCCAATGATGGCTGGAACCATCAGCTTCATAATCTTTCTGACACCACTGTCGCGCCAGCCCCAGCGGGGTAATGTTAGCAAACCGAGTTTGTGCAACGATGGCAGTTGAAACAGCAGTTGTACGACACCGGCGGCGAATACCCCCCAGGCCAGTGCGATAACCGGTTCGGGAAAAAACCGTGTGCCCCACAGTGCAGCAGTAATCAGGCAGACGTTTAAGAACACCGGGGTCAGGGCCGGAATAGCAAAACGGTTAAACGAGTTGAGTATGCCACCGGCGTAAGCCACCAGTGATATAAAAAAGAGATACGGAAAAGTGATTCGCAGCATATCGGTGGTCAGTTGTTGCCGCACACCGCCGTCTTCGAAACCGGGTGCGAAAACATTGACCACTTGCGGTGCAAACACAGACCCAAGCACACTGATAAACAGCAGTATGACGGCCAGTGTACCGCTGACCCGGCTTGCCAGTGCCAGCAGGTCTGCTCTGCTGCGGGTTTCCTTGTATTCGGTAAACACCGGCACAAAAGACTGTGCAAACGCGCCTTCGGCAAACAGTCTGCGTAAAAAGTTGGGAATTTTGAATGCAACAAAGAATGCATCGGTCATCGCACCCGCGCCCAGTGCAATTGCAAACACCTGATCTCGTATAAAACCGAGCACGCGCGAAATAAGCGTCATACTGCTGACAATGCTGCCGGAGCGGGTCAGATCCGGTTTTTGTTGATGGGCTGCAGATTGCGGTTCGGGCTCTGTCACAGCGCCATCTCCGCAATATCAGTTACGCTGCGTGTTGACAAAGAATTGCCTACAGTCGATACTGTTGAGTTGATTTTTACAATAGTCAATTTTGGAGAGTTGAATTGGCGAATTCCCCCCAAGCCAAAAAACGTGCGCGTCAGGCTGAAAAGCACCGCATTCGAAACGCCGGTATGCGCTCTATGATGCGTACCCACGTTAAGAGAGTGGTTTACGCTATTGAGGCCGGCGACAAATCTGCGGCCGAAACCGCCTACAAAGATGCTGTGCCTGTGCTCGACAGCATGGCCAGAAAAGGCCTGGTGCACAAGAACAAAGCAGCAAGACATAAGAGCCGGCTTAACGCCCAAATCCGCGCGCTCTAACCAGAGCGGCGTTATGCGGCGGCAAAAGGTATTTGCGGCCGCCCGCGTCTCCATGCGAAGCTTATTAGCGCAGTGTGCGGTCACGCTTAGCGCTCGATAGCACAGCGACAGGCCCTGTAATGCTGAAGCGGGTGAAATAATCATCTGCCAGCGCTACATCGAAACCATAACGTCACGGTTAATCACTTCCGGCTCACGCACGAACCCGAGTCTTTGCTCTATTTGCGAGCTGTGACAACCCGCAATTTGCTGTATTTCTTCGGCACTATAGTTAACCAGTCCGCGGGCGATTTCAGCCCCTTCGGTCGTTAGGCAAGACACCAGTTGCCCTCGGTAAAACACGCCGGCAACGCTGGTGATACCTATAGCCAAAAGACTGGTGGTGCCTTCCTGTAGCTTCCGCACAGCGCCTTCATCAACGGTGAGTGTGCCCTTAACTTTTAACTGATTCGCCATCCAGCGTTTGCGTGCTTCGAGCTTCTGCTGTTGTGGCGTCAGTGTTGTGCCGATGGCTTCTCCGGCGTGCAATCGCAGCAGTACGTTTTTCTCTCGACCGCTTGCGATGATGGTCTGGGTGCCGCCACGGGCTGCACGCTGTGCCGCCAGTATTTTTGTGGTCATACCACCGCTGCCAACCGAACTGCCACTCGGACCTGCCATGCTTAACAGCTTTGGGTCTTCCGGGTGTGCATGGGCCAGCAGTGTGGCATTCGCATTGGTGCGAGGGTCACTGTCATAGAGTCCCTGCTGGTCTGTCAGTATCACGAGCTTATCGGCTTCCAGCAGATTGGCGACCAGTGCGGCCAGATTGTCATTGTCGCCAAAGCGAATTTCTTCAGTGGTCACCGTGTCGTTTTCATTGATCACCGGCAGCACCTTCATGCCAACCAGTGCCCGCAGTGTATTGCGTGCATTGAGGTAGCGGGTGCGATTGCTCAGGTCTTCGTGCGTCAGCAGGATTTGTGCGGTTCTAACACCGTGTTCGATAAGTTCTGATTCGTAGGTTTGTACCAGGCCCATCTGACCTACTGCGGCTGCCGCCTGCAGGTGGTGTATTTCGGTGGGGCGTGTGGGCCATCCAAGTCGGTGCAACCCTTCAGCAATAGAGCCTGAGGACACCAGTACCAGCTCAACGTTGTGATTAATCAGCGTTGCAAACTGACGACACCAATCAGCAATTCTCGGTTTGTTCAGGCCTTCGGTGCCATCGGTAATCAGTGCGCTGCCGATCTTGATAACCCATCGCTGGGGCGAAGCACTTCGCGCGCTGCCCATGAGCTAGATTTCTTCTTCCGCTGCGGTGTCCGGTGGCGCAGCATCGGATGGCGCGGTGTCAGCTTCGTTTTGTTGCTGTGCTTCCAGGTAGCCCATGATGTCGGCGCACAGCTTCTGCGTGCCTCGTCCATCCATGGCAGACACACCATACCAGGGGCCCTGCCATTCCAGTGCTTCCAGAGTTTCGGTGACTTTGGCATGCCAGTCGTCTTCGGGCATGAGATCCATTTTGTTAAACACCAGCCAGCGTGGCTTATCGGTCAGTCCGGCACCGAATTTTGACAACTCGTTGTACAGAGCGATTGCCGCCTGTGCCGGGTCGTGTTCATCAAAGGGTGCCAGGTCAATAATGTGCAGCAATAATCCGGTTCGCGACAGATGGCGCAGAAAGCGAATACCGAGCCCCTGTCCTTCAGAAGCACCCTCAATTAACCCGGGAATATCAGCCATCACAAAACTTCTGTGTGCTTCAATGCTGACGACACCGAGGTTCGGATGCAGGGTAGTAAACGGATAATCGGCAACCCGTGGTTTTGCAGCAGATACCTTGCGGATCAGAGATGACTTACCAGCATTCGGGTAGCCAAGTAACCCAACATCTGCCAGCAGCTTCAGTTCCAGCATCAGTTCCCTTCGTTCGCCGGGTGTGCCGTTGGTGGTTTTTCTGGGTGCCCGGTTGGTCGAGCTTTTAAATCGCGCGTTACCAAGCCCGTGTTTGCCGCCCCGCGCAACCAGATCTTTTTGCTCACCGTCGAGGATGTCTGCAACGATCTCACCGGTTTCCCTGTCAGTAGCCACAGTGCCCACCGGCACCGGAATCAGCTTGTCGCTGCCCCCGCGACCGGTACAGTTGGCACCGCTACCATTGCTGCCGCGTTCGGCGGTATAGGTTCGGATATGTCTGAAGTCGACGAGCGTGTTGATGTTGCTGTCACCGACCAGATAGACGTCGCCACCGTTACCACCATCACCGCCGTCCGGACCCCCTCTGGGGATGTACTTTTCACGACGGAAACTCAAGGCACCGTTGCCGCCGTCACCGGCGATCACTTTAATTCTGGCCTCATCAACAAATTTCATTTGCTTAAATCCCGAGTTACCTGGTCGTTATGCTTGCTGCAGGTGCTAGGCCCGCGATACGCAAAACATGACGGCACAAAAAACCCCGCAACTGGGCGGGGTTTTTTTCGTCAATGTTGTGGACTGCTCAGGCGTCTACAACACTCACGAATTTGCGATTTCTCGGGCCGCCGCTATGGAATTTAACCACGCCGTCACTTTTCGCAAATAGTGTGTGATCACGACCGACGCCGACGTTTACTCCGGCGTGGACACGTGTGCCACGCTGACGGATAAGAATATTGCCAGCGAGTACTGCTTCACCGCCGTACTTTTTTACGCCGAGACGTTTGGACTCTGAATCGCGTCCGTTACGGGTACTACCGCCTGCTTTTTTATGTGCCATTTTTTCTGATCCTGTCCGAGTGTTTCGCTATGACTATTCAACAATTGCGTTCAATTGGCGTTTCATTTGGCGTTTCGGGGTTGAATCATTTGCAGCGCGAAAAGTGCGCCAGAACAAACCAGCCCGGAACGTGTCAATAACGGTTGCGCCAATGCCCGCCAGATAGCAGTATTGGCCATATGAACTGCGCTGCTGAGCAAACAGCTAATGCCAAGGTGGGCAAACACGCAGAAAAGCCCTCAATTTTAGACTGACCCCGACAATGAGTCAATTCTCAGTGGTATTCCCCTTCTGGTCCTGCAGAGCAGTTCGCGCCCGACCACCGTTAAATTTCGTTCAAACGCTGCAATCACGGGTGGTTTGCCGGTGACTGACATGCAAGCGATCGAGCGATTAACTGACGCCCCGATGCAGCTGGTTAATCAGCGCATACAGCGGGCGCTGCATTCGGATGTTGTGCTGATTAACCAGATGGGCTCCTACATCATTGGTGCCGGCGGCAAGCGACTGCGCCCCAGACTGGTGCTGCTTTCGGCGCTGGCTCATGGATACGACGGGCCGCATCACACCAATGTGGCGGCAATTATCGAATTTATTCACACCGCAACACTGCTGCATGACGACGTGGTTGACTCCAGCACGATGCGCCGCGGGCAAGATACTGCCAACGCCGTATGGGGCAATGAAGCGGCTGTGCTGGTAGGTGATTTCCTCTATTCACGTGCATTTGAAATGATGGTTGAGGTGGGTCAGATGCGGGTTATGGAAATACTCGCCTCTGCAACCAATACCATTGCGGCCGGTGAGGTGATGCAACTGTTAAATGTGGGTGAGGCAGAAGTGTCAGAAGAGCGCTACATGGAAGTCATCACGTCAAAAACAGCAAAATTGTTTGAAGCCGCAACGCAACTCGGCGCGGTATTGGCCGGGACTTCCGCTGAAGTGGAAACCGCGATGGCGAATTACGGTGCGCACCTCGGTATCGCATTTCAGTTAATCGATGATGTGCTCGACTATACAGCGGACAGTGAAGCGCTAGGTAAAAACGCCGGTGATGATTTGGCCGAAGGTAAGCCGACGTTGCCGGTAATCTATGCGTTACGCACAGCCGATAATGCGACTCGCGACAACGTTAAAACAGTGCTTGCGGCGAGTGCACAAGGGGAAACAGTGGATCCGTCAAGGCTCGCTGCAATTATCGCGATGGTTAAAGCGTCCGGTGCTATTGAACAAACAGTGGCGGTCGCAAAAGATCATGTGCAGCACGCTGTTGATGCGCTGGCTGTGTTACCAGAGAGTGAGTACAAAAGCGGTTTAATCGCGATTGTTCAGTCATCGCTGCGGCGAAAATTTTAGTTGGGTTTTACGCAGTATTGGTGGAGATGTGGTTAGGTTTCAGTCGCTGTATACGCAACGAAAGTAGCGACGAGTACAGGCAGCCGATAGTAGTATCCACAACAGCATCAGGTTTATTGCACCGCCGCCACCGTCGCTGTCTACGTCAGTGGATGTATCGTTACCCGCGCCAGTGTCTGCCGGTGCGTTACCGGCTGAATCATTACCCGCAATAGTATGTGTGTCATCGTTAACCACCGTGGCAGGCAACACAATCTGCGCGTAGTTATTAATGGTTTTGATATCGATAAAGTCTATCGCTTCGAGCGTTGCGTCTATGGTGTTGTCTAATGAATCATCGTAGCGAACGGCAAATTCCAGTGACTGATTGCTTTCAGGCAATGTGGTCGATATCACACAGACTACCTCTGTCGTGCTGTTTATTTCGCAGATTGCCGGCGCCGCTGCGATACTGGCGTTTTTAAGTTTTATCGAAAGGCGTGCTGATGGAAAAGCCCGTTGCGTGTCTGTGTTGGTAATGAGTGCAATAAGCCCGGACTCATCTTCGCGTGTCAGCGTTAAGGATAAATCGATAGCCTCAAGGTAGCAGTTGTTTTGCGTGATATGACTGTTAATCGCGTTTGCACTGCAAATTGAAAATGCCTCAGTAGTAATATCACTGATTTGCGAGTGCATTAGCAGCTCATCACTCAGTTGACAAAGCTCGGTTTCGTCATCGTGCGGTGCACCGAGGTTATGACCAATCTCATGAGCTGTCAGCAGTACCGGAAACTGAAACGGGGTAGACATACTAACGTCGTAACCGTCTACCCGGCACGCCGCTCCGATGTAGGCAAGCCCGACTGATGGATCTTCTGTGGGCACACCGGTAAACAAATGTACCAGTGCCAGATCCTGTGCAAGCTCAGGTGCTGTTTGTCGATACTCGCGAAATCTGGCGAGATTCTCTTCCAGCGAGACATGCCCGAGATCGAGGGTTTCTTCGTCGGTAATCATGATTGCCGAGTCAGCTTTAAGGGCCAGGCCATATTCCTGCTGGTAGATACCATCTACCGTGTTAATAGTGGTGATGGCCTGGGCAAGACCACGGCCGCCGAGCGCTTCGTCATAGAGGGCATCAACCACGATGGCAATGCGAGCAACCTGACTGACCTGCTGATTGCCCGTGTCCGGGAAACCGTTACCGACCGGGATCTGCACGACTTCGCGCAACTGACGATCTGCTTTTTTAACTGGTGGAGGGGAGATCACTTTGTCTACTGCGGCCATCAACTGTCGAATTTGACGGCGATCCAGCGCAGTCTCCAGGGGTGCGGCAGCAGAGGAAATATATAGTCGTGAGGTGCCGGAATCCAAAATTCCCTGAACCGACTCTCCGGTAATGGTAATGCGTGCCCAGCTGTTTGGCAGATTGGCCAGTTTGCCGGTGTAAGCACGGGTTTCAGGATGGGTGATATTGCCGTGTTGGTCGACCACTTTCAGATCGGCGAATACCTGGCTTTCGGTAATAATAACCTCTTCGGTCCGGGTACCAAGAGACAATATAAGCGAGCTTTGGGTGCTGGAGATTCGTTGTTGTTCCACTATTGAAACGTTGTAAATCTCTTCTGTTGAACTGCTGGCATTGACGTTAGCGTGCCATATTGCCAAACCTGGCAATATACAAAAACATGCTAGTTTTGCTAGCAATTTACCGAATATCATCGCGTACACCCGTGTTTCGAACCACTCCATTCTCTGGACTTTTTGTAGAACGCAGAATCCCTCTGCACAGTTTCATGGTATCAATAAATTGACAAATAGAAAGTTAAAAATAAAAAACCCCGCACCGTTGCCGGTGCGGGGTTGTTTTACAGCTGTTTGCGCTGGGGTTACTTAGGTGCAACACCCAGTGCTTTAACGGTGGCGATGTTCAGATAACGATCAACCGGCAGGCCTTTCGCTCGCTGGAACGAATTAACCGCTTTCATGGTGTCGCCGCCAATTACGCCGTCGGTAGCACCAGGATTGTAGCCGGCTTTCTTCAGCGCTTGCTGAATCTGTGTGATGCGGCTGCGTGTCATGTTGGTGTCACACAGTATTTCACGCCAGTCCATCATGCCGTCTTTTACCAGCTTGCGCTTTGTAACCGTGGCGTACTTTGCCGGAACCTTGATGCGGCGCTCTTTTGGAGGAGTCGCTTCGTTGGTTACGGTGATGGTTTTATATTCAGCAGGGACTGCAACTTTGCGGGTAGTCGCTGGTGTGGCAACAACGCGCTTTTCTACCGTGTTGTACACCGCTGGAATCTCAACAACGTTGGTGCTTGCAGGCTTCTTTAACATGCGCTTTTTAATGGTCTTGTAGGTCGCTGGAACCTCTACCAGACACATGATTTCACCGGTTGTTTCATCAATTCGCTGGATGGGTCCGGTACCTTTTTTCCAGGTGGTGTGAGCCGGCTTGTCGATAACGCGTTCAGTCACATCTTCGTAAACTGCCTTAACCTGCACCAGTTTTTTGGTCGCAGCCTTCACCAGAACTCTTTCCTTTACAGTCTTATACGTGGCAGGAACCGTCACCAGCTTCTCGGAAGCTTCCTTAACAAGAACGCGCTGTTTAACAGTCTCGTACTTGGCAGGAATGATCTCAATGCGCTCGGCTTCTTCTTCGACTAAGACGCGCTCGGTCAGAGTGTCATACTTTGGCGGTACCCACAGTCTGGTGAAGCATTGGCCAGGTTTGGCATCTGGTGGCAGCAGTTCGCCGGCGCCGTAGTTGTTGCCTGCCGGCTTGGTTGCACTGGCAGAAGCAAGCATAGACTCGCGCTTGTCCAGTTCCGCCGAACGTTGCATTAGCTCCGCTTCTTTGGATTCGAGCATTTTGCTCTTCTCTGCCATCATGGTGTCTTCTTCGCTGGCGCCTGTAACGGCGTCTGCAGCGGATCCGGCGACGTCTGCCACGCCGTCTTTCATTTTGCCTACCGTTGAGCAGGCTGACAGTGAAGCGACAATAACCGCCGCTGAGGCGACGGTACCGAACGATCTTGCAAGTTTCATCGTAAATTCTCCGAGGGACGTTGCGCCAGTATAAAAATTAAGGTGCCTCTGCCTCTCTGGCTCCGGGCATTTGGCATAAAAATAAGTGCTTTTGCTGTATTCGTTGTGAAAATACAACAAAAAACAGATAAGAAAGCGCTTAAACCTTACTCTAACTTTGCAGTTACGACTTAAAACAGAGGTAAAATCTGAAATAAAGGACGTAACTGTATGCTGATAAAGTAAAATACCAGCGTATCGTGCTTTCTTTGAGTGGGCAAATCAAGAATTTACACCACTAAATATGGCGTTTTTTCATTAAAATATGCCAATAGTCGCCTCGGCTGATTTCATGGTCAGGCAACGAAGTCTGAGAATTTGCCTTCAATTGTCAGAAATTTACCACTTAAAATGTTGTCAATTGACCACTTTCCAATGCGATGCCTGATCAACCTGAGCGTTGGCAAGTCTACCGAAGCGGTCATGCGACGAACCTGTCGATTTCGCCCTTCGTTAAGGGTCAGGTTTATCCAGCTGGTGGGAATATTTTTGCGTTCACGAATTGGCGGGTGACGTTCCCACAGGTTTTCCGGAGAGGGAATGCGCGTGGCGCGAATCGCTCTGGCCGTGCCGTCTCGCAGGGTTACACCGCTGCAGAGTTTCTGTAGAGCGTCCTCTGAGGCTTCGCCTTCAACCTGTACCCAGTAGGACTTTTCCATTTTACGTTTTGGCTCGGCAATACGGTGTTGTAGCTGGCCATTGTTGGTGAGCAGCAGCAGCCCCTCGCTGTCCTTATCCAGTCTACCGGCCGGGTAGACGCCTGGCGTTTTGATCAGAGCCGAGAGATTATTGTCGTCACCACTGAATTGACTGACCATACCAAATGGCTTGTTGAGCAGAATAAGCGTGGTGTTTTGCGTCATTGCTCCGGGTTTGTTTTTACGTCGTCCGGGTGCGATCAAATCGACAATAACTCCTGCCACTGATTGCGTTTGCTGTGGCTGAATTTTAATTGGTCAAAGATGACTGACAGCTGCTGTTGATCCGGTGTAATGGTGTATGACAAATCTTTTGGCACCGGGTAATCATGCAGTCCGGTCAGTTGGCGCGACGTGCGCACGGTCCCGACATGTTCCTCAAGCAGGGTTGAGACGTGTTTTGCACCGCGAAATTTCATGCCGGCCACTTTGTCGATGTTGTCCAGCAGCGCATCAAGATTACCCCATTTCACCAACAACCTGGCGGCAGTGGCAATGCCAACGCCGGGTATACCGGAAATATTGTCGACTTTGTCGCCGGTCAGCGCGAGTAAATCGGGTATCTGGTGGGGCCGAACACCCAATCGTTTCTCTACCAGTCTGGCATCGAGCCAGGTGTCCCGGGTGAAATCCCAGATGGCGTCGTCCGGACCGACAAACTGATACAAGTCCTTATCTGCAGACACGATGACGCTTGCGCCGTGCCGTGCTCGCTGCTGATTGGCGAGGGTGCCAATGATGTCATCAGCCTCTACATCATTGCTGGCAAGTGCGGCGATACCCGCTGCTTTGACAAAGGATTTGCACAGCGCAAATTGATGTTTGAGATCTGCCGGAGCCGGCGGGCGGTTGGCTTTATAGGGCGGGTAAATACGATGCCGCACTGACTGCCCGTGACTTTCATCGAAGGCACAGATTATTGTTTTTGGCTGGCGTCTTTGAAGAAGGCGAAACAGGAATTCGGTGAATCCGACTGCGGCGTTAGCCGGGTTGCCATCAACATCAAAGACCTGATGGTACGTGTGCCAAGCCTGAAAGATATAGATGCTCGAATCGACAAGGTACAGAGCCTCGTTATTGTTTCGAGCGGCTACTGGTGAGGCCACCGGGAATCCTGTGGCCTCACAAACCTGCCTGAAAGTGCTCTAACGCGATATTCGAGCAGGATAATGAAATTACTTTTTGCCGTAGCGGCGCTTGAACTTGTCTACCTGACCCGCGGAGTCGAGTATCTTCTGCTTACCGGTGTAAAACGGATGGCAGGAAGAGCAAACTTCTACGTTGAGATCTTTAGCGATAGTCGAGCGTGTGACAAAAGCATTGCCGCAGCTGCAAGAAACATTCACTTCTTCGTACTTTGGATGGATATCTGCTTTCATCACAACACCTTATGTCGTCGGGGGCTACAGGAACAGGTTCTGTAGTCAAAATTTTTTGTCAGCCCGCCAGTCTAGTCCAATCTGTGGTGAGCTACAACCCGTTATCGAGGGTGGTGCCACAAATCTAACCGTTTTCCTGTTCTGCGGTGACCGAGGAGATAAGGCCTTCCGGCGAAATTTCAACCGCAATCAGGATCGGTGAGCAGCAGACCTGACAATCTTCGGTGTATTGCTGCTGCTCTACCGAGCAATCAATAAGCAGACCTATCGTTTCGCCGCAGAACGGGCAGGAGATATCGTGTTCTTCCATTCTTTAGTTTTCTGTGTTTCTCGCCGTCGTCATTGGCCGTCGTTACTGGCCGTGTTTACTCGCCGGTCGGTGTGATCGGAATGGTTTTGCGGGTGGCCGCGGATGAGATGTCGAGAAACAAGCCCAGCAGACTGTCAAGGTATTGCAGCCCACGTTCTGTCGGCGTGATCTTTTCGATGTTTCTGTGCACCAGGCCTTGTTGTTCTGCCAGTTGCAGCTTTTCTGCCAGCACACTGACCGGTTCACCGGTGCGTTGAAGAAACTCGCTGGTAGTAAACCCGTTGTTCAGGCGCAGCGCATTCATTAAAAACTCGAAGCGGCTGTCGGTTTCATTAACATCAATCTGTTCCTGAATACGTGCGCATCCGGCTGCCGACTGCATATAGGTTTTTGGATGTTTGTGCTTACTGACACGGCTGATGCGATTGTTAGCTGGGAAACTCAGCTTTGAGTGTGCCCCCGCACCAATACCAAGATAATCGCCAAACAACCAGTAATTGAGATTGTGCCGGCACTGTTTGCGATCTTTCGCATACGCTGATACTTCATATTGCTGGTACCCGGCTTCAGCAAGCGCGAGTTTTCCCTGCTGTTGTATGGTCCAGAGTCGTTCCTCGTCTGGCAGTACCGGTGGTTTGGCCGCAAACAATGTGTTGGGTTCTATGGTCAGCTGATAGTAGGAAACATGTGTTGGAGACAGTGATATCGCCGTCTTAACATCGGCAAGCGCATCGTCCGTACTCTGGTTTGGCAGGCCGTGCATCAAATCGATGTTGTAGTTATCGAACCCTGCAGCAATAGCAGTATGGCAGGCTTCGGCGGCTTCATCGCGTCCATGGATTCTGCCAAGGGCTGCGAGCTGTTCGTCGTTAAAACTCTGTACGCCGATAGACAATCGGTTAGCGCCGGCCGCACGGTAGGCTTTAAATCGGTGTTGTTCTACCGTACCCGGGTTGGCCTCGAGGGTGATCTCAGCGTCGGGCTCTAATTTAACCAGCGCGCGGATCTTGCCCAGCAATATATCAAAGCCATCGGCACTAAGCAGGCTCGGTGTGCCGCCACCAAAAAAAACCGACTCAACCGCACGGCCCCAGATGTCGGGTGCATGCTGCTCCAGATCAGCTATCAGCGCATTCAGGTATTCACGCTCGGGAATACTGTCGGGAGCGGTGTGAGAATTAAAATCGCAGTACGGACACTTTTTAACGCACCACGGAAAATGCACATACAAACTAAGCGGAGGATACTCGGTGAAAATACGCAATGGTGTCGTTAGCCCAGTAGGTCACGAAGTTGTTTAACGGCCAATGCGCGGTGGCTGATGGCAGATTTTTTCTCTTTGCCCATGGCAGAGGCGCTCATCCCGGTTTGCGGGCAAAGAAAAACCGGGTCATAACCAAACCCGCCGACACCCTGCGGCGCCGTTAGGATGCTGCCATGCCATCTGCCGGTGGCAATCAGTGGCTCCGGGTCATCGGCGTGTTTAACCAGCGCCAGTACACAGACAAAGTGCGCTGAACGATCCTCACTATCAGCAAGGTTATTCAGCAGCTTGTTGTAGTTTTCTTCGTCGGTGGGTTTTACACCCTCTGTGGTTTGCGCGTATCTTGCCGAGCGAATGCCGGGTTCGCCGTTCAGCGCATGAACGACTAATCCCGAGTCATCGGCCAGTGCTGGTAATCCGGTCTCAGCACTGGCATGACGTGCCTTGATGAGTGCGTTTTCCACAAACGTCACTGCAGTTTCATCGGCCTCTGCAAAGTTGAATTCAGATTGTGAAATTAATTGCAGATTAAAATCAGCCAGCGCCACAGAAAGCTCGGCCAGTTTTCCTGCATTGCCGCTTGCCAGTACACACTGTTGCAAAGTTAATCTCCGATGTGAATTTCAAGCCGGAATATAGAACAGAATATCGGGCCGGAATGTGGGACCTGTATTTCAGGCCTCCAATTCAAGGGCTTGTCGTTGAGTCACGACAATTTCTTCAATGCCTTTACGGGCAAGTGACAACATCGCCTGAAGTTCGTCATCGCGAAACGCATGGCCTTCTGCGGTACCTTGTACCTCAATGAAGCCACCACCGTCATTCATTACTACATTCATATCCGTTTCTGCATTGGAGTCCTCTGCGTAATCGAGGTCGAGAACCGGTTGCCCGTTGTAGATGCCAACAGAGATAGCAGCAACCTGTCCATGTAGCGGGCTCTTTTTTAATGACTTGTTTTTTAGCAGTGAATTGATAGCGTCATGAATTGCCACATAAGCACCACTGATCGACGCGGTTCGAGTGCCACCATCCGCTTGTATGACATCGCAATCTACAGTGATTGTGCGCTCCCCCAATGCTTCGAGATCAACGATTGCCCGCAAAGATCTGCCGATTAAACGCTGGATTTCCATGCTGCGACCAGATTGTTTGCCGGCAGTCACTTCGCGCCTGGAGCGCGTGTTAGTGGCGCGCGGCAACATACCGTATTCGGCAGTCATCCAGCCGCTGCCCTTACCTTTCAGAAACGGTGGAACACGGTCTTCAACACTTGCCGTGCATATCACTTTGGTATCACCAAACTCGGTGAGCACCGAGCCTTCTGCGTGCCGCGTGAAGTGCCGGGTGAATTTGACTTGCCTGAGTTCATCATTGGCACGCTGGCTTGGTCGCATAGAAATTCCTGTATAGAGATTATTGATGGATGTGGGGCTAACGGTTGCATCGCCTGTTTGCGTGCACATCGGGGTTGCCGCGTAGCATGATACCCTGTTGTCGAATCGAAACCGAGTGATACCGCCATGAGTGGAGACAAAAAATGCTAAGAAGTATGACTGCATTCAGTCGAAAAGAAGCAGTAACTGAATATGGCACGCTGGCGTGGGAGGTTCGATCGGTTAATCATCGCTATCTTGATCTGACCATCCGTTTGTCCGAGGAATTGCGTAGCATTGAGCCGCAGGTGAGGGAGCAGCTTAATGCGCGCCTAAGTCGCGGAAAAATTGAAGCGACTCTAAGATTCAAACCGGTAGCCAATGCAAATACTCAACTGAAAGTTAATGAAGCACTGGCACGGCAGGTCACCGATGCAGCGGTTAGCGTTCAACAAATCGTGGGAGAGTCACAACCTATACCTGCGCTTGAGATATTGCGCTGGCCGGGTGTTGTCGGCCAGGCCGAAACTGATCTCGGTCCGTTGCAGTCGGCAACACTTGAACTACTCACAGAGACAATAGACGATTACCTGGCAACGCGCGGTCGTGAAGGTGAGAAAACCGCCACCATGCTCAGTGAACGCTGTGACGCTATGGAAAATATAGTCAGCCGCGTTCGTGAGCTCAGGCCACAGGCGCTGGAGCGGCAACGAAACAAGTTACTCGGCCGCATAGAAGAGCTGGGTGTTGACCACGACAATGGTCGACTTGAACAGGAACTGGTGTTTATTGCTCAGAGGCTCGACGTTGATGAAGAACTGGATCGGCTCACCGCACATATCAGTGAGTTGCGCGATATTCTCAAACGCGATGATCCGGTCGGACGGCGACTGGACTTTCTGATGCAGGAGTTTAATCGTGAGGCAAACACGCTCAGTTCAAAATCTGCCGATGCTGAAACCACTGCGTTGTCGGTTGATTTAAAAGTGCTGATAGAACAAATGCGGGAGCAGGTACAGAATATTGAGTAATGAGTGCCCGCCGCGCGAGGCGATGGGACTTAAATTACAGGCAAATCCAGCCAGGCAAATCTAATTGAGGATCAGCGCTTTTCTGACTGCCGAACCGA
>CALHCI010000234.1 GCA_937931165.1 uncultured Granulosicoccaceae bacterium
TTTCGCAAATTGCCCGGTGTCGTTTCTACCCGGGTGGGTTACACCGGCGGCGATGTACCCAATGCAACTTATCGCAACCACGGCACACACGCCGAAGGTCTTGAGGTTATTTTCGATCCGGCACAAACCAGCTACCGCACCATGCTGGAGTATTTTTTCCAGATTCATGACCCGAGCACATCAATGCGCCAGGGTAACGATGTCGGCCCTTCGTACCGCTCAGCGATTTACTACACCACAGATTCACAAAAACAAATCGCGCTCGACACCATTGAAGATGTCAACGCAAGTGGTTTGTGGCCGGGTAAGGTGGTCACAGAAGTCGAACCTGCCAGTGACTTCTGGGAGGCAGAACCCGAACACCAGGACTATCTGGTTCGCTACCCGACCGGTTATACCTGTCATTTCCCGCGCGCCGACTGGGTGTTGCCAACACGGAAAAAAACAGCCTAGTCTGGCCGTGTGTGACGAAAAAGTTTTCGCTAACAATCTCACGCAGATCGATCGGTTGACCTGATAATTCAGATCAACCACACTTGCAGCACACTATCGACTGCGAGATGCCAGTGCTCTACGAATCCCCGCAAACCACACCGGAAGCGGTCGCGCTTCTGTCCAAATCAAAAGGAAAAGTTCATGTGCTAGCCGGCGGCTCCGACCTGCTGGTACGCATGAAAGGCGGCTATATCGAGCCGGATGTCATTGTTGATATCAAACGTATTAAGTCAATGAACGTGATTAAAAAAACCGCTGATGGTTTTTTAATCGGTGCAGCCGTTTCCTGTGCCAGGCTCGGTGAACATGCCGCGTTAAAAAAAGCCTGGCCCGGTATTGTTGAAGCCGCTAACCTGATCGGGTCAGATCAGATTCAGGGGCGTTGCACTATTGCTGGTAACCTTTGTAACGCATCACCCGCCGCAGACAGCGTACCTGCGATGATTGCCGCAGGTGCCAGCGCCATTATTCAGGGCCCACGCGGTGAACGTCAGGTTGCGGTTGAAAAAATTGCCAAATCACCCGGCGTTACCACGCTGAAGAAAGGCGAAGTCGTAGAAGCCATACTGCTGCCACCCAAACAGAAAAAATCCTCAGATGCCTACCTGCGCTTTACCCCGCGAACTGAGATGGATATCGCCGTCGTCAGCGCCGCAGTCAGCCTGACACTGGGGGCCAAAGGCGTCATAGAAGACGCCAGAGTGTCTCTCGGTGCGGTCGCTCCAAAAGCGTTGCTGGTCAAGCCGGCAGCCAAAGCTATTATCGGTTCAACCCTCGATGACGAAGCACTGGAAAAACTGGCTGCTGCCTGTGCGGCCGCCTGCGACCCGATTGACGATAAACGCGGGACGATACATTTTCGAACAAAAGTCGCTCAGGTGCTGGCAAAGCGCGCGGCAAAAATCGCCTGGCAACGCGCCGGAGGAAAATAATTATGTCACTTGTAGTCAACAGCACCATCAACGGTGACCCGATAGAATTCTCCTGCGAACCTGACGAAACACTGATGGATGCATTGCGTAACCGCGTCGGGCTAAAAGGGGTAAAAGAAGGTTGTGGCACCGGTGATTGCGGTGCCTGCAGCATCCGCCTTGACGGTGCACTGGTGTGCTCTTGTCTGGTGCTGGGTGCTGAAGCCGAAGGCCGCAGTGTAGAGACCGTAGAAGGCATGAGTGATGGGCCAAAGCTTCATGTACTGCAGAGCAAGTTCCTTGAACACGCAGCGCTGCAATGCGGGGTTTGCACACCCGGCTTTCTGATCGCAGCGCAGGCACTATTAGAGAAAAACCCGACACCCACCGAAGAAGAAATTCGCTACGGTCTGGCTGGCAATCTTTGCCGTTGCACCGGCTATGACAAAATTGTACGAGCAGTACAGGACGCAGCAAAAGTCATGAATAAAAGCAGCAAGCGTAAGAAAACCTCAGGAGGCAAGAAATGAACGCCGAAAACAAAATGCCCAAACAGGTTTTTCGCTCAGTCGGTACCCGCCCGGTACGTCCGGACGGCGTTGATAAAGTTACCGGTCGAGCACGCTATGGCGCAGACTACGATATGCCAGGGCAACTGGTCGGGCGCATATTGAGAAGCCCTCATGCCCATGCCACCATCAAGAAGATTGACATCAGCAAGGCCGAGCAACTGCCTGGTGTTAAAGCGGTAGTCACCTCAAAAGATCTACCAGATCTGACTGACGGCAATGAAGACCTGCAGGCCATCCTTGAAAACTGCATGGCACGCAAAAAGGCTTACTACGACGGACACGCTGTTGCTGCAGTGGCAGCAGTTGATGCCAAAACTGCCAAAGCCGCACTCAAGCTGATTGAAGTCGAATATAAAGTGCACAAGCACGTCACCGACGTAGACAAGGCCGCCGACCCCAAAGCACCGGTGTTGCGCAAAGACTGCATTACCGAGGGTGTGTCCCCTGCCCCGACCAAAGCCAGCAACATTGCGCTGCAAAGCGAGTTCGGTCACGGCAATGTGACCAAAGGCTTTAAGCAGGCTGACCACATTGTGACAAGAAACTTCCGCACCGAACAAACTCATCAGGGCTACATAGAACCGCATGCGTGTGTTGCGAGCATTAGCCCGGATGGTACCGGTGAAATGTGGGTATGCACCCAAGGGCACTTTGTGTTTAGACAGCAATGTGCACAACTACTAGGTCTCGACATGGCCAAACTGCGTGTCACTTCCTCTGAAATCGGTGGTGGCTTCGGTGGTAAAACCCACCTGTGGGTAGAGCCGGTTGCCATGGCACTGTCACGTAAAGCCAACCTGCCGGTGAAGCTTGTGATGACCAGAGACGAAGTGTTTCGTGCATCCGGGCCGACCAGTGCCACCTCTATCGATATCAAAATCGGTATCACCAAAGATGGCACCATCACTGCCGGTGAAGCAACACTGCGCTATGCCAGTGGTCCGTGGAAAGGAAGCTGGGCGGCGCTGGGGGCAATGACTGCGTTTGCCTGCTACGACCTTGAAAACGTAAAAACCACCGGGCTTGAGGTACTGGTCAATCGTCCCAAAACCACTGCCTACAGAGCACCTTCTGCACCAATGGCAGCGTTTGCGGTAGAAAGCGTGATCGATGAACTGGCGGCCAAAATCGATATGGATCCGGTGCAGATCAGAATTAAAAATGCTGCCAGTGAAGGGACAAAATCATCATATGGTCCTGTTTACGGCCCGATTGGTATCGGCCCGACACTGGAAGCTGCCGCCAATCATCCGCACATGTCAGCAAAGCTTAAGAAAAATCAGGGCCGCGGTATGGCGTGTGGCTTCTGGTTTAATTTTGGTGGTCAGTCCAGTACACACATCAATATCGATATTGACGGGTCCGTTACCCTGACCGTCGGCACGATTGATGTCGGTGGTGCACGTGCGTCATTGTCTCTGGTTGTTGCAGAAGAATTTGGCATTGACTACGAGCAGGTTAAAACCGTTATCGGTGACACCAGCTCACTCGGTTACAACGAAATGACTGACGGCAGTCGCGGTACGTTCGCAAGCTCAATGTCTGCCATTGCCTCTGTACGTAAAGCCATCGATGAAATGATCAAACGCGCTGCGATGATGTGGGATATTCCGGCAGATCAAATCGAATGGCGTGAAGGGCACGCACACGCCACCGGCAAAAGTAACGCCAACCTCGCACCGTTGTAGATTGCAGATATCGCAGCGCGTGCCGGCAAGACCGGTGGGCCGATCGCAGGCCATACCGAGCTAAATGCCGACGGCGCAGGCGTCTCGTTTGCAACGCACATCTGTGATGTCGAGGTCGATCCGGAAACCGGACTGACGCGCGTAGTTCGCTACACCGTCATTCAGGATGCCGGTAAAGCTGTCCACCCGACATACGTCGAAGGGCAGTTCCAGGGGGGGGCTACCCAGGGCATTGGCTGGGCCTTAAACGAAGAATATGTCTACGGTAAAGATGGCCGCCTGGAAAACCCCGGGTTCCTCGACTACCGGATTCCGGTCTGTTCTGACCTGCCAATGATCGACACACAGATTCTGGAAATTCCCAACCCCAATCATCCGTATGGCATCAGGGGTGTTGGAGAAACTTCCATTGTGCCGCCATTGGCCGCCATCGGAAATGCGGTGTCCAATGCGTTTGGTGTGCGTATGACACACGTGCCGATGTCGCCACCACGCATACTCGATGCGCTGGAAAAAGCCGAAGTCGACACGGCCCCCGAAACGGCCTGAGCGATTGGCAACAATCCATCTGTGGGGAGCGCTCCGCCCGTCGGTCGGCGGAGCTGAAACCATTGAACTGCACGCAGGCACCATTGGTGAACTAATGCGTCAGCTGGAAGAACAATACCCGCTTACGCAACCATTTATCGATTCCGGTATCGCGGTATCGATTGATGGCACCATTTATCAGGACAGCTGGCAGCAACCCCTGCCACCCGACGCAGAAATCTACCTGCTGCCAAGAATCGCCGGCGGGTAACATACGGGAACCAGTTGCCAGGTACCACGCTCTAAACTGCAGGACCTAATACACACCATGTAACCTTTTCTTTCGTTAGTTGTTGTAGATTATCACTGACGTTAGCAGTCACTTCACACGGAATTCAACATGGCAAAAAAAATCACCGGCAAATCAAGCCTGCCTAACAAGCTGCGTATCAAAACCCAACAACTGCGATGGGTGTGCGATCCCAAACTCATTCCCGCCAAGCTCAGCAGTGACTTAACGCCGATAGACGGCTTACTCGGACAGGAAAGAGCACTTGAGGCAGTGTCATTCGGGCTCGATATTCCGTCTGCCGGCTACAACATTTTTGTACACGGTGATTCAGGTTCCGGCAAACACAACGCGATCATGGCTTTTGTTAAGCAACGCGCTGCAGAACAGCAACGCGCTTACGACTGGCTATACGTACAAAACTTCGAGGTAGAGCACAAACCAGTGGCCCTCAGGTTACCCGCCGGTGAGGGCTCTAAATTTAAAGGCACCCTCGACGACGCGTTAAATTCAATTGCCGAGGGTCTGCCGTCGCTGCTCGAAGGCGACGATACCAAAGCCAGACAAAAGGCTATTGAAGAAGAGTTCCGTCAGGCCCAGGAAGCGGGCTTTGAACAGATCAATTCAGTGGCAGAGAAAAAAGGACTGGGCATTTCACAGACCTCGCAGGGATTTTCGGTGGTGCCAATGAATGAAGGCGCACCCTTTACACCCGAAGCGTTTGAACAACTACCCAAAAAGCAGAAAGAAGCCCTGCAAAAAAGCATGCAAAGCGTGCAACAGTTACTGGCAGAGTTTATGGGTGAAGCGATGCCGCAACTGGACAAGGCCAGACAAGATCGGCTTAAGTCGCTGTACGATGAAGTCACCGATGCCATGGTGACTCACCATTTGCGGCCAGTGATCGAGACCTTCGGCAAGGACGAATCCATCAAAACGCATCTGCAGGCGCTGGCAGGTGATCTTTCAGAACACACTCCGCTACTTGCACAGCTTGCTGCAGGCACACTGGGCGGCGAAAGCGGTGGACCACAGTCACAGGGACCAGAGGCGGTTAAAGCCGCCATGAAACGCTACACCGCCAATCTTCTTGTGTCTCAGGAAAAGAACTGCGAAGGCGCACCAGTCGTTTATGAAGACTGGCCGGGTGTTGGGCGTATGATTGGCCGGATCGAGCATATCTCCCGAATGGGCGCACTTGAAACTAATTTCAATTTAATTAAATCAGGGGCCCTGCACCGTGCTAATGGCGGTTATCTGTTACTCGACGCGCGTCGTGTGCTGTCGGCACCGGACTCATGGGAAACCCTGAAAAGAGCGCTTCGCACCAGTGAAATTGCCATTGACTCTCCGTACTCGGCACACTCGGCGCAGACAACCGTCACACTGGAGCCGGCAACAATCCCGCTCGATGTAAAAGTGATTATTGTCGGCAGTCGTTCGATCTACTACCGGCTAGCCGCTATGGACCCGGACTTCGCAGAATTATTTAAAGTGGCTGCCGACTTTGATGATCGCATTGAACGCGAACAGAAAAATATCGCAGACTTCTCTCGTTTACTGGCCGGTATTGCCAGTAAAGAAAATCTCAAGGCGCTTAACAAATCAGGTATGGCTGCGGTGGTCGAACACGCAGTACGCATGACTGATGATCAAGAGAGAATGACTCTGCGCGTTGGCCCGCTTGCAGATTTACTTCGCGAAGCTAACTATGTCGCTGGCAAACAGGGGCACAGGGTTATTGGCCGTGAAGACGTCCGTATGGCGATAGGGCAACAGATCAATCGCGTCGATCGAATACGCCAGCGTTATCACGAACGCATTCATCGCGAATCTGTTCTGATTGATGTTAAAGGCTATAAAACAGGTCAAATCAACGGACTGGCAGTGATGTCTGTAGGTGGCTTCCGGTTTGGTAAACCGTCACGCATCACAGCACGCACCAGAATGGGTGCCGGGCGTGTTATCGACATTGAACGTGGCTCAGACCTTGGTGGTTCTATCCATTCCAAAGGCATACTGATTCTTTCTTCGTATCTTTCCAACAGCTACGCACGCGAAGTACCGGTAACCATGTCGGCATCGATTGCCTTTGAACAATCCTATGGTGGCGTTGATGGCGACTCTGCCTCTTCTACCGAGCTGTACGCGTTACTCTCATCCTTAAGTGATGTACCGATTAATCAGGCGCTTTCTGTCACCGGATCAGTGAACCAGTTTGGGGAGGTTCAGGTGATTGGTGGTGCCAACGAAAAGATCGAAGGCTTTTTCGATATCTGCAGCGGCCGCCCCGGTGGCCTTACCGGTGAGCAAGGAGTGCTGCTACCTGAAGGCAACGTTAAAAACCTGATGCTGCGCCCGGACGTGGTAGCCGCTTGTAAAGCCGGTGATTTTCACATCTATTCAATCAGCCATATTGATGAAGGGATTGAGATTCTCACCGGCCGCCCAGCCGGAAAGCGCAACGCTAAAACCGGACTGTTTCCTGACGAATCAATCAATCGACTGGTAGAAGATCAGCTTATCGCATTTGCGGAAATGCGGCGGGACTTCGGGCGTGGCAAGCGCAGCGATTCCGATAACGGCAAAACGGATACCAACAAGCCTGCAGAGCAGGACCCTGGAGTCAACGAAGTTAAAGGAAAAACAGCAAGTAAAAAAGCAAAAGTGAAACGAACCGCTAAAAAGAAGAAACGCACGGGCCAAAAGCCGAACAAGATCACATAATCTGCCCGGCTTTCAATTTACGGAATGAAAAGCATCAGCTAACCTACCTGGATTAGTGGAAGGCTACCGGATCGGTAGCCAATATAAACAGGGGTGGTTGATATGCCGTTTTCACGTGGTGCTGTACTTTTTAAGGCCTTAGCGGCTTCGCTTCTACTTCCAATCACCACTGCAGTTTCCGGCGCAACTGCGGCCAACGTTACGTCAAGTCATTGCCCTGCATTTACCGAGAGCTCGCTGTACCGAACCCCCGGCAACACCTTAACCGCTGATCCTTCAAACTGGGTACAAACCATCCGCAGCGCTGAGCCCGGTGATGAAGTCCTGCTTGAAGATGGCACCTATACGTTTGATGGTTACGCAGTGGTATTTGAAAAGCCACTGACCATTCGCAGTAAATCCGGGCGTCCGCAAGATGTAGTCATACAGGGTCACGGTTATGGCGAGCCCTCAGAAGCACTGATGGTCATGGCAGATGATGTGCACATCGCTGACATCACCGTGAAAGACGTCCATGACCACGCCATATCCTTTAAGGAAAATTTTGCACGCTCAATCGTCTACAACGTAGACCTTGTTGACATTGGCACACAACACATCAAGGGCAGCCATATGGGGCCGGACGGTGTGATCGCATGCTCGAACATCGGCTATCAAAACCCAACAGGCACTGGCGATTACAACAGCGGCATTGATCTGCATGGCGCAGTGTCCTGGACCATTCGCGACAATACCTTTTACAACATATATGGTGATGGCAGCGGATGCGTGGTTGACCGTGACTGCGGCACCCAGTACCCGGGCGGTGGTTCGGCAATTCTGATATGGAATAACTCAAAAGATAACACCATTGAACGTAATAAAATCACGGAGTCGTTTCGAGGAATATCACTGGGCTTAAGCACGCCCTACTCTGGCGGCATGGTGCGAAATAATGTGATCTACAGAGGGCTGGCTGGCAAGGAAGGCGTTAACGGTTTTATAGAAGCGGATACAGGTATTAGCATGATCGGCGCTGAAAATGTGGTTGTCGAAGGCAATACCGTTATCCTCGCTGGCGATTACCCTGGTGCCATTGAAGTACAGGATGCCAGCGGAATTAAAGTAGTGAATAACCTGATCTCAAAACCGGTATGGAACCGTGGCAATGCCGATTACAACGGCTGCACTTCGCAAAACGCTGCCGACTGCGACGATGAAGCATTTGGTAATACGTTGCTACCACCCATCGCAATGCAAACGGCTGATGCATCCAGCGATACCGACAACACGTCAGAAATATCTGAAGCCCCGCCCGCAAGCGAAAAAGATGCACAAGCAATACTGGCTGACGCCCAGCCCGCAGTCATCCCGCTGCCAGAGGAATCTATAGACGCAACATCGACCGACAGCGAAGCCAAAGATCTGCTTACAAGAATCAATACGGCGATGGCACAGTTGCAGCAGGAGCGAATGCTCGCCACTACGGAGCGCCTGAAAATGATGGAAGAAAGATTGCGTTTTAAAGAAGCGACACTCGAGCTACGGGAAATGAACGTTACACAACGCGAAGCGAAATTGCGGAAAACGCTGCTTACCATTCAAGAATCAATAAACAGCACAATTTCAGCGGATGAGCCCTAGCCAGCCTACGATTACGAGTGACGAACTCTACCTCTTACAGCCAGAAACAGTTATCTACGTCAAAACCCGGACCGGGTCCCTGCAGCTGAACCGAATCGGGCCGTACAACAAGCTTTAGGCGAAGCAGATAAGTGTCATCAATATAGCGAACACGAATAATACCGTCGTCTTCTACAAAGCCGCTTGACCACAGTCCACTGAACGTCCCTCTATCGGGTATCTGATAGATAACCCCTCCGTCACTGAACAAATCCAGCACCTGGGCATCCCCTTGCCAGGGGCAAATCAGCGTAGAGACGGCAGCACTTTCAATAGTGGTGCGGACGTGTGATCTGAGGTATTCAAGCTCACTAAACGGTGCTGAATAAGCCTGTATTTGACATGACGTTTGGCCATCCCAGCCCCAGCCATCTCCGATGGGGTCAGTGTCAACACAATTGGTATCCGCTACCCGGCATATACGCTGTCCGTCCCACCCCCAGCCATCTCCGTCATTGTCTATACACATTGGTACACTGTTATCCGGACCGACTGAATTTTCAGTGACACGGCAGGAGTCTCTGTTTTCCCAACCGTAGCCATCTCCATCCGGGTCACTGCTGGTGTAGGCACATTCGGGCAGACCTTGTGAATACACCGGGGAAAAACCGATACTAATCAAAAAAGCGAAACTGCAGTAAGCAACAATTTGTTTCATCATTCCCATCCTGACTACCTGACCAGACAGACTAACATAGGTAATATTCGATAAAATTACACTCACCAACTTACTCCCCGGTTGAAGATGCTCCTCTATCGGTAAACGCGTTGTAACGAACTAAAGGATTTGATCATGCAGGATTTCATTGTGCATTCCCTTATTGCATCGATTGTGCTTACCGTACTGATCAATGTGGTACCCAGATTATTTCCCCGCGCCACACGCAACGCCGAGCGACAAATCCATGAAAAACTGGAGAAAGCTTTCGAAGAAAACGAAGACGGCAATCGACCGAGGGTTAAGGTTTTCTTTCCCTGGAAAACCATGCTGATCGTATCAGTGGTATTGACACTGTTGATGAATCTGGGCGCTTTTTTACAATGACAGCAATAACGTCACTCAACACGATCTTGTAACCCGTGTAGTACCTCGCGATGAAACTCAACATAACCATCGGAGGTGACTTTGAGTTTTTCCTTAACCACCTCATGAAATTCTGGCAGCCGGTAAAACGGAACATTCGGATAGGCATGGTGCTCGGCGTGATACGGCATATTCCACGCGAGCCTGCGAATCAGACTGGAGGTAAATGTTGTGCGAGTGTTGGCAAACATGTCTTCTACGAATGCACAACCACCATGCTCTGCCATCAGGTATAACCGCAGAAATGGCTGTCCAATTATCAAGGGCAGCCACCAGCACCAGAATACGATACCCATTGTATCCGTAAGTAATGCGATCATCGTGACGAGCACGTATGCCGCTATCATGAGTTGGCTTTCCCGCCTGATTAGGCCGGTTGCATTATCCGGAACATAACTGTATGCGCGTGGTCCACGTGCATTCTGCCATACGGTTTTAACGTTGTTCCATGTTACCGGCAGCCCGCTAATGTGCCAGAGGTAAGTTGCTTTAGTGGCAGGTTTCGGTGATTGCAACTCGGGATCTTTTTCGGGGTGTTGCGTGTAACGGTGATGTGCAAAGTGAAAGTAACGGAACCAGTTTGGCGGAAGTACCAACAACCACCCGCAAAACGCAGCCAGAGCATCATTTAATGGCTTACTGCGAAAGGCGGTACGGTGTGTCACTTCATGCAACAGCGTAAAAAGAAACAGCAATAGTACGCCCTGTGGCAGAACTAATACCGGCCAACCCGGAACCTGCAGCACAATCAACAGCGTGAACAGCAGAATTAAGCCAAAGTGAATCAATAAGGCACGTAAGCCTGCATGGTCAGAACGCTGTGTAAGATAATCCCGCTGCTCGGCGGTTAGCGATGAAACAACCGTCTTATGCGTTGTAGCTGCCATGACTCACTTTGCGACAAGATCTGTTGATTGTTGATAAAGTCAAACCGGCGCCCTTGCACAGGCTCAGTAGGTTCGATAATCCGGCTTGGCAATCACCACCTGTGTGGAGTTAATTACCCGTTCCATAAACCCCCCTTCGCAGTAGCAAAGATAATACAACCACATTCTGATAAATCGATCATCAAAACCCAGCGCTCGAACCTGCTCGGTTCGGGATTCAAACGCTTCGCGCCAGCAGCGCAGTGTTTTTGCGTAGTCTTGTGACATATCAGATACTGTTACCACACCCATGTCAGTCACAGTGGCGACATGATTCGCGATGACACTTAACGAGGGAAGACACCCACCGGGAAATATGTAGCGCTGAATAAAGTCCACCGATTTTCTGGCCTGATCGTAGCGTTGATCGGTGATTGTAATTGCCTGAATAAGCATCAGACCATGAGGCTTGAGAAGCTCACTGCACTTTTTAAAGTAACTGCTGAAATACTTGTGGCCAACTGCTTCAATCATTTCTATAGAAACCAACTTGTCATATTGACCTTCCAGTTCACGGTAGTCACGCATGACTACCGTGATTTTGTCTTCAAGGCCACGTTCAGTCACCAGTTTTTTGGTGTAATCGTGCTGTTGTTTGGAGATGGTGGTCGTTGTTACCCGGCATCCGAAGTGGCTGGCCGCATGTATTGCCATGCCGCCCCAACCGGTGCCAATCTCTACCAGGTGATCGGTTGGTTTCAGCTCAAGCTTTTCACATATATGCTGCAACTTTGCGGTAGATGCCTGCTGCAAAGTAATATCCTGATCGTTAAACAACGCTGCCGAGTACATCATGGTCGGGTCGAGGAATAACTCAAAAAAATCATTGCCAAGGTCATAGTGCGCTGAGATATTTTTGCGTGATCCGGTCAGGCTGTTTCGGGTAACGCGACTGAGTAAGTTAAGTGCAACGCGATTACCGGCTGATCTTTCGCTGTCCATTTTTTTTAGTGCACTGATATTGGATACAAAAAACCTGATCACAGCGAGCAAATCAGGTGTGCTCCAGTGGTCATCCATATAACCTTCTGCAGCGCCCACTACGCCGTTAAAAGCGATGGCTGTGTATGCCGCCGGGTTGTGTAAATTAATGACTGCTTCTACCGGCTGAAATCGGTCATTCGCTGTTGCGTCATCAGTGTGGTGCGGTTGTGCTGTGTTTGTGCCACCAAATGTATGTTTCGTGCCGTCCGGTTCATTGAGCACCAATTGGCCACGCTGCATTTTTTGTAAGTGGCTGTGCACCAGCGAACGGGCCCAACGCTGCCTGGTGCTGGGCGCAGTGTCAGCATCCATGTTGCGACCTAGTGTCACAGCACTTGACCAGCGCCTGACTTTAGCGGGCAATCCGGTTTGAGCTATACCGCCACGCCCGCCTGTTGCACTGGCTTCATTGGGATTCACAGTTTCAGACATAGATCAGGAGCGCTCCAATCACGGTTTGTGCAAGCGCTGTTTTTATTATCTTCTGCTTCATCAATTTATAAACGTTCAACGTTACCTTGCCGGGTGCGGTACGAAAGGCACCCGCTTAAGCGACAGTCGCAATGCCTGCCAGTAAATACCAAATGCCACTTTTGCGGTCATCAACGGGTAGCACGCGATAGTACGGTTGAGACTTGCCCGGGTGATCTCCACTCGCGATAATTTAACACCTGCAGCGAACTTACGGGGTTCAACAGTCTCACTGGTTTGGCCGGCAGACTCACCACTGGATTGGAAATTCTCAAGCGTGTACTGCAGCGCGTCACCGGGCATATCACCCCGCCACCGGTAATTCATATCCATTGGCATAAAAGGCGATACGTGCATGTTTTTGCCAAAATCAACCGCTTCACCGGGCTGGTACGCTCGCAGGTCGAGTACGTAATGAGTTTTCTCCCCCCACGGTGTATTGGTCACTTCGACTAATAATGCCTGTAACTGTTCCGGCGCTTTGGAGAAACAATAATAACAGCTGATCGGGTTGATGATGTAGCCGAAATATCTGAGGTTAGTCAGCATACGGATCGCTCCGTCCGGTTGAAAACCCAGCGCATCTGCCACCGCTGTTCGAACAGCAGTATCTAAGGTGACGTGAGATTGACCAGACATCTCAGAGTCTTGTACACGCGGCCTGAAATAGTCAGATCTTTGATATCGCGCCGGTGCGAATCTGTGCTTTGACCAAAACCGACTCAGTGACAACACCTGATCGATCTCGGCGAGGTCGAGGTACATCATAAAAACGCGATAACGAAACGCGTGCATAACCGGCACGAACCGCTTGTGCCAGACGGTCCCCTGATAAATTGCGCTATGCACTGACGCTATCCGCGGCTGCAGTGCTGGTATCTGTTTTTGAATTGTCGATGGACTCCACCACTCGAAGCGCACTTTTTACGCCGTCTTCATGGAAGCCACTACCCCAGTATGCACCGCAGTACCAGGTGCGCTTTGCGCCTGCGATTTCGTCCCATCGTTGTTGTGCCTGCATACCAGCCAACGAAAATACCGGATGGCTGTAACGGTATTGCCCGAGGATTTTGGCGCTGTCTACCTGTTCGTTTTGATTCAGGCTGACACAAAAAGTGCAAGGCGCATCCAACCCCTGCAAAATATTCATATTGTACGTTAGCCGTGGTACCGGGCTGGCATTTGCACCCTTGATTAACCGGTAATTCCAGCTCGACCAGGCTAACTCTCTTGCCGGCAGCAGTGTTTCATCGGTATGTAGAATGACGTCATTTTCCTGGTAGGGAATAGCACCGAGAATTTCATGTTCTGCTGCTGTGGCATCTTTTAATAAGCGCAATGCCTGATCACTATGTGTCGCAACAATCAGCGCATCAAAAACTCGCTGATTCGCTGATGATTGATCACTGTGAAAGTCAATCACCACTTCTGTATCATTTCGTTTAACACTGGTGAGCACTGCGGACGTATGTATTGCGTCTTTAAAACGCTGTGTAAGCGGAGCAAGGTAAGCGGCGGAGCCTCCGACAATAGTATGCCATTGCGGCCTGTTTTTAATTGACAGCAATCCGTGATTCTTAAAGAACCGGACAAAAAACAACACCGGAAAATCAAGCATTTCATCGGTACCGGCAGACCATATCGCAGCCCCCATTGGCACCAGGTATTTGTCTCTGAACAAAGAACCATAACCGTTCTTTTGCAAGTACGCACCCAGTGTTTCCTGAGCCGGTATACGATCATTAGCGAGGTCTTCAAGCGCTTGCCGGTTGAATCGCACAATATCACGCAGCATCTTCCAGTAACGTGGTCTCAGCAGGTTTTTACGATCGGCAAACAGTGTGTTTACATTGCTGCCAGCGTATTCGAGCCCACTGTCTTCACAGGTCACGCTAAAGCTCATTTCGGTCGGACGGGTTTTAACCTGCAACTCATCCAGCAGCTTTATAAAATTGGGGTAAGTCCAGTCGTTATAGACAATGAACCCGGTATCAACCGAATACCTCTTGCCAGCATGCTCAGTGTCTATTGTGGCAGTATGACCACCAATACGACCGGCAGATTCAAACACGGTAACGTCGTGTTGTTTGCTAAGGTAGTACGCACTGGTAAGCCCCGAAATTCCAGCACCGATAACTGCTATTTTCATACGTGACTGCTGACGCACAGTACAGTGCAGCCACTCATCGTTAAGCTTCGAGGTGAAACAATAGATTGTTTATATGTTTTGTTAAACACTGGACCTTGCAGTTCTCTTTTTAATAACACGCATAGCATCACACAAATAACACCAGCAGGCTTTACCCTTCGCGCCGGGCAAGTCGGGGACCGATAACCCCGAACCACAGTGCGGGAAACATCGAAGCCAGCTTTAGCGTCAGGGTTAATCTCAGCGGGAAGTTGACTTTGCGCTTGCGTTTAGCGACGCCCCGAATGATGCACTCCGCAGCCTCGTCTACCTGCATAAGAAACGGCATCGGGAAATCGTTTGAGGCAGTCATCGGAGTTTCGACAAAACCCGGGTTAACCACCGTGACGTCAACCTTAAACCTGGCCAGGTCGAGCCGTAATGCCTCAAGGAAATAGATGGCCGCTGCTTTTGATGAACCATAGGCTTCCGCACGAGGTAAACCAACCACCGCTGAAAGGCTCGCAACACCAACCACCTGAGGTCTCTCTGTGTTGTGCGAAGATTTCATTGCGGGCAATACCGCAGCTACCGCGTTGACCATACCAAATACGTTGACATCATAGACCCGCCGGAACAGATCGGTTGAGAGTTCTGCATTGTCAACGTACTCACAACGTCCAGCGCAGAACACCAGCATATCGAGCGCGCCGATCATAGCACTGACTTCAATCGCTGCAGCAGCAGTTTGCTCGTCATTGGTGACATCACAAACGTAAGGGACAAGTTTTCCATTCGGTGTTTGTGGCTCGCGTGACTGATGCTCTGCCACCACACCATTAAGACTGTCTATACCGCGCCCGCTGATTACAACCGAATTGCCTGCCGAGGCGAGCTTTAGCGCGAGCTCACGACCGATGCCCGACCCTGCCCCGATAAGCCAGATTTTTTTATTGGTGATCATGTGGTGCACCGTAGATTGCCGCAACGAGTTAGCTCTATTAAAGCACTATCAGCGTGCCACCAGTGTCCATAGGCCGCCAAACCAGCCACTGCTTGCGGCCACATCAGCTGAGCCGCTTTTTTATTTGACGCACCACAGGCCCCAGCACCGAGATGTTTTCGTAGAGCATCGTGCCAAGGTCATAATAGTCTTCGTGATGCGTAACCAGGTCGTTGTATTTCAGAAAACTGGCTCCCGGCACCTGTACCTCCTCGCCGCCTTTGAGTTTCGGATGTTGCAAATGCATCACCCACCTGAGGCTGCAACGATCCTCGAGAATCATTTCTTCTGTGTAGTGGAATCGACAACTGATCACATTGCTGTACATTCTTGTGAAATAGTCGGTC
>CALHCI010000235.1 GCA_937931165.1 uncultured Granulosicoccaceae bacterium
GTTAACGTCTTAAGCCGGCGCCCCGTGCACAGATTCCCATTGATTGATCACCTTGCAAAAAAGGTCGGCGGTCATTTTGGTATCGTATACTGCGGAGTGCGCTTCTGACTGATTCCACGGCAGATCAGCGTGCTGAGCTGCTCTCGCCAACACGGTTTGTCCGAAAGCAAGTCCACACAACGTGACTGTGTCAAAGTTGCTAAACGGATGAAACGGATTGCGTTTTATGCCGGTTCGCTCGACACCTGCATTAATAAAGCTCAAATCAAAAAACGCGTTGTGGCCAACCAGTATCGCGCGTGTGCAACCGGCATCTTTTACTGCCTGGCGAATCGGTTTAAACAGATACCCCAGCGCATCGCGCTCCTCTCTTGCAGCTCGTAACGGGTGGTAGGGGTCAATGCCGTTGATCTCCATCGATTTTGGATCCATGTTGGCACCCTCGAACGGGACGATATGTGTACTGATGATCGGCTCGGGGTAAACCTTGCCCGCTTCGTCCATCGCGATAATAGATACCGCAATCTCCAGCAGTGCATCGGTTTTTGGATTAAATCCACCGGTCTCGACATCTACCACCACTGGCAGGAATCCGCGAAAGCGGGTTCTCAACGGCGTATTCTTGCCCGGTTGGTACATGCTGTCAGTCATGGTAAGTGTTCGTCGCGCTGCTGGAGGCCTATGATAACCCAGTCTGCCGGCTTGCCGTGATGCTCAAAACGCGAAATCAAAATCCATTGTCCGATCAATAGCGTTAGACTTCGTCTGTGACAATAAACCGGGTTTAGAGAGAACGCAGTGTTGTCCAGGCTTTTCCATCAGTATGTACAGATTGCTTTGTTAAGACTGGCGCCGCATGAACTTCCGGGCCAGCCGGTGGTGCTGTATATGGCCGTAGGTGCGGCGTTAGCCACCAGTATGGCGGGCCTCCTGTTTGCCTATGATTTCGGTGAAGCGCTTTACCGCAGTGTGCTGTCGTTGTTGGTGCCGGGGATATTTCTGTATTTGCTGCTTAGAGCCAGGGGCTTACAGAATCGCTATGCTCAGTCTTTTGGTGCACTGTGTGGAACCGCAGCAGTCGTTTATCTGCTCGCACTGCCATTCATGCCGTATTTTTTTAATGCCATGGAAAGCGATCAGTCCAGCGCTTTTGTGATCGCATTAATTCTATTGCTGGATATCTGGGCTCTGTTGATTTCAGCGCACATTCTGAAACATGCGCTCGACATTGAGTTTGTCACCGGTATTAGTTTGAGCTTCCTGTTAATGCTCGTCACCATTCTGGCTATCGAAAGCCTGGTACCATCAGAGCCGGCGGTCGATGTTGGCTCAGAGCTTGGCCAGCATTCCAGTGGATCTGTTCAACGTATTGCTCTGGCTAACACGCCTGCCACCCGCAGCGGTAAAATCATCCGGCGCAGTAAAATCATCTGAAGACAACTGCTGAACCTGCTGTTTGAGGCTTGCCGTATTCGCTGGTCCGGATTCCCTGTTAAAAAGATGCCTGTGCAAATATTCTATTAGGCTCTGCAGTCGCGGGCTTGGCAGTGAATGACTCTGTGGCTGTAGACGCCGGTACAACAGCTCCGGATCATCACACAGTGCGAGCAGTTCCCGTTTAAGACGATACTTGTTTATTCTGTCTTTTAAGTAGTTAAAGCTTATGCGTGCCATTGTCACTAATAAGTAAAACAGGCTGACACACGCCATCGCGTAAATCAGTAAACGCACCCACGATGTACTTTTCAGCCAGGTTTTAAAACGGCTGGTGCCGGATTCCTGTAGCGCCAATTCGGCCAGCAGGTCTGCTCTGTCCGGTAAGCCCACATTTATTCTGCGTGCAGGGATGATCGCTTCGGCAGGTTGATCGAGCGGTGTGTTCCACCACGGAATTCGCACGGTATCGAGAAACACCGGTATCGGGCTTTGTGCTCTTACCCGAAAGGTAAATTCAGCAGTCGATACCACACCGGTTTCAGTGATGGTTTCAGCGCGTTGTTCTGCAAGCTTAGATTGCAGTATTGCGCGACTTTCCGGTGGTGTAACGGCGGGAATTTGCCCGCTCATCGTATTTTGTGCCGTTACGATGATTGTTCTTTCCAGCTCATCACCGGCGCGCAGGCTCGTTGGAGTTTGTGACCAGACGTCATTAAGAGTCACCTGTTTGGCTGGAAGCCACCAGCTATCATTCGCTGCTGGTTGAACGTTCAGTGTCAGTGCTTCTGAGCGTCGTTCAAAGTCTGCGCGCTCGCTATGTGATCTGGTGATATTGCCAGACCAGATTAAGGGGTCAAGCGTAACAGCCCCTGAGCTTTTGGGGAAAATAAAATAACGCCAACTCACTTCGAACCAGTCATCTTTACCGGTGGTACGTATTTGTGACTTTTGCTCTCTGCTGGAAAAGGCTTTCAGTGAGGGTAGCGTAACGTTCTCACTGTTAATCGGGTATCTATGCCTTAGCACAACATCAAGCGTGACCTGCTGTCCGACATATGGGGTTCCCGGTGAAGCCGTGATATTAATCGACAGATCATTCTGTTGCGGTTGCCATGTCGGTCTGGTGCTGTTTAACACGGTCACATGCACTGAATTTGATTGTACCGGCCCTGCAGTGATGGGCCCGAGAATGAGTACACCCGGTTGCTTTGGAGTCAGATCCATTCGACGAATTGCGATTTCCACTACCTTACCTTTAACCACAGCGATTCTGGTGCCGGTGGTTTCACGCTCAAGCGTTGCATGACGGGTCAGTGGTGATAAGTCCAGTGGATCGAGCAGACCGGTGGATTCAACGTCCAGTACGACCGTATCGCCAAAATAAACAGTTTCGCTATCGAGCGATAACTTAATGTATGCGCCACTGGTCTGGGCGTTGGCGACGATTGATACCCAGCCAAGTAACAATAGTAATAAGCGGGCTACCAAGGGCTGCCTCCCTGTGGTGCGGACTCTCCGGCTTGTCTGCGTCTGGCAATTTCCAGCTCAATTTTTTTCTGCAAAAACTTAAGCGGGTTGTCTTGTATTTGATTTAGCCATTGTTCGTTGGCCTGCGCTGCCTCAAGCTTTGAGCGTTCGCTGGCAGCGTGTGCATCAAGTGAAACATCCTTGCCTTGAGCACCCGTTGACGCAAATTGTTCGGTGTTTGATTCCGTTTCTGTTCCCTGCGTAGCGCCACCTTCGGGTGCACCGTTGTCCCTTATGGTATCGTCACTACCGGCCGCACCACTGTCACCTGCTGCAACTGATTCAGGGTTAGGTGCGTTACTGTCGGTTGCCCCCTCCCGGTCGCTGCCGCTGTCTTTCTTTTCATTGGACTCTTCTCCCGGGTCATTGTTGTTGCCGCCAGGTTGTTCGTTGCCATCGCTTTCTACACGGTCAAGCTCTTTACCCCGACGTTGTAGCTCTGATTGTCCACGACCGTCCTGATTGGCCGCCAGCAGCTTGCGCATTAATTCTGCGTTGAACAACGCATCTTCAAAATCCGGTTGTTGTTCAATTGCCATCTGATACGCCTCGAGTGCCAGTTCGTAGTAGCCCAGCTCAACGTACGTGTTGCCAAGGTTATGGAATGAGGCGGCATCATCTGCTCTGATAAAGGCTTCTGCCGCGCGCCACCACTGCGAAGACCGGTAAAGCGCAATACCCTTCCATGCGGGATCGGTGTAAATTTCTGCGGCTTCAGCGTAGCGCTGCTGATCAAAGAGTTTTTGCGCAATCAGATTGTCGTCTGCATACAACGGACTGCATAACATAAGCAGTAATAACAATCCGCGGCACGGCATTAGTGACGCTCCCGGTAAAACATCAGTAGTACCAGCGGCACACCCAGTAACAACAGCCAGTGTGAAAGGTTGGTCAGTCTTACAGTCACCAGGCCCGTCTGGGTTAGCAGCTGCCTGCTAAAATCAAGTTTACCGAGTGCCAGACTTTCAATGTCGGTATTACCCAGTTTGTCTGCCATGATGGTTTGACCGCCACCGGTGCTGGCTATTTTTTCCGCCGCTTTGATATCGAATGGTGCAGATGATGAATGGTTACTGCCAAACAGCACAACATCGGTACGGTGCCCTGTTTTGTATAGCCGACTGACTGCTGCCTCTGCGCGAGCATTCATACCGCCGCTGTCACTGAGAATGACAATACGTGAATTGATCAGACCGCTCGACTCGGTAATCGAAAGCACCAGTGACAACGCACGCGTCAGGTTAGAGCCATCGACTGGTACCAGGCCATAATCAAGAAGTGCAACATGTGACGTAAAACTTGCCGTATCGAAAGAAGGCGGCGTCACCAGAAATGCATCTCCTGCATAGATTATCAGCGCAATAGCGTTTGCGCTAACCTCGGACGCAATGTCTGTTGCTGCATCTCTCATCGCGGCAATTCGGTTGGGTGTGATATCGTTGAGGGTCATTGAGCGCGATACATCTGCCACTACGAACCACGTTTCATTGTGTCGCAGTGCGTTGTTATTTTCGTCTTGCACAGAAGGCCCGCTAAGCGCCACACAACCGAGCGCTGCAACAAGTAATGCGATATTTCGCTGCCTGTTTTGTTTCATTGGACCGACGAAGTGCTGTAAAACTTCAGGGTGTATCACCCGCTGCCAGTCGTCTGTAACCCGCTGTGATCGCCATAGCCAGTAAATCAAAAGGAATAACAGTGCGGGTAACAAAAACCATGGCTGTTGCAGTGTCATAATCTGACCGCTCGCGTTGCCAGCAGCAATAGCGAAGTCAGCAGCAAGGCGAATATAAAAAGGTTGCGATAGTCTCTGTGTATCACAATCGGTGGCGCAACCTCATCTGTTGATTCAAGCTCGTCAAGCACACTGTAGATTTTCTGGAGTTCCTCTGTGGTGCGGGCACGAAAAAACTGACCACCAGAGGCTTCGGCTATTGCCTGCAGCGTGGATTCGTCCAGATCTGCCGAGGAAGAGAGGTACAGCTGACCTGCACTGATGTTTTCGTCACTGCCAAGGCCAATTGTGTGTACGCGAATAGAGAGTTTTGCTGCAAGCTCGGCAGCATCTTCAGGTTCTGCAGAGCCAGATAAATTAGTGCCGTCTGATAACAGAATAATGGCTTTTTCGGAAGCAGTGTCGTGACGCAATACCTGGATGGCCAAACCGAGCGCATCACCAATAGCGGTGGATTTGCCGGCCATGCCAATACCGGCGCTTTGTAATACATCATTGACTGACTTCAGATCAAAGCTTAACGCAGAACCGATAAACGCCTCGTCACCAAACAGCACCAGTCCGAGTCTGTCACCACTGCGCCCGGATATAAATCTGCCGGCAATAGTTTTGACGACAGCGAGTCGGTTAACGGTATTGTTATCGATAGTGAAATCGGTTTTAGACATACTCTCAGACAGATCAGCGGCGATTACCATTGATCTGCCACTTGCCGTTTGCAGAGCAGTACTTTCCGGTTTATGTGGCTGTGCCACGGCCGTTAATAAACATAGCCAGGTTATCGATAACAATAACCAACGCCAGATACCGGATAACCTGTGCGCCGCGGTTGAAGCGCTCGCCACCGATAGACCATGCTGTAGCTTTGGCGGCACTTCAATGCCACGGTTGTTGTCTGAACTGCCAATGCCAAGCACAAATAGCGGAGCAGGCAGCAACAAAAAAATCCACGGCCAGTGAAATTCAATCACCGAACCGTGCCTTATAGCGGATCAGCTGACGGATTTTTTTTATAATGTGGTTGGTTGTCTCGTCTGTATATTGCGAACGGCGATAGAGGTCAGCGCCAAATACTCTGCCGTCTTCGGTACTGAAATAACGAGTGTTAAAAAAAACGTCGAGTTGATCAAGCCATGCGCGACCGGTCAGGCTTCGGGCGGCTACAGCGTTATTGCCTGTCAATACAATGCGTCTCAGTAGCCTGGATAATTCAACGAGTTTTTTGTCCTCTTGCAGGTGTTGAATTTTGCCAAGCTCGGCAAGCGCTTCATGATGCCACTGTTTTATTCTCAGGCGATTAATAAGGCAAAGTAACACGCCGCAAACTATAACTATAGTGGCAATGGCCAGTGGCCAGAGTGGTGGTTCAGGTGGCGCAGGTGGCAGATGAATGCCACGCAACTGTTCCAGAATATCTGCGCTGGACTCGGCCACTAGTGATGGCCTCTGAGTAACTTCATTATCGTATCTTCATAGAAAGCTTCTGTGTGGTCGGTAACCAGTGGAACTCCTGATAAATAGAAACTATCGTGTATTCGGTCTATGTCATTCGCCAGTTCTGATTCAAGTGCTGTTGCTGCATGGCGATCAATGGTGGCCGTAGATTCCTTGTTATTTTTGTCACCGGATTTGTAGTGGTAACGTCCGGTCGGTAATGCATTGTGCTCCAGCCTGTCAATAACAAGCACGCCTGTGGTCCGCTGCGCTGCACCGACGGCATTGAGTCGTGGTTGCCACGCTTCACCCAACGCATCAAAGCCCGAAAATATAATATATCTCCCGCTCTGACGGGCGTGCTGGCTAATTCGTGGCAACAGCGCTTGCAATGGTGTGGTTGATCGAGCGGGGTGGTCAGGTGTGAATGCGTCAGCGATTAACTCGCAAGCACTCAGCGCACCTTTGCGTCCGGCAACCGGTCTGGTTTCTGTCATTGCATGGTCAGTAACAACAATAGCGGCAACCCGATCTCCGGCGGCTACGGATTGCCATAGCATACGAGCCGCTTGTAAGCCTGCTCTGACAGATCTCAATACGCTGGAACCAGTATGCATGTGTCGTCGAAAATCGAGTACGACGCTAGTGGTGTTTTCTTTTTCTTCGCGGTACAAACGGGTGTAAGGCTGATTGCTGCGGGCCGTGACATTCCAGTCAATGTGACGGACATCGTCACCGTCGTTGTACTGTCGCAAGTCGATAAACTCAAGTCCCTGTCCACGCTTCGGACCGGTACGAAGACCCGGCAATGCCACGCCGCCCACCAGTGATGGTGGTAGGTGTTTTAACACGTCATGGCGGGTGTCAATAAGCGCGCTGAGCGGCAGTTCAGTGCGCGGATATGCCGTCTCTGCATGTCTCATCTACAGGACCGCAGTGTTGTCCATAATCCGGTGTATTACCTCACGGCCGCTGATACCACGCGCCTGTGCCTGATAGTTCAGCACAATGCGCCCGGACAGTATATCCGGTGCAAGCGCAATGACATCATCCGGTACCGTGTGGTCACGACCATCAAGCCATGCACGCGCCTGCGCCGCCTGTGCCAGAAATATTGTACCGCGCGGACTGGCAGCATGTTCAATGGCACGGGCTTCAGCGCCACCTGTTCCATGACCGCGTGTTGCGGTAACCAGTCGCACTATAAAATCTTTTACGGCATCACTGATGTAGACGCCGGCAACCGCTGCTTTGGCCGCACTGATGTGTTGGTTGTTTAACCTTGGACCATCCGCAACTGCATGACCGCCCAGCGTGTTTTCATGTAAGACAATATCAAGTATCTGATGTTCGAGTTCAGGCCCGGGCATAGCGACATGTACAAAAAACATAAACCGGTCCAGTTGTGCTTCCGGTAACGGGTAAGTGCCTTCGTGTTCAATCGGGTTTTGGGTAGCCACTACCATAAACGGGTCTTCAAGTGCGTAGGTTTTGCCCGCAGCAGAAATTTGTTTTTCTCCCATGGCTTCGAGTAATGCACTTTGCACCTTCGGAGGGGCCCGGTTTATTTCATCCATTAACACAATGTTGTTAAACAACGGCCCTTCAATAAAATTAAACTGCCCGTTGTGTTGTTGGTAAACGTTGGTGCCAGTCAGATCAGCCGGCAGCAGATCAGGGGTTGCCTGAACCCGCGTGAATTTTGCATTCAGCATTTGTGCAAAACAATTTACCGTACGTGTTTTGGCAAGCCCCGGTGATCCTTCTACCAGCACATGGCCGCCGGTAATTATTGCGAGTAACAAACGGTGGATTAATCTTTCATGGCCGGCGAGTTGCTCTGCCATTGCAGCGCTGACTGCGGCAAACTCTGCAACAAGATTGTCGTTAGAATCATCGCCAGAGTATTGGCCAGCGCTGTTGGAGCTTTCGGGATTGCGATTGGATAGGCTGTTTGCTAACGCATCGGTCAAGTGCTATTCCCCGAGAAAATTAACTGGTTTTGCTTCGACCAGCGGTTGATTGTGATCCTGCCAGCCATCGGTTCCTTCAGGGTACCAGAAAACGTTTTCATGGCCCCACAGTATTGCGCGCTTCGCGGCGTTCCAGCTTTGCCAGCAGTCTGCTGTGCAGTAAAAAAGCAATGGTACTGTCTTCGATCCACCGGTCAGTAGTTGCAGGTTGCGCTGGAAGTATGCGGTGTGTGCTTCATCAATAAATCCGCGTCCCACTTCCGGTAACCATGTCGAACCTTTGATATTGCTGTGTTGTTCATTAGTTACCCAGAAACCTTCGAGTGGGTCCGGGCCAAGTCCGGTGGGAGGATACACATCAATAAAAACTACATCACCTGCTGCCAGCAATTCGATGACTCGTTCAGTGTCTGTCGTCTCTGCGCCGGGTAGCACCTCGGGTACCGGTGATCGGTATCGCTCCATGCGATAGCCGGTGGTTGTATTGACGCCATCGGGCAATGGCGCATCTGCGGGGACGGACACCACTGCTTTAGTGCAGGCTGCAGACTCGGCGGCGCCAGGCAAAGCGGTGACGGCGCAAAGGATTAGAGTGGCGAGCAATCTTGTCACTGTCGCAGGAAACTTTTGCCATCGACAATACAGCGCGATACGATCAACCAAAATCAGAGGAGCTATCATGAGACGAAAACTAACCAGCGCTCTTATTAAATTCTGTTCAAAATACGTGATTGCGGTACTACTGTCGATACTGGTACTACCGGTTAACGCAGACAATACCCCGGTGAAGGTTGGTGTACTGAAATTTGGAACCGTCAACTGGGAGCTTAAATCGATGTTGCATGGCGGGCACGACACGGCCAACGGGGTGGCGGTTGAAATAGTGCCGTTTGCCAGTGGCGATGCGACTCGCGTTGCGTTACAGGGCGGGGCGGTTGACGTCATTGTTGCCGATTGGTTGTGGGTGTCCAGGCAGCGTGCCGAAGGCCGGAAAGTGACTTTTGTGCCGTATTCTTCCTCGGTTGGTGCGGTGATGGTTGCAGCTGACAGCCCGGTAAAATCACTGGCTGATCTTAAGGGAAAAAAAATTGGTGTTGCAGGCGGACCACTCGATAAAAGCTGGTTGCTGCTGCAGGGCATGGCGAAACAGGAACATGGTTTAGATATCGCAGCAGAAAATGAAATTGCCTTTGGTGCACCGCCATTGCTGGCGGAAAAAACCCGTCAGGGTGAGCTCGATGCCATGCTCAATTACTGGCATTACTGTGCGCGTCTTGAGGCTGATGGATTCAAACGTTTAGTCAGTGCTGAAGACGCCGCTGCTGTGTTGGGTTCCACCGGCCCGGTATCGGCCATTGGCTATGTGTTTACTGATCAGTGGGCGGCCGACAATCCAACGGCCGCTATGGGTTTTATTAAGGCCTCACGCGCGACAAAGGCACTGCTCGGTTCGTCTGATGAAGAGTGGGCCAGGCTGGGGGAATCCGGTGCAATAAAAGACAAAGGTGCCGCGTTAACCACACTGCGTGATCGTTTCCGAGAAGGCATACCTTCAAGGCCGGTGGCAGATGAAATTAAAGACGCTGATTTGCTATATAGCGTGCTGGCTGAACTCGGTGGTCCAAAACTGGTGGGTAAATCTCCGTCTATGGCAGAGGGTACCTACTGGCCTGCGTTGTTAAGCCAGTAACGGTCTCATCAAACGGAGCAAATCGGGCGTGG
>CALHCI010000236.1 GCA_937931165.1 uncultured Granulosicoccaceae bacterium
CCTCCCGGGCACGCCGACAACGCGCCCAGCAAATCAGTTTCGGCAAACATCTCCAGGTAATCTCCAGGTCGCACCGGACTGGCCTTCATGAAGTACTGATGCGTGTCGAGCGTAAAACCGGTACACATAAACACATTGAGCACATCGTGTATGTGGGTTTCTGCCTCTGCCAGTGAACACCCCAAATACTGCGCAAGCGCACGCGTCAAATTTGAATGACAGCAATAGTGATAATCGACACCGTTTAGCTGATAGTTTGTGTAGGGATCACAGCGAGTTCCAATGACATCGTGAACGCCGCCACCGTCACTGTCATAACCGTACCAGTCCAGTGTGTCGTGTGTGATGGTTGCCAACGGTCGCAGAGCGGGCAATGAGCTCCACAAGCGGTCACCGGTACTCACATGTGTGGCGTGTAATTGACGTGTTTTTCCGCTAAAAAAACGCTCACTCAAATTATGCAAATTCCAGAGATTTAAATCCCCGACCTGTGAACCTTCCACACTATTGATGCGAAAGAACTGACCTGCTTTCACGGTAAACGTCGCAGCATCCCGAGGTGCAACGGTAACTTCATCAATTTTTGCTAACGACTGCCTGGCAGACTCGTACAGCGAAGGTTCGAAAGCCGGCAACTGATCTACCTGATAACAAACGATGGCGGGTTCGGCTCGGCGTTGTTTTGCATCTATCGGCGCGGGATTAGTCATAGTTGTCCGTGACACTGTGAATTTGTTGTAAAAAGCTACAATGTTGCAGCAAGCCTTGCCCCTTGATTTATCGCACGCTTGGCGTCAAGTTCGGCAGCTTTATCTGCACCGCCGATAACGTGCACTGGCATCTTACCAGCGGCCTGAAGCTCATCATACAGCGTGCGCTTCGGTAACTGACCGGCACATAGAATAACGTTATCAACCTCAAGCAATTCAGTGTTGCCATTGTCTTCATAACGGACTTTCAATCCGTCTTCACTAACTTCTTCATAGCTTAAGCCACCGAACATTTTCACACCGGCCTTACGCAGCGTCAACCGGTGTATCCATCCGGTTGTTTTACCCAGCTTGGCACCGAGTTTACCCTCTGACCGCTGCATCAGGTACACCTCGCGTTTCGGCGTGTGTTGCTGCGAATGATCAGATGATGATTGTACACCTCCCCGGGCCTGTGCCGGACTGACCACCCCCCATTCATTCAGCCACGCTTGCAGATCTTCTGTTACCGATTCACCACCAGACACCAGAAATTCTGCGACATCGAATCCGATACCGCCGGCACCGATAATCGCTACGCGATCACCGACCGGTTTGTTATGACGCAGTACATCGATGTAACTCAGCACAGACGGATGGTCCTGCCCGGGTATTTGCGGATCTCTGGGGATAACCCCGGTGGCAATGATCACTTCATCATAGGCCTCAAGGTCACTGGCACCGATGGTCGTATTCAACTGTACATCAACTCCGGTAAGTTCCAGTTGCCGCCGGTAGTAACGCAGCGTTTCGTAAAACTCTTCTTTACCCGGTATGACCTTGGCCATATTGAGTTGCCCGCCAATTTCGCCGCTCTCATCAAACAACGTCACACTATGACCCCGTGAAGCCAGTGTGGTAGATGCAGATAACCCTGCCGGACCAGCACCGACAACGGCTATGCGTTTTTTATCGGTTGCCGGCGTGAAGTTCAACTCCGTTTCGTGACAGGCACGCGGATTAACGAGGCAGGTGCTCAGTTTGCCACTGAAGGTATGATCAAGACATGCCTGATTACACGCGATGCAGGTATTGATTTCGTCGGCGCGGCCCTCTTTTGCTTTTAGTACAAACTCACTGTCTGCCAGCAGCGGACGTGCCATTGAGATCATATCCGCCTGACCATCTGCCAGAACCTTCTCAGCGACATCTGGCGTGTTAATGCGGTTTGATGTAATCACCGGCACAGACACCGCTTCTTTCAACATACCGGTAAGCCATGAAAACGCTGCACGCGGCACTGACGTTGCGATGGTCGGGATTCGTGCTTCATGCCAACCGATGCCACTATTGATTAACGTAGCACCTGCCTTCTCTATTGCCTGCCCCAGTTGTACGACCTCATCCCAGCTGCTGCCAGACGGGATCAGGTCGATAAGAGACAGACGATAGATAATAATGAAATCTTCGCCAACGGCTTCACGTGTGCGTTCGACAATTTCTACCGGAAACTGCATACGATTAGCGTAGCTGCCGCCGTATTTGTCGTCACGCTGATTAGTATGTTCAACCAGGAACTCATTAATCAGATAGCCTTCCGATCCCATTATCTCTACGCCATCGTAACCGGCTTCACGCGCGAGCACTGCACAGCGGACAAACGCCTGAATCTGTTTTTCTATCCCTCTGGTACTAAGTGCTCGCGGGTTAAACGGTGTAATGGGTGATTTAATTTTAGATGGCGCCACCAGTAACGGATGATAGGCATAACGACCCGCGTGCAGAATTTGTAAGGCGATTTTACCGCCCTCATGATGAACCGCATCGGTCACTGTTTTGTGTTTGCCGGCCGCTCGACTGCTCGACAACGTACCGGCAAACGGTTTGACCCAACCAGCAATGTTAGGCGCATAGCCACCGGTAACCATTAACCCTACGCCACCACGCGCGCGCTCTGCAAAATAAGCCTGCAACCGCTTGTGGTTATTACCATCTTCAAGTCCGGTGTGCATCGAGCCCATTAGCACTCGATTTGGCAACGTCGTAAAACCAAGATCAAGCGGTGACATTAAATTCGGGTATTGCATCGTATCGATTCTCTATGTGTTCTTTGCCTGCGATAGCAGTACATTGAGGTGATCCGGCAATCGCACAGAAACCAGCTTGTCAGTAAAAGGGCACTGCAACTCAATACCCACAGAGACCAGTTGCAAATCCCGCTTGTGCTCGCGCTCCGGATCAAACAACCTGTCACCGATAACCGGATGCCCGATCGATGACATATGTGATCTGATCTGATGCTTCCTGCCGGTTTCTATAGAAACAGTGAGCAGCGTCTCGGCAATATGCTCAGCGTTTTTATCCGTTCTGCCGTCAGACTGTACCGGACTGTTTATCACCTTTGCCTCATGAAGCGTGGTCAGCGCCGGTTTTTCTGCCACCGGCGTTTTTATTACTTTCGGTAGTTTCTCATCAACCGTACCCCGGACTCTGACCTGATAAGTTTTGCCAACTTTTCTTTCCGCAAAACGCTCAGCCAGCTTTACCAGCGCATTTTTGGTATGCGCCAGAATCATCAGCCCGCTGGCCGCACGATCGAGACGATGCACCAGCAACGCCGGTTTGCCATGAGACTTCTCAACCAGATAACACATACTGCAATGATCACCCCACTTGGTGCCCTGACTCAATACTCCGGCAGGTTTACACCAAACGCTATAGTTAACCTGATCTGACACCAGCTCGACAGTCGGTGGCACTGCCGCAAGCACAGCGCTGTCGTAGTTTATTAATATCTGATCGCGCCGGTTGAATCTTTCATCCAGTGATCGAACCCTGCGCGGCTTGCGGTAGCTCTCTTTTCCCTGAGCTGCCTGCAGCCACACCGCCCCTTTTGCAGCGGCATCCTTAACGGTCTCTACCGATAACTCAGTGGCATCCGACACTTCGGCAACTGCCGGCCACTGGCCACTGAGTTCGATAGTTTTTTGTATGGGGCCTTGTTGCGTGGAGCCTTTTTGTATGGAAGATGAGGTCATCGCAGCTATAGCCTTGCCAGAGTGGTTGGAATTCGTGAAAGCAGTAAGAAACCGATAGCGGCACTTACCAGGAAATACAGCGGTGCAGTCGACCAGCCGCCGGAGAGGTCAATGATCGCACCAAACAGCAGCGGCCCGATCACCTGCCCACAGCCCGCCCCCTGAAATAGCAGCCCCACCAACAGACCACTTTGTGCCGGTGTTCGTGCCACAGCGGCGACGGATGAAAACATAGTCGACGGCGCAATGCCACCGAGAAAAGAAAACAGCATTGCAGCCGGCAACTGCACACCAAACGGCAGTGGTGTCGCATAAACTGCCATGCCGCACAGCGCAGATAACGGTACGCCAATGCCAATCAGTACGCGAAACGACAGCCCACGTTTGTTCAGCCAACCACCCGCCAGATTGCCGAAGATATTAGCCGCTACCACCAGCGCTGCGAATTTTGTGGCTACAGGCAGCGACAGCCCTGAGGCCTCGCTCCAGTAGGTGGGCAGAAAAGTAGCAAGCCCGGTAAACGACATCGAATACACGGCAAAGCAACCTGCCATTAACAGCGTGGTTTTATTGATCACCGACCGCCACTGCAGCTTTTTGTCAGGTTGCTGACCGTCAAAACCAACTGCAACCGGTCGGATAAACCGTTGCGCAACAATCAACATCACGATCGCGACCATAACGCCAACCCACCAGAGTAACCGCCACCCTCCCATCGCAGACAACCAGGGTGCTGCCAGCATACACAATGTGATACCGCCCGGAACAAAGGTACCCCACACACCCATGGCAACCGGCCGGTTTGCATCTGAACACACGCGCGCAATAAAACCGGGAATAGTCACCGCAATAGCCAGATACCCGAGACCTTCGATCACACGCCCGGCCAGCAGCACAGCAAACTGATGTGTTACCGAACCGAATAATCCACCGATAAGTAAAAAGATTAAGCCCAGTGCAATAGTGCGCCAGACACCGAGCCAGCCAACCACTCTGCCCATTGCCAGTGCACAGGTCATAGCCACCAGACTGTAGCTGCTGACCAGTGCTGCGATCCACGTCAGTGAGGTTGCAAACTCCTCGCGCAACGCAGGCACTGACGGCGGCACCTTGCCTATGTTCCAGGCAGCAGTAAAACCACAGGCCGTGGCAATAGCAACCAGCAGCCACTGACGGGAAACGGGCTGATGTTCATTGTCGGGAGAAGGCGGCAAGAGCGGCACCGGATCGAAACCGCCAGTGTAACTCAGTTTCACTTGCGCGAAATAAACCGATCGGTGTTACTCTGAAATCGCGGTTGGAACCCGATGTATCACAGAGCAAACAACACCTGATGAACAGCACCATTGAAATGCCGCTATGGACGGCTCTGCTGGCATTGCTACTGGCAGCCCTGTGGCTGCTACAACACTTTCTACTGCCGTCGGCACGATGGTTTTTTCGACGTCGCGCCAATACGGTCATTGACGAAGTGAACACCCGGCTTGCGTTGAAGATTCCATCATTCAAACTGACACGCCGCGAAGTACTGATAGACCGGCTCTGCTATCACCCCGAAATCATGTCGTTAACTGACGAACTCTCTGCCGAGAGACAAGTGACGCGGGAAGTATTGATGGCAGAGGTAAAAACTTACGCGCAAGAGATAGTGCCGGCCTTTAACGCGCTACTGTATTTTAAATCGGCTTACTGGCTGGCTCGCAAGCTGGTACATGGCCTTTATCGTGTAAGGCTGGGCTTTGCTGAAGATCAGGAACTGGCCGAACTTGATGAAAAAACCAGCGTGGTGTTTCTCATGAATCACCGCAGCAATATGGATTACATCGTTGCAACGTATCTGGCCGCAGAGCGCACCGCTCTTTCTTATGCTGTTGGTGAATGGGCTCGTATATGGCCGTTACAGCAACTGATCCGGTTTATGGGTGGCTATTTTGTCCGACGCGATTCCGGTGACCCGCTGTATCGCAAGGTACTTGAAATTTACGTACAAATGGCTGCTCAGGGTGGTGTACCGCAGGCGGTGTTTCCTGAAGGAAGATTATCCCGAGACGGTAAGCTCGGTGCACCTAAACTCGGCTTACTCGGTTACATCACCAAAGGCTTTGACCCTCAAGGCGACCGCGACATTGTGTTTATTCCGGTGGGTATCAACTATGACCGCGTACTGGAAGATCGCAGTCTGCTGCGGGCTGCCGAAAAGAAACCCAGACGTGCGAAGTTTGCAACGTTAATAACGTTCGGTGCGTTCGCCGGTAAAAATATCTGGCAGGCTATCATCGGGCGGCGCTATCGAAACGGCTACGCCTGCGTTAACTTTGGCAAACCGGTTTTTCTCAAGCAATGGCTGTCAGAGGGTGGTTACGATACAACCGGTCCGCTTACCAATGTTGAACCACTGGCCAACGACATGATGACACGCATCGGCAACATCACACCGGTGCTGCCGGTGGCACTGGTGGCAACCGTAATCGCCCAAAATCCAACAGTAGCCTGGAGTGAACTGGAACTTAAAGCAGCGGTATTCGATTTACTGGCACAACTCGAGGAACACGGCTACCGCGCGTATATCCCCAGAGGCAATCGGGATTACGCCGTCACTGTCGGTATCAGAATGCTGGTACTGCGGCGTGTACTACATTCAGCCAATGGCTTGTACAAAGTCAACCCCGATGATCAGTTACTGTTGCAATATTATGCCAACTCAATAGCGCATCTGGTCGAGCGTTTACCACTGTCTGACCAACAGATTACTGAATTAGCAGGTACCTGAACAGTGACTGCGATACAATTGCGCTGATAGCCCACTACGAAGCGTTCGGATCAGCCCCAGTGCCAGCTGCAGATCAACAACCACCCTCAGGGGACAACCAGGATTTCGGCATCTGGCTCATCAGCCTAAGCGCAGCAACAGAGCGCCGGCAACGCATGCAAAGACAGTTAACGCAGTTGGGGCTGCAGTATCAGATTTTTGATGCGGTAAATGGCAAATCCCGTGAAGCTGAACTGCTCAACAACGTCGATAAAAAAGCCTATGAACGAAACATGGGGTCGCAGTTGTTGCCCGGTAAGATGGGTGTTTACGCGAGCCACATCGGTGTCTGGCAACAATTTCTTGATTCGTCGTATTCAACGGCATTAATACTTGAAGACGATGTCGTATTTCACAGTGATTTTAACCATGCGCTCAGCACTGCAATGAGTGTCAAAGAGCGATGGGATGTCATCCGCTTTAACTGTATTCGCGCAAAGCTGCCTGTCACACAATTTTCCGCAGCACAGTACCGGGTTAACGCCTACGTTGGACCGTTCACCGGCAATGCTGCCTACTTAATTACCCGCGAAACAGTAGAAAAGATACTCCCTAATATCTGGCCGCAAACTCGCGCGCTCGATCACGAACTGAATCGATTTTTTATACACAACTACCGGCAACTGGGCCTCGAACCTTGGTCAAGTCACCCCGACGATTACGGCACCTCCACCATCACCGGTAAGAATTTCGCATTGGTCGCAAAGCCGCACTGGCTCAAAAGATTGCCACACTACCGGCTGAAGGCCGCCAATTACGGCAGGCGCGCCTGGTGGCTGTTAAGAAACGGCATGTTAGCCTGTAAGTTGTTTAACAGGCAGGCCGCCATTACCACAACACAAAGCAGACAAACCTGATGCGACGTCTTGTACAGGAATGGCGGACCCACGGCACACGCAGCTTTGCACAGATAAGGGCTCGCAAGGCGACGAATAAAATACAACGAAGTTATTATCGGATGCGGGGGACAGCCTATGTCCCTTCCCGCTACGGTGTTCTGATGGCGGCAAACTGGAAAGACACCACGTTTCGCTTTTGTATCGATGCGACTTACGGTTATGACCTGGCAGATCTTCTAACAAATAAAAACACCCCGTTTGTCTTTTTAGATATCGGTGCAAACCAGGGTATCTACAGTCTTATTGCTGCAAACAACAAACACTGTAAAAAAGTGTTTTCATTTGAGCCCATGCCGGATACGTTTGAGTTATTAAACAAAAACGTTACTATCAACAAACTTGACGATAAAACAATCACTGTTAACTCAGCGGTTTCAAATCAGGCAGGCAGTGCTGTATTGACTCTTAACCCGCAACACAGTGGAGGAGCGACGCTACACGGCCATGAAAGTGAAACATATAACAGCCAGACCGTAACGGTTAACCTGATTGATCACACAGAGCTAAGCAACCTGGTTCCTGCCGACACTGAAATCGTTGTAAAAGTGGATGTTGAAGGTCACGAAGAAACGGTATTTTCAACACTGGCAAAATGTGCATTTAAAAACAGCATTACCACACTGCACTACGAAGTCGACGAACACTGGACAAAACCCGACCAGCTTCAGCAGCTGGCGACTGACATCGGCCTGACCCGCTTCGAACGACAAAACACCAGACGCACCCATCACTACGATATTGTTGCATCACGCTGATTGAACGGCTTACCGCAATGGTATTTTTAAACCTGCAATACACCGACATCTGACAGTCGTTGATCGACTGTCGATTTAAAAGCCATTGTCGCTTCACGGGACAGCGATAAAAACTCGTCATGCGCCTGAGCCTGATTAACCACCTGACGCCAGTTGTGCACGGTGGCAATAGATGGCGGCAGGCGATAAGCAGTAAACTTGTTGGAAAACGGAATGCACACCGAGCGCCGCCCCATCAGCATTGTCCAGTAAACACCGTGGTACGAATTGGAAATCACAGTTGCACCACTGGCGATAAACCGCAGAGCCTCTTCAAACGTTGACCCGGTGTTCGTCATCACCGGCACTCCCTCCGGAACAGCCAAACCCATACCATCAGTTTTACCCGCGTGCAGGTAAAACACCAATTCATGCTGTGGTGGCGCCGGTGAATCAAACTCCCCGGACATACAGCTGACACAAGGCGCATAGGAAAACCGCGAGTCACCCCAGTCACGGGTGCCTATCAGATCAAGCAGACGTTGTGATCTGAAATATTTCAGTGAAAAGCGGCTCGACTGCACCGAGCTAAGCCCCCAGCCGATACGCAGCAGCTTGCGATCTCTTGCAGCGGCAATTTGTGAATGCAGACTACCCAGAATTTTCCCACCACCATAAATGACAGCGCCGGTTTCCGAGGCAGGGTTTTCTGCAAGATCAATTGCGTTGGCATTGGGGTAAACGAAGTAATCGTACGGACAACACCAGCGATCACCGATGTTATCGGTGTTTCTGATATGGGCAAATGCGATGGTATTCAGGACAGTATTCTTGAGTTGGGTGTGAACAAATGCGGACAACACTCAGCACCGCTGGTTCTTCGACGTCTCTCTACATCATACCATTACTGTAGCCCGCGCGGAGCAAGATCACCAATCGATGCGGCACTGTCATCCACATTGATGCCTGCTGCATTTTCCGCAACCGGCACAGGCGTGTCATGAAAATAGTCCGGGTCAGATTGTTGCTGTTGCCACGTATAGCGCATTTCCTTCCATGCCTGCCACAGTGATCTGGGCGCCGGCATATTATCTTTTACCTCATAATGTAGTGCTTTGAGGTTATAACAGGGAATACCGGCAAACATGTGATGCTCGGTATGCCAGTTCATATGCCAATACAGAAACTCGAGCACCGGGTTGATGGTGATTGAACGCACACACTTGCGAAAATCAGCATCATTCTGCTTCAACCCGCAATGTTGTGTCATACCCACCAGATAGGCTGGCAAATTGGTAAAGAACGAAGGTACCGTAACAATAAGTATAAATATCCAATGTCCGCTTACCAACGACAACACGACAATTGCACCATGCGCCACCAGTAAAAACCGTGACCACCAGACCGATTTTTGGTGCTGTGCCGGCTGATCACTGTGCAGCGCCACCAGCCACTCATTAGACGCAACTTCCGTGGAACCGGATTGACCCATTGCCGCCAGCACCGTTGACTGCAGTGTAGCCAACAGACCGCCCTTGCCGAAAGTTCTGCCTTTTCGTGTTAGCAGATTAACTGTCATCATTTGCAGCAGAAATGTTGCGTCGGTTGACGGAGTCAGTGGTAACAGGTTTTCTCTGTCACCCTCCGGGTGCAATGTGTAGCGATGATGGTAAGTGTGACTACTGGCATAGTCGAATGGATCCCACCAACTAATAAAACTGAATAAATAGAGAAACACTTTATTTAGCCAGGGTGTTTTAAACACAGTTCCATGACCAAGTTCATGGGGCGCTACTCCAACAAAAAAACTGCTAACAACGCCGTGCAGTACCATGGTTACAACCAGCCACCACCACCATTGCAGTGTCCAGCTTAAATACACCAGCGATCCGGTTAGCAGCCAGAGTGTCAGATGCCCACCAGCCTGTACCCATGCCTTGCGATCGCTGCGCTGTAACAACTCGTGCAGGCGACTGGTTTCAATCGGGCAGCGGTACCACTTAATACGCAAATTTTTCCTGACTTCTGACAGCGGGGGATATTTCATTGATATAGGTTCGTCAGCAAATCGCAGGTAACATCTTACCGCAGCATCATATAATCGGGAACCTGCCATGCCCATTCGGCCACAATACCATTTTCGCGATTCAGACAACGGGCTACTGGCCTGGGACGTAAGCAAACTGATTACCAAATCAGCGGGGCTACCTACCTTCCAGATGAAGCTGGAAGATATCAGAGAACTCGATGAACCTTACTGGCACACGCAGAATTCACCGCTGACACCACGCGCCGTTGCAAACCACGCAAAGCTGATTCACCAGTGTGATCTGACCTTTCCGATAATCCTTTGTTGCGAGGGACGCCTTATGGATGGAATGCACCGGGTGTGTAAGGCATGGCTGCAAGGATTAACTTTGATAGACGCCGTGCAGTTTCCGCAGTACCTGGCACCGGATTACATTGGCAAAACCCCGGAACAATTGCCGTATTAGCACTTGTACCTTTAAACCAGAACATGGCACGCTCATGAATCGGGAGCGTCACACCCTGCACCTGACAGAGTGTCGTTTAGTGGCACAAAGTTGTTTTGAGCACGTAGCTTGAAATAAGCACAAGCCACAGCGGAGTGCCCGGTCTGATCGTGCCATTTACGACAGTCGTTTTGAGGGAATACCACAGGAAACCAGATGCCCACACCGGTAGTGAATATAAACCCCGCGTCGTTTCGCGCCGACCCGTACCCGACGCTTAAACGTATGCGGTTAGAAACACCGATTTGCTTCGTACCACAGCTCGATGCAACGCTATTCACTTGTCGCGATGATATTTTTCACTGCGAAAAAATGATCGATATTTTCTCTTCTCATCAGCCCGGCGGTCTGATGACAGAGTTAATGGGTGAAAACATGATGCGTAAAGATGGCAAGGCACACCGTAAAGAGCGCATACAGGCACTTCCATCCCTGTCACCAAAAACCGTAAAGCAGGTGTGGCTGCAGCAGTTTGAAGCTGCTACTGACACCGTTCTCAATACCCTGACAGGTCGCGCCCAATGCGATATTGTCACCGACTATGCCATGCCTGTCTCTGCACATGCGCTAAGGAACATTACCGGGTTACTTAATCTTTCCGTAGAACAAATGGATGCGGTTTCGCAAGCGATGATAGACGGCATTGCCAACTATTCCGGTGACGACTCTATTGAAAAGCGCTGCAGAGAAGCCACTGCACTGATAGACCAGTGTATTGATGAAATATGGATGGAGAAAGCCAACTGCAACAAACATTCATTGCTGTACGTCTTAAGGCAGGCCGGGCAGCAAATAGAGAGCATACGCGCAAATATAAAACTTGCCATCAGCGGTGGTCAGAACGAACCGCGTGATGCCATAGCCGGAGCAACCTGGGCGCTGTTAACGCATCCCGACCAGCTTAATGAAGTGCTCAATGGAAAAGCTTCATGGAGGCAGGTATTCGAAGAGTACGCCCGCTGGATCTCACCGATCGGGATGTCACCGAGAAGAGTTGCTAAACACTTTGAGTGGAGCGGTGCTGAATTTACTCCTGATACCAGAGTATTTTTTATGTTTAGTAGCGGTAACCGTGACGAAACTTGTTTTGAGCATGCGGACACTTTTAACGTGAATCGTAACACCTCATCTGCCATCAGTTTTGGCGCAGGCCCGCATTTCTGCGCGGGTGCTTCCGCAGCACGTGCATTGATTGAAGAGGTGGCACTACCAAAGTTGTTTGAACGGTTTCCCCGAATGCGCCTGAATGATGATGTGTTGTTTGACGGTTGGGCATTCAGGGGCCCCTTGTCCGTGCCTGTAGATTTGTTGCACAGTTGAATATCGCGGTCACTTATATGACCGGATTTTCCACCACACTTGGCCGCAACGCACGGAAAACTATCCGTCTATCAACAACATACGTCGATCAGATCTCAGAATAGCGCCTCATTGATTCTGCAACCCGTCACAAAGATATTCGATATTAATCTCTGTTGGTACATTACACATGCAACGCAGAACCGGTAACCTGCATACACGCTTCGGCAAAACCTTCACTCAGTGTTGGATGCGCGTGAATGGTCGCTTCAATATCCTCAGCACATGCCCCCATCTCAAGGGCAATAGCAAACGCCGACGACAACTCGGAAACACCCTGCCCGACAGCCTGCACACCTAACAACACTCCATCACTTTTGTTAGCAACCACCCGTACAAAACCGCTGCTACTCTCCATGGTCATCGCGCGGCCATTAGCCTGAAACGGAAACTGACCAACGGTGATTTCGTGTCCGGACTCGATTGCCTCAGCCGGTGACAATCCGGCAGTGACGATTTCAGGGTCGGTAAAGCAG
>CALHCI010000237.1 GCA_937931165.1 uncultured Granulosicoccaceae bacterium
CCTCCGCGAGACCGATAGCGGGGTGAGTGCCAAGTGAAACCAGCTTGCGCTTTTTGCTGACTAAGTATTGTCAGCGCCAAACGGCAGAACCGGAGTTTTTTACGCACAGGTTTAAGCCTTTGATATCACCGGAGTCCCGCAACGTGAGTTCAGATTGACGTTGTCTACCGTCAACAGCTTGATTGACGAATGTCTTAATTTCTCAACGGTGAAGATTTTCGCGGCGCAATTTCTAGGGTTGTAATTTGGGGTGCGTTATACCCGAAAAAGAACTCAGGGTTGCATTCTTTCGATGCTAAGTCATTAAGTTCGTTAGAACTCAACCGCCTTCAGTCCAACTATTAAACCAGGCTTTTACTTAAAACTCAGTTATTGACAAAAGTCTTGTCAAATAGAGCCAATTACCTAAAAAGAGGGCCCGACTAGCGGGCCCGATTGGGGGTGAGAATCTGTAAGGGGAAGTGATTCACCCGAAAATACCTCTTTGGAGAGTAATGTTTTGTTGAGCTTGTCTGCCACTGTGGCGGACAATTGTAAAGTATCACTTTGCATGCCATTCGAACGCAGACTAATCACTCAATCATTGAGGCAGTTCACGCTTCGTTGCTCAGGTTTCACCGCTCGCCTGCATCACTCGCCAGATTCAGACAACTACCTCACACTTTTTAGCTCATTCATTTACATACAGTAAAATTACTGACTCTGGCATTCCGGGGTTAAGCGATTTTTTTCGCTGCATAGTCCATTGTTTGACGCTGAATATCCCTTGAAATATTTTCTGTCATCCCTATTTCTTTATCAGCAACAAGAACGCTGCCAAGTCAGGTTCATGTTGTTTTTCACTTTATTTTTTTTTATTGCTTCAATATTGCTTCTTAGGAGAATATGCAATGACTACTATCGACTTTTCACCTCTCTATCGCAGCACTGTTGGTTTTGATCGCTTTGCTTCATTACTCGACAACGTGCACCAGAATAATCACAGCAACGGTTACCCTCCGTACAACATCGAGGCAACCGATGAGAACCAATACGCTATCACCATTGCGGTTGCAGGCTTTGAAGAATCAGAGCTTGATCTGCAAACAGAACGTGGCGTGTTGACTGTCCGCGGCGAGAAAGCCAAAGACGAAAAGAAAAACCGCAACTATCTGTACCAGGGTATTGCCACACGCACTTTCGAAAGAAAGTTTGAACTGGCTGACCACGTTGAAGTTGTCGACGCTGATCTTTCAAATGGCATGTTGACGATCAGCCTGGTTAAGGAGATTCCGGAAGCAATGAAACCGAAACGCATTGCTATCGGTTCATCGCCAAAGGCCATCGAAGCGGAAAAAGAAGAGATCGCCGCTTAACCAGCACTCACTCAGTGGTACTTTTCAAGCCCGGCTTCGCCGGGCTTGATGCTTTGTGTAGTCCACTTACCTCTCCGGTGTTAATCGCTGGCTCCTGCCTGACGGTTTACGGCGCCCGGTTGTAGTGGTCGTCGACATGTGCGGCGATCAACCTTAAACTACCGCTGGTCCCAACACTGCTCGTCGCATCGGGCCTCCGGAGAGAATTCTGCAGTGATCGCTGCTACCCATAATATCTTTCTTGTCTTTGCGTCAATTGCCGTCTCTCTGGTTGCTGCATTTACCGGCCTGGCGCTGACCAATAATATTGCCGGTCAACCGGAAAACAAGCGCAAGGCTTTGGTAGTGATGTCTGCCTTCATTCTGGGAGGCGGCATCTGGTCGATGCACTTTGTGGCCATGCTGGCGCACGAGTTTCCGATCCCGGTTTACTACGATTCCCTGCAGACACTCGGCTCTGCACTCATCGCGATTCTGGTGGTGGGCGTGGCGTTGCTCATGCTGCACTTTTCTGCAAGAACACCTGCACGGCTGATTTCTGCCGGTTTGATTCTCGGCACCGGGATTGTGGTTATGCACTATATCGGGATGCTGGCCATCCGTGGCACCGTGCCTGAATTCTCCGTCTGGTCTGTACTGCTGGCACTGTGCGTGGCGGCATTGACCGGGATTGTCGCCATCCGTGTGGCATACGGCCGACGCTCCAGACAGAATATTGTGCGGGGCTCGGTGGTGTTTGGTTGTGCGGTGGTGGCCGTGCACTACGCTGCGATGTTCGGCACGCGCTTCAGCACTGACAGCACTTTTAAGCCGGTACCCGTTGCAATGGCAAACCATACGCTTGCGATTGCGGTGACTGTGGCATCTTTTGTTATCTGTGGCACCTTCCTGCTGGCTGCAACCACTTTTCTGACCCAGACGACCGGGTCGGTCGATGCAGAGCCAGACGCAACGTCTCCAGACACACCAACAGACACAACAACACCGGACACAACCAAAAATGAACACCCGAATCCGGTGACTGCGATTTCCGCTCACGATTCGGTGGCGAGCACAACCACCGATCAGACCCTGCAAATTCCCTTTGAGCGAAACAAGAAAATCGAATTTGCTGACAGCTCAACTGTCGGCGCCATTCGCGCGGATGGTCACTACACCCACCTCTACACCAAAGACGGTGTTCGCTTCTGCCCGTGGTCAATCACCGAAGCCGAAAAGCGCCTTTCTGATAAAAATTTTCATCGCACACATCGCAGCTATCTGGTCAATATTGACGAGGTGCATTCGTTCGAAAAAAAGAAGGAAACCGGCGCTTGTCTGTTCGAAGGTTACCCGCAACTCAGCAGTGTTCCGGTGAGCCGAAACCGGGTACTGGACCTTTCCCGTGTACTGAATTCCGGGCAAAGTGCTATTGGAAGCTAGCCGCCTCATCCTGGCTGCGGCCGGTGATCCAGATGCTCGCCTTCTAATTTGTTTAGATATATCAGTAAGTTAGAATCCATTTTCACGAACGACGTTTGTGCAATTCACGGATTTCGTGAATTAGATGCCACTGCCGGTTCCAGCCTCCGCCGATCTCCCTTACTCTGTCTGGCTACCAAATCGAGTGGAGGATAAACATGATTCCGGGACGTTTTGAATATCACCAGCCAGACTCTGTACCAGCGGCTGTCGGGCTGCTTTCAGACCTTGGCGACGAGGCGCGTGTGATCGCTGGCGGGCACAGTCTGATACCGATGATGAAGCTGCGGCTGGCGATGCCGGAACATCTGATCGACCTGCGCGCCATTGATTCACTGAAGCAGATTTCCGTCGCTGGCAGCACCGTGACCATCGGCGCGATGGCCACCCAGTCAGATCTCATCGACAGCACAGAACTGGCCACCGCCGCGCCGATTGTGCGCGAGACTGCGCTGCAGATTGCCGACCCGCAGGTGCGCTACGTTGGCACAATCGGCGGCAACGTTGCCAATGGTGATCCGGGCAACGACATGCCGGCGTTGATGCAGTGCCTGAACGCATCGTTTCACTTGCACGGGCCCGACGGTGAACGGCAGGTACCGGCACGCGAGTTCTACGAAGCGGCCTACTTTACAGCGCGCGATGATCTGGAGATTCTCACCGGGATTTCGTTCCCGGCATGCGAAGGCGGTTATGCCTACGAAAAGCAGAAACGAAAAATCGGCGACTACGCAACCGCAGCAGCAGCCGTGCTGCTGAGCAAAGCCGCAGACAGCAGTTGCAGCCAGGCAGCCATTGCGCTGACCAATCTCGCCGACACCCCGCTCTATTGTCAGGAAGCGTCAGATCATCTGGTTCAGTCGGGTGTCACTGACGCCAGCATTGATGCTGCAGTGCAGTCTGCGCTCGGACAGATCGAGCCAGTCGACGACAATCGCGGGCCTGTCGAATTTAAGAAACATGCGGCCAAAGTGATTCTTAAACGGGCTATCGAAAACGCCTGGGCACGCGCCTGATTCACCCGCTCTGATTATCCAGCAAAAAATAGTTAACGCGCATAATGCTAACGCAGATAGCGCGCTCCGCTACTCATAGCAGGAACAAACCATGTCAAAAACAAAACTTACATTAAACGTTAACGGCAAGTCCGTTGAAGCCGAAGCCGAACCTCGTGAGCTGTTGATCCATGTGCTCAGAGAACAACTGGAAATTACCGGTCCACACATCGGTTGTGAAACATCCCACTGCGGTGCATGCACCGTTGAAATCGACGGCAGATCAGTAAAGTCATGCACTATGTTTGCGATTCAGGCACAGGGTACTGAGATCACCACTATTGAAGGACTAGGTAACCCGGACAAGCTGCACGTGCTGCAGGAAAAGTTTAAAGAACACCACGGCTTGCAATGCGGCTACTGCACACCGGGCATGATCACCCGCGCGCATCGGTTACTGGAAGAAAACCCTAACCCGACTGAAGAAGATGTGCGCTTTGGTATCGCCGGCAACCTGTGTCGCTGTACCGGGTACCAGAACATTGTGAAGGCAGTGCTTGCCGCTGCAGATGAATTGAATCAACCGGAGGCAGTTGCATGAGCGCCGCAGAAGAGACCATGCAGGAACGCCAGGCCGCACTAAAAGGCCTCGGCACCTCACGCAAGCGCGTAGAAGACGCACGCTTTACTCAGGGTAAGGGCAACTACGTTGACGATATAAAAATGCCGAATATGTTATTCGGTGATTTTGTTCGATCACAACATGCGCACGCCAGAGTCGTGTCTATTGATAAAACTGCAGCACTTGAACTACCCGGTGTTGTTGCTGTGTTAACTGCAGAAGATCTCGAACCACTCAGCCTGCACTGGATGCCAACGCTGGCCGGTGATAAACAAATGGTGCTGGCAGATGGCAAAGTGCTGTTTCAGGGACAGGAAGTTGCGTTTGTTGTTGCTGAAGATCGCTACATTGCTGCAGATGCCGTTGACCTGGTTAAGGTTGAATATGAAGAACTGCCGGTGCTGGTAGATCCGTTTAAAGCGGAACTGCCGGACGCACCGGTACTACGTGAAGATATTGCCGATCAAAAAGAAGGCGCACACGGACCTCGCAGACACCCCAACCATATCTTTACCTGGGAACAAGGCGACAAAGCCGCTGCAGAAGCAGTCATAGAAGAAGCGCCTGTGGTTGCAGAAGAGATGGTTTACTACCATCGCACTCACCCCTGCCCGATGGAAACCTGCGGTGCGGTAGCATCAATGGACAAGGTTAACGGCAAGCTGACACTGTGGGGCACGTTTCAGGCACCGCACGTGGTGCGTACCGTTGCATCATTGTTATCCGGTATAGCAGAGCACAACATCCGGGTTGTATCACCAGACATCGGTGGTGGCTTCGGTAACAAGGTGGGGGTATACCCCGGTTATGTTTGCTCTATTGTCGCTTCAATTGTCACCGGCCAGCCGGTCAAATGGATTGAAGACCGTATGGAAAACCTCAGTGCCACGGCGTTCGCACGTGACTACTGGATGCAAGGTAAAATTGCCGCCACCAAAGAAGGCAAGATCCTTGGCCTGTGGTGTCACACCACAGCAGACCACGGGGCGTTTGATGCCTGTGCCGACCCGACCAAGTACCCGGCGGGTTTTATGAACATATGCACCGGCTCTTATGACATTCCCACCGCCTACCTGGCTGTCGATGGTATTTATACGAACAAAGCTCCGGGCGGTGTGGCGTACCGTTGTTCTTTCCGTGTTACCGAGGCTGCGTACTTTATAGAGCGCATGATTGAAGTACTTGCAATCAAGCTCAATATGGATGCGGCAGACTTACGAGCGCTTAACTTTATTAAAAAAGAACAATTCCCGTACCAGTCAGCACTGGGCTGGGAGTATGACTCCGGTGATTATCATACGGCATGGAACAAGGCACTGGACGCTGTGGACTATCGCGGTCTGCGCCAGCAACAATCTCAACAGGTCGAAGACTTTAAGGCAGGTAAAACACGTAAGCTGATGGGCATTGGTTTATGTCACTTCACAGAGATTGTCGGTGCCGGGCCGGTAAAGAACTGCGACATCCTCGGTATGGGTATGTTTGACAGTTGTGAAATTCGTATTCACCCGACTGGTTCTGCCATTGCACGGCTTGGCACTATTTCGCAAGGCCAGGGACACGCCACCACGTTTGCACAGATACTGGCCACTGAAATCGGCATCTCTGCAGATGACATCACCATTGAAGAAGGCGATACCGACACCGCACCGTACGGGCTAGGTACATACGGCTCACGCTCCACACCGGTAGCGGGTGCGGCGACAGCCATGGCCGGTCGAAAGATTCGCGCTAAAGCACAGATGATTGCCGCTTACCTGCTTGAGGTACACGACAACGATCTTGAGTGGGAAATCGATCGGTTTGTGGTTAAAGGCGCGCCGGAACGTTTCAAAACCATGAAGGAAGTGGCGTTTGCCTCGTACACCCAGGAAATACCGGGTGTTGAACCGGGGCTTGAAGCGGTCAGTTACTACGATCCACCAAACATGACCTACCCTTTCGGTGCTTATATTTGTGTGATGGATATTGACGTCGACACCGGTGTCACTGACATCCGTAAGTTCTACGCACTGGACGACTGCGGCACACGCATTAACCCGATGATCATTGAAGGTCAGGTCCATGGCGGCTTAACTGAAGCACTGGCTATCGCACTTGGCCAGGAGATCGCCTACGACGAACTGGGTAACGTTAAAACCGGTTCACTGATGGACTTCTTTATTCCAACCAGCTGGGAAACACCAAACTACGAGACAGACTTCACTGAAACACCAAGTCCGCACCACCCGATTGGTGCCAAAGGTGTCGGTGAAAGCCCGAACGTTGGTGGAGTGCCAGCATTTTCCAATGCGATAAATGATGCATTCAGAGCATTTGGCTTAACCCATACCCATATGCCGCATGATCACTGGCGCATCTGGAAAACAGCCAATGACCTTGGGCTGCATAGCTGATTTAACACTATATGAGTTGGAAATCACTGCAGGCCACGCTTGCTGATAACGGTTACATCGCCAGCGACGAGCTGGCGATGGCCGTTCATTTATCGGTCTCTTTGCAACGGCCGCTGTTACTTGAAGGGGCTGCCGGTGTCGGTAAAACCGAAGTTGCCAAAAAGCTTGCAGCGCTTAACGGTACAAAGCTTATCCGGTTGCAATGCTACGAAGGCCTTGACGCCAGTACCACCATTTATGAATGGAACTATCAAAAGCAGTTGTTAAGTGTACAAGCCGGTAAAGGTGACGCAGATACTGAGCGACTGGAACAGCGGATATTCTCTGATCAGTATCTGTTAAAACGCCCCCTGCTCGAGGCCATTACACAGGATAAACCACCGGTACTACTGATAGACGAGATTGACCGCGCCGATGAAGAGTTTGAAGCATACCTGTTGGAAATACTCTCTGACTTTCAAGTGTCCATTCCAGAAATCGGTACGATCACAGCAACCTCCTATCCACTGGTGGTCTTAACCTCAAACGGCAGCCGGGACTTATCAGACGCACTGCGTCGCCGCTGCTTGTACACCTACGTTGAATACCCGGATGCAAAGACTGAACTCGCGATTTTGCAAAGGCATTTACCAGACATCGATGCCTCACTGGCAGAGCAAATCGTCAGTTTTGTACAGCTGCTTAGAAAAGAAGAACTGGAGAAGAAACCCGGTGTTGCAGAGATGCTTGACTGGACGGCAGCCATCGCAGGGCTTGGTATTGCCAAACTCAGTGACAATCCGGTTGAGCTGCAGGCCACACTGGTTTGCCTGTTAAAAACACAAGCTGATCACTACAACATACCGCGCGAAATCACCGAACGACTTGTCGGTCAGGCTGTACCGTGAAAGCAACGCAGTTTCCGGCTTCAGCAAGTGGTGTTACAGAAAGAGTCACCGGGTTTATGGCGCACCTGCGTGACAATGGCTTGCCGTTAGGCGTGGCCGAAACCACCAAAACATTGCAGTCGTTTCAGCACATCGATATCACAGACCAGCACCAGGTAAGACTGGCCTTTAAGGTGATTTGTACCGGCCACCACGACAGCTACAGTCAATTTGATGATCTGTTTGACAGCTACTGGTTTAATCACGGTCGAGAACGAAGCGCTATTGCGCAAACCCCCAATCAAAGCAGGCAGAACAACCACAGCCGTTTTCAACCCGGAGTAGACAGCACCAGATCCAGCAGCGATGACGGCGAAGCCGAACAACCAGACGGCGACTCATCAGACTCTGAAGCAAGTGCCAGTGGTGAAGGACGGTTGATCGCCTCAAAAACCACCAACATTGAAAAAACCGATTTCCGGGAATTAATGACACCGGAGTCACTACAACAGGCCGAGGCCGTTGCTTTAAAACTTGCCCGGGCCATTCGCGACAAACGCTCACGCAGACAACGGGCAGCAGTTCGTGGGGCGAAGCTTGATCTTCGAAAGACCATCCGTGCCAGCATTAGTCATGGCGGTGTGCCTTTTGATTTATACCGCCGCAATAAACCGGACAGGCCCGTCAAGATTGTTGCACTGCTAGATGTGTCTGGTTCAATGACGGTTTATGCACGTGTGTTTCTGTCATTTCTAAAAGGCCTGATTACCCACGATACGCAAACCGACGCTTATCTGTTTCATACCTCGCTGGTACGTATTAGTGACGCACTAAGAGATCACGACACTTTTAGAGCGATTAATCGACTGTCACTGATGGCACAGGGTTTTGGTGGCGGTACAAAGATAGGTTCAAATATCAAAACCTTTAACCAACAATACGCCGCACGCACAGTTAATGGCAGAAGCGTGGTGATCATATTATCTGACGGCTATGACACAGACCCGCCGGAACTCATGGCGTGTGAACTTAAAAAACTGAAAAAGCGCAACTGTCGCATTATCTGGCTCAACCCGTTAAAAGGCTGGAAAGACTACGCACCAGTCGCCCGTGGTATGGCAGCTGCCCTTCCCCACCTTAACCACTTTGCCGCAGCTAACACACTGGAAAGCCTGGCAGCGCTCGAACCTCACCTGAAAAGACTATGAACTCCGTAACAACGTTTAAGCCCGCCTGTCAGTTAATTAACCAGATAATGGCCAGGCACGGAAAGCAATTGTGAGCAAACCGGCCTCTTCACCGTTAACGGATGTCACAGCCACTGCGCAGGCCATGAAAGCTAACGGCAATCAGTTTGCGGTAGCGACTGTGGTTCGCACGGTATCAATCACTGCAGCCAAACCCGGTGCCAAGGCCATTATTAATGCCGATGGTGAAATCGTAGACGGCTGGATAGGCGGCGGTTGTGCGAGATCTGCAGTGCTTAAGGCGGCAATCAAGTCAATAACAGACGGCGAACCCCGACTGGTCAGTATTCAACCGGAAGAATTGCTGCGCGAACAGGGCCTGACCGCCGGTTCAGAACAAGATGGTGTTCTCACCGCTACCAACATGTGCCCGAGTCGCGGATCAATGGAAATATTTGTAGAGCCGGTGTTGTCTGATCCGGAGCTATTGGTGCTCGGCACCAGCCCGGTGGCAAATATGCTTTGTGAGCTGGCGAGGTCCTTTGCTTTTGACATTATTCAGGCCAGCGATAAGCCGTTAGAACACATTGACTCATCTGAACACACAACCATGTTATACAACGAGCTTCCTGCACCACACAGCCGTAGGTACATTGTCGTGGCCACACAGGGCAGCGGAGATCTGGCAGCACTGCAAACGGCGCTATCGCTGCAATCGCAACACATCAGTTTTGTCGGCAGCTTTAAAAAGACCACACATCTTAAAAATAAACTAGTGTCACTTAATGAAAACGAACAGTCTGTCAATGCGATTAAAGGGCCGGCCGGGCTTGATATCGGTGGTGTGACACCACAGGAAATCGCGCTTTCTATACTGGCTGAGATTATTGCTATTCGCAGAAGTAAAACTGATATTGCAGTAAACTGACAGCAATTCCCTTTATCTAATATCCATTCTACCGATACCGAGAAAAACACATGATCCTTACAGATGAAGTCCAGATCCCACTTGATCGAAACACGGTTTTTCAGGCGCTGAATGATCCTGAAATCCTTAAGCAGAGCATACCCGGCTGCGAGGAAATAAAAAGTCACAGCGACACTGAACTTGAGGCCACAGTGGTAGTGAAATTCGGACCGGTCAAGGCGAGCTTTAACAGCAACGTAGAACTCGACCCGAGCGCAGGCCCCGAGCAATTTAAATTAAACGGCAGCGGCGACGCCGGTGTTGCAGGCTTTGCCAAAGGCGGCGCTGATGTCAAACTGACTGAAAACGCTGAAGGCACCTTGCTTAACTATGAGGTGAATATTGATATCAGCGGGAAACTGGCACAAGTGGGCAGCCGTCTGATTGAAGGTACTTCAAAAAGACTGGCAAAAAAGTTTTTTGTTAATTTTGAAGAAGCGCTGGCCAATCGTCACGCTTAAGGGTAAATCGCCGCAGTATAAAGCCGTTTAAACAGTGAAGTTACTACCTGCGCTCAATCGTCATACATAGATTGAGCAAGATTTGTTAAACCGACCTGTGACACGATAGTTGCCGAACGATAGTTGGAGAGCAACAAAGTGCCACTGACGTATGAGCAAAGAGTCCTGCGGGTGTTGCAGTACATTCACGATCACCCGAGTGAGGATCTGTCACTCGATGCATTGGCAGACATCGCAGCGACCTCTCGGTTTCACTGGCATCGTGTCTTTCAGGCACTGACCGGTGAAACCTGTGCACAGGCAGTCAGACGTATTCGATTGTCACTGGCAGCAAACTGGCAGCAAACTGGCTGATTAACTCAGACTCACCTGTCTCTAAAATAGCGGCACGCGCGGGTTACCAGAACCTGCAAAGCTTTACCCGCGCATTCAGCGACCGCTTTGGTGTCCCTCCGGCCACGTTCAGAAACTCGGGTCAGCCCGGCCTGCTACTGAAACAGAATATACGCGGAGAATTTACCATGTTTAAGATAGATATCGACACGACACCTCAAAAACAACTGGCGGCTAAACTTCACAAAGGCGCTTACACCAACATTGGCACCTGCTTTGAAGAGCTGGCAACGCTTGCGACCAGGGAAAGCCTGTGGCCTGGCGTCAGGGGCATGATTGGCATTTACCATGATGATCCGAATGTTGTCGATGTAGCCGATCTACAATCACATGCGGCCCTGTGGATGACCGAGGGTGCTGCAATTCCAGATACACTTGAAGCTCTGTCACTACCGGCAAGCGACTGTGCCATTCTGCACTACAAGGGGCCCTACCATGCCATCAAAGTTGCCTATGATTATCTTTATGGCGCCTGGCTGCCGAAATCAGGCAGAGAACCTGCCGATGCACCGCCCTACGAAATCTATCTCAACAGTGCTTCAGATACACCTGAATCTGAACTGCTGACGGATATCATTTTACCCCTTAGCAGTTAGCGCAACTAAAACACCGGCAAGACAACATCGCGTGTCATCAGCAGATGCCATGCGATTTTTGCCGTAATCAAATAACGCCACGATAAAACAGCAAATCACCGGATCAGAAAATCCTGTGCAAAGCGGCTTTGTTTCCTTACCTCTTTCAGGTCAGAATAGCGTGACTGATCAGGAGCCACCCAATGCCCCGCGACCCACGCTACGATATTCTTTTTGAACCGGTAAAGATCGGCCCGCTAACGGCGAAAAACCGGTTTTATCAGGTGCCGCACTGTAACGGCGGCGGTTACCGTGACCCTTCTGCCGCTGCAGAGATGCGTGGCATCAAGGCGCAAGGCGGCTGGGGCGTTGTGTTTACCGAGCAGTGCGAAATGCACCATAGCTCGGAAATTACGCCGTTTATCGAGTTACGATTGTGGGAAGACAAAGATATTCCGCAGATTGCCAAAATGGCAGATCGCATTAAACAGCACGGAGCGCTGGCCGGTATTCAATTGGCCTACTCCGGTATTAACGGCCCCAACCTTTACACCAAGGAAGTGCCTCTCGCCCCTTCGGCACTGCCCATCCGCACCTTTACCAATGATCCGGTGCAGGCACGTGCGATGACTAAAAAGGATATTAAAAATCTGCGGCGCTGGTTTGTTAATGCGATTAAACGCTCTCGCACTGCAGGTTTTGACCTGGTGTGTTTATACGGTGCCCACGGCTTTGGTGTGTTTCAGCACTTTTTATCAACCGCCACTAATCAGCGCAGTGACGAATACGGCGGCAGCCTTGAGAACCGTTCACGCTTTGTGCGTGAGGTAGTCGCCGATGCGCGTGACGAAATCGGTGACAGCATGGCCATCACATTACGTATTTCACTGGAGGAAATGGTTGGAGATTTAGGATTCAGTAATAACGAGCTGCGTGACTTTATTGCGATGCATGCCGACCTGCCAGACCTGTGGGACCTTGCACACGGTGCATGGGAGGACTGTTCGGGTCCGTCGCGCTTTAAAGACGAGGCAGCACAACAGCCACTGGTAAAGGGCATTAAAGAACTCACCGGTAAACCGGTGGTTGGCGTGGGGCGCTTTACTTCACCGGATGTGATGATCAAACAAATTAGTTCAGGCACACTGGATTTTATCGGTTGCGCCAGACCCTCGATAGCCGATCCGTTTTTACCAAACAAAATCAGTGAAGGACGCATTGAGGATATTCGCGAGTGTATCGGTTGTAACATCTGTATAACCGGTGACATGACCATGTCTATTTCGCGCTGCACGCAGAACCCGACATTTATGGAAGAGTGGCGTAAGGACTGGCACCCGGAAAAAATGCAGAGCAAAGGCCATTCTGAAAACGTACTGGTGGTCGGTGCGGGGCCAGCCGGACTCGAGGCAGCACGCGCACTTGCAGTTCGCGGCTACGATGTAGCTCTGGCCGAAGCTGGCACAGTACTGGGTGGCCGCGTCGCACGAGAGAGAACTTTGCCCGGGCTATCTGCCTGGGGACGAGTTGCAGACTATCGCGAGTACCAGTTAAGCCAGATGGCCAATGTTGATACCTATTTTGAAAGTGAACTCAACGCGCAACAGATTCTTGAATTCGGGTTTCAGAATATTGCGATTGCCACCGGGGCGCACTGGCGTCGCGATGGTGTGGGCAGACAACATGTTGTCCCAATGAAAATATCGTCAGACATGCGACTCTATACCCCCGATGATTTAATGAACGGCAGTCTGCCAACAGGCAATGTTGTATTGTACGACGATGATCATTACTACATGGGCGGTGTACTGGCAGAGCTACTGGCAAGCAGTGGTGCTAACGTAACCTTAATCACACCGTCAGCGTATGTGTCAGACTGGACCAATAACACACTGGAACAGGCAACGATTCACAGCCGTCTTGCAGAGGTTGGCGTTAACATTGTGTTAAACCGGGGCGTTACGGAAATAGCCACCGATCATATTATCAGCAACTGTATTTATACATCACAGACCAGCACAGTGGCCGCCGATGCGGTGGTGATGGTCACAGCTCAGCGACCCAACGATACGGTGTGGCGTGATCTTGAAGCCCGTGAGGCAGAGTGGCAGGATGCCGGTATACGTTCAATTAAGGTACTGGGCGATGCGCAGGCACCCGGCCCGATTGCGTGGGCTACCTACGCCGGCCACCGCTATGCACGGGAACTGGATATGCCGGACATTGGCGATGCGCTGCCGTTTCGCAGAGAAATCACCGAGTTGCAGTGATTTCGATTATCCGATGCAATATTTATATTAAAAATACTTTATTAAATTAATCCAGGTGCATAACATAGTGACACCAGTGTCTGTCATTTTCAGCGGGGACAATCATGGCGCACAAACGCATCCGGCCTTTTAATACCAAAGATACCTATCCCGAACAAAATCTCGACAATGACCTTGCTCAGGCTGTGATTGCCGGTAATACCATTTACCTGCGCGGTCAATGCCCGCAAGATCTCGACACCGCAAAAAGTCTCGACAGCAATGATCCGGTCGAGCAGACTCATAAAGTCATGCAAAATATTCAGCAACTGATCGATGAGTGCGGCGGCACCATGCAGCACCTGGTGAAAGTAGTCGTGTATATCACCGATGTGCGACACCGCGAGGCCGTGTATCGAACCATGGGTGAATACATAAAAGGGGTACATCCGGTGTCTACCGGACTGGTCGTTCAGGCGCTGGCGCGGCCAGAGTGGCTGGTTGAAATCGACGCAACAGCAGTATTAAGCGAAGATTAAACCCTGCAACCTCACATGCGCCTTACGTTCAAGCAGCTTGAGTATTTTGTTGCCACTGCAGATACAGGCAGCATTAAACATGCGGCGCAGAAAATCAGTATTTCAGCGCCGTCTATTTCATCGGCAATTACACAGCTCGAAAGTGAATTTGGTGTACAACTTTTTGTGCGCCAGCATGCACAGGGCCTGACACTGACTTCCACCGGGCAACGCTTTGCACGCGAGGCAAAACGACTGTTGCGAAACAGTGAAAGCCTTTACGACATTGCAGATGAACTGCGCAACGAAATTGGCGGCAGTTTGAATGTGGGTTGTATGGTAACGCTTGCACCAATGATAGCACCGCGCCTCATCAAGTCGTTTAACGCCCGGCATCCAAACGTTACCTTATCTTTTACAGATAGCAGTCATGAACAGATGGTTCATGCGCTAAGACACATTGAGATAGATGCCGCCATTTGCTATGACCTGGGCTTTCCGGATGATGTCTCGTTCGAACCGCTTGACACCCTGCCCCCGCATGTTCTGGTAGCAGAGGGTCACGAATTTGCGTCCAGCGCTTCTGTCACGGTAAAGCAGATTGCCCAAGCCCCATTCATTCTGCTGGACCTGCCCTACAGTCGCGAGTATTTCACGTCTATTTTCCGTGAGGCTGGTGTCACGCCGAAAATCGGCCACAAGTCCCCGACTCATGAGTTGGTACGGTCGATGGTTGCCAACGGCTTTGGCTACACCATTGCCAATGTCCGGCCTCGCAATCAAACCACCCTTGACGGGCGCAAACTTAAAGCCGTGCGGCTTGCCGGACAGCACAAACCAATGACAATCGGCCTGGCAACCCTGTCACAAGAGATTAAGCCGCTGACACTACGAACTTTTGAGACTCACTGTCGCAAAGCGATCAGTAACGGAGAAATCCCGGGCATGCGCCCTCAATGAATACGGCCGCTTGCCCTTTAAGCCTGTTGTCTTCGTTGATCGCGCCAACCCACCTGACAAACCCGTCCCGCACCGGCAAATAAGCGGTATGATTACGACACAACATTCAGCGCGAGGAACAACACGCCCCATGTCATCAGCAACAGATGCATCAGACGGTGAAATCAGCAGCCTATGACAATGCCAGACGCAGCGGTTTCCATTCGCGGGGTGAAGAAAAATTTTGGCAGCTTTGTCGCGATTCGGGAACTGAGTTTCGAAATTCGCGACAACGAGTTTTTTACGTTACTCGGCCCTTCCGGTTGTGGCAAAACCACGCTGCTAAGACTGATAGCGGGCTTTGAATCAACTACTGATGGCGAGATCTTTCTCTACGGTGAAGAGATCGAAAAGCTGCCGCCCGATAAACGCCCGATCAACACGGTTTTTCAGAGCTACGCGTTGTTTCCACACATGACGGTTGCCGAAAATATCGGCTTCGGACTGCGGATGCTTGGCTGGAACGCCACAGACATCAACAACCGGGTCGAGCAAATGATCACCACCGTAAAGCTTGACGAATTCTCTCACCGCAAACCGGCCCAGTTATCGGGCGGCCAGCAACAGCGAGTCGCACTGGCTCGTGCCATGGCACCACAACCGCGAGTGCTGCTGCTGGACGAACCGTTGTCTGCGCTTGATCTTAAATTGCGACAACAAATGCGTGCCGAACTCAAAGCCCTACAAAAAGAAACCGGCATTACTTTTATCTTTGTCACCCATGATCAGGAAGAAGCGCTGACCATGTCAGACAGAATCGCAGTGATGTCTGCCGGCGAGTTACAACAACTCGGCACTGCTACACAAATCTATGAGGAGCCTGCCAACCGGTTTGTTGCAAACTTTATAGGTGAAACGAATCTGATTGACGCAACCATACACTCGGTTAACGGCCAACAGGTGGTCTGTGAATTACCCGGCGGTTTTCTGCTTGATGCCAGAATCGACAACAGCACAGCTGTTAACACCGGTGCGCAAGGTGCTGTGTCTATCAGACCGGAACGGCTTAGTATCGTCGCTCCCGATACAAGCCAGCAACCAACAAACCACCAGGGAGACCACTCACTGCTTAATGCGACATTAATCGACACCACGTATCTTGGCACCGATACCATATACAGCCTGAAACTGACAGAAGATCATAACCTGTCGGTCAGAGTGCAAAATAACAACGCACTGGGAAGCAAAGCCATTGGTGACACCGTCACCGTGTGCGTAGAAGCCGCCCAGTTTCTTGCGCAGTGAGCCCCATACGATGAGCAAGATACGATGAGAAAGACGCAATGAGTATGGTGCAATAGCAGATGGCATCCGGCACTTTCACTCCCGTTCGCAAATGGCTGTTACTGCCCACCTGGGTGACCATTGGGTTCTTCTTGTTACTGCCTATACTTTTGGTGGTGGTGTATTCCTTTTTAACCAAAGAATTCAGAGGCGGTGTTGACTGGACGTTTTCACTGGATGCGTATGATCAGTTTATGTTCGACAGAGGCCTGTTTGGCGATGAAGCCCCGAGTATCGAGTGGACATACATCACGATATTTTTCAGGTCAATCGTACAGGCACTGATTGCAACACTGTTTTGTTTAATTATCGGATTTCCAACGGCGTATTTTATCGCCACACGCCCGGCTTCATCACGATCGATATGGGTGTTTTTGATTACAGTGCCCTACTGGGTAAACCTGTTAATCAGAACGGTCTCAATGAAATTCTTAATCAGAGACAACGGCCCAATGAATCAGGGACTGATGGCACTGGGTCTGATAGATACACCCATCCATCTGATTAACACCAATATTGCCGTACAGCTCGGGTTGTTCTATTCGTACCTGCCTTTTATGGTGCTGCCAATCTACGCGTCAGTAGAGCGCTATAATTTTGCGTTGTCTGAAGCCGCCGCTGATCTCTATGCCAGCCGCTGGACCATACTGCGTGAAGTGCTTATCCCTTCAGTTAAGCCGGGCATTATCGCCGGCTGCATTCTGGTGTTTGTCCCAAGCCTCGGCGCATTCCTCGCACCGGATCTGCTCGGTGGCGCTAAGACTTTTATGATCGGTTCATTGATTGAAGAACAATTTAAAGGTACCGCAGGTAACTGGCCGTTTGGTGCCGCCTGTGCCGTTATTCTGCTCACCCTGGTGCTCATGGCACTGACACTCTACGCACGAGCGCAATCGAAAGAACGCGCCCAAGAGCAAAGGGCAGGATAGAAAAACCATGGGGCAGAAACACAGATTCAACGTTCGCCACTACACAGGCTTTTCGTTTATGACGATTGTCTGTCTGCTGATTTTGTACCTGCCGTTACTGGTGGTACTGGTGTACTCGTTTAACGATAGTCTCTCAATTACACGCTGGGGCGGTTTTTCACTGCGCTGGTATACAGAACTATTCACCGGTGTTGAATCCGCCAAGTTCAAGCAGGCAGCTTTTAATTCACTGACGATTGCCTTAAGTGCCGGGGTTGTTGCCACACTGTTTGCCACGGCAGCGGCCATTGGCATGGTGCGTGGCGGACACTTTCGCGGCAAAACCCTGAGTTTCGGATTGATATCAATTCCGATTATGGTACCGGAAATCGTTACTGCAGTAGCAACACTTATATTCTTTACCTCTATTGGAATTAAACTCGGCTACGCCTCTATTTTGCTTGCCCACATTGTGTTTTGTATTCCTTTTGCCTACCTGCCGATTGCAGCCCGCCTGCAAGGTATTGAGTCAAGCTTTGAAGAAGCCGCACAAGACCTTTACGCAAGCCGCTGGCAGGCATTTCGTTATGTTCTTATGCCGATGATGGCACCGGGCATACTATCGGGGTTTTTACTGGCATTTATTATTTCACTCGACGATTTTATTATTACCAACTTCATCAAGGGTGCCGGTGTCGAGACGCTGCCCACTGCAATTTTCGGTGCTGTGAAACAGGGCATCAAACCGAATATCATGGCGCTGAGCACGTTAATGCTGTTATTTTCCATTGTCATTGTCACACTCTCCTATCTGATCGGGCGATCAGATAGTTCCAAAGCCACTCATTAAGTGAGGAACCCGTAAATGAAACGCACACTGATCACCTCTGCGGCCGCACTGGCGGTTGCACTGACTGCCGGTACGGCATCTGCTGAAGGCAAACTGTCCATTTATCACTGGTTTGAATACATCCCGCAGGAGTTGCTGGACAAATTCGCAGCAGAACATGATGTTGAAGTTTCCATGGACACCTACGACAGCAACGAAGCGCTGCTGGCCGCACTAAAGGCCGGCAAGCTCGGCGCTTACGACGTTGCTGTCCCCGGTGACTATATGGTCGATATTCTTAATGCCGAAGGCATGCTCGACACCATCGCCGAAGACGAACTCGCCAATCGCGGCAACATTGCGGATGAATGGCTGAACGTACCGTTTGACGATGGTCGTAAGCACTCAATTCCGTATCAGTGGGGTTCTACCAGTTTCTCAGTTAACCGTGACGCCTACGCCGGTGACATTAGCACTACCGATATACTGTTTAATCCGCCTTCAGAGCTAGCAGGTAAGATCAACATGCTCGACTCACAAGGCGAGGTAATGCTAATGGCCTCGCTACACCTTGGTATACCGCAGTGCAGCACCGATCGTGATCAGCTAAAAGCACTCGATGAAATGCTGCAAGGTGCCAAAGGTAACTGGGCATCGTTCGGTTCGGACGTCGCAAAAGACGTACTGGTTTCCGGTGATGCTTCAGTAGGTATGATCTGGAATGGTTTTTCTGCCAAAGCCCGCGCTGAAGGTGCCAACATTGAATATGCGTATCCTAAACAGGGTTATATTGTCTGGATGGATAACGTAGTGCTACTGAAAGATGCCCCTAATCGAGACAACGCCATTAAGTTTATGGACTTTCTGCTTGAGCCCGAAAACATCGCAGCGGTCAGTAACTTTGCACAGTACTCTTCAGGTGTAAAGGGCGATAAGGAATTCCTTGATCCGGAACTGGCAGAAATGCCGGAATCAAACCCGCCGGCAGATGTCACCGGTGCGTTTGTGATGACTTGTGATCAGGCAACACAGGAAGTGTACGACCAGATCTGGACGCGTCTGCGCAAGTAACACAATTCCGCCAAAGGAATTTAATGACTATAAAACGGGGCAGCAACACTGCCCCGTATTTTTAACCCGCAAAGCGATGTTGCCTTAACCCCTTAACACCCAACCCGCTAACAGCAAATAATCCCCCTGCCTGCGGTTGATGCGATCCTTCTGTCAGCCCAAGCCCGATAGAAGTCACAAACAGAATATCCAGGTTCTTTCCTCCGAACATTGGCTTGCTCGGCCGTTCTATCGGCAAGTCTACCGTCATTAATAACTCACCTTCGGCAGAGAGCCGGTAAATCTGCCAGCCACTAACACCTGCCTGCCAATAACAGTTATCAGCGTCGACGGTGCCACCATCCGGACGCCCATCGACCACATTCGTATCAAAAAACACCCGCGGCTCTCCAGGCATGCCTGTGTCTGTATCGTAGTCGCTTGCCCAGATCGTACGAATGGATTTATCACTGTCTGAAAAATAAAAGGTTTTACCATCGGCAGAGAAGGCAGAACCGTTGGTGGTGTAAAACTGATCACGCCAAGGGGTAACAGTCAGATCAGGGTCAAGGCGGTAAAACCTGCCAATAGCTTCTTTGCTGTCTCCGCCGTCTTTCATCGTGCCTGCCCAGAACCTGCCCTGCGCATCAGTGGTGCCATCGTTAAACCGGTTGTGCTCAAGGTGCGACTCGGGATCAGCAATCTGTTGCTTACTACCGCTTTGCGGATCATAAAACCAGAAACCGCTTTTGGTTGCGAGCAGCAGTCCGCCCTGTTCACGTACCGCCAGACAACCGACCGGCTCACCGTAGTCAATGGTCGTGTTAGTCAGTGACCCGGGGTCATAGCGATGAATTAACCCGGCGGGTATGTCCACCCACCACAGCACGCCTTCCCGGTCATCCCATACTGCGCCCTCACCCACCTGGCTGTGGCTATCTACCACACAATCTATCTTGACTGACATTCGTTTACGTTACCGACGAAAAACGATAAGTATAACTCAGCGTGCGTACGCGGGCCCAGGTGACGACAGGTACTTAACGACGCTGGTCATCACTGCAAAACCCGGCACTACGCGACAAACGGCGGCGCATAACCCCCGAGTCTGGAAGTGCTGAGCCCGAGACTATGCATCGACTCACAAAGTTTGGTAGCGCAGGCGACACCGTCGAGCACCGGCAAACCGTGTTCATCTGACAAGGCCTGCGCCAGATCAGCCATGCCTGCGCAGCCCAGAACAATGGCTTCGGCAGAGTCTTCGGTGATGGCGGTGGCAATTTCGTTGCTGATACGGGTCCGTGCATCACTGTGCGGGTTTTCAAGCTCCAGCACCGGTACTTCAGACGCACGGACTTTGGCACAGCGCGCCATTAAGCCATACTTAATCAGATTATGTTCAAGCGCCGGCACCGATCGAGACAATGTGGTCACTACCGAAAAGCGATTCGATAACAGTGAGGCAAAATGAAACGCCGCCTCACCAATACCTACCACCGGTTTGTCGGTCAAACACCGCGCAGCATCGAGCCCGGTATCATCAAAGCACGCAAGCACAATGGCATCGACAGACGGATGCTGTTTAATCAACTCCAGTATGCCGGGCACACAGAGCGCTTCATCATAGTAACCCTGAATACTTTCAGGGCCGTTGCGCGGGTTAACCGCAAGAATCTCGGTATCTGCTGCAGCTACTGTCTTAACAGCAGCTTCGATCTTTGCGGTCATACTAGCTGTGGTATTGGGGTTAATTACCAGTAGCTGCATTTACACTTCGCCTCCGAGATAGGCTGCCTTGATTCTGTCATCGTCTTTTAAGTCTTTGGAGTAACCGGACAATACCACGCTACCGGTAGACAGCGCATAGGCACGGTTGGAAATAGACAATGCCATGCGTGAGTTTTGCTCTACCAGCAATACAGTTACATTTTCGTCTCTGCTGATTGCCACAATGGCTCTGGCGATATCCTGCACCAGCTTTGGTGCAATGCCAAGCGAGGGCTCGTCAAGTAGTAACAAACGGGGTTTGGCCATCAACGCACGGCCGATCACCATCATTTGCTGTTCGCCACCGGACAGCGTGCTTGCCTGTTGCGAGTATCTTTCTCTCAGCCGCGGAAAACGCTCGAGCACTTGTTCCAGTGTTTGCTTAATCTCTGTTTTGTCGCTGCGGGTGAAAGCCCCCATTAACAGGTTGTCTTTTACCGACATATACGGGAATACTCGCCGTCCCTCCGGCGCCATAGAGATACCGCCACTGACAATTTCTGCAGCGCCTTTGCCATCGAGCCGCTCCCCCATAAAGTGAATAGCGCCGGAGCGGATCGGATTTAAACCGGTAATGGCTCTTAGAATGGATGACTTACCCGCTCCATTGGCACCAATTAGCGCGACAATTTCACCTTCATCAAGATCAATAGAAACATTTTTTAGCGCATAAATATGATCGTAATACAGCTCTACATTTTCAACGGTCAGCATTTTAGTCATGGTTACATACCAATCACATCGTCTTCGCTGCCGAGGTAGGCTTCAATAACCTGATCGTTCGACTGTATTGCTGATGGTGTGCCCTCGGCTATTTTTTGCCCGAAATTAATCACCACGATTCGGTCACTGATTTTCATTACCGCTGCCATATCGTGCTCGACCAATAACACCGTCACACCACGATCATCTCTGAGTCTGCGCACCAGGTTAACCATATGCATGGTTTCATCGTGATTCATACCGGCGAAAGGTTCATCGAGTAATAGTACCTTCGGACCGGTCGCGAGCCCTATTGCCATACCAAGCGCTCTGAGGTGGCCTTGCGGCAAGTTGGATGCAACCTCGTTGGCAATCCCCTGCAGACCGAGAAATTCGATAATATCATCAGCGGAGTCACCAAAGGCTGCTTCGTCGGCCCGTGCTTTCGCTGACCCCAGAAAAAACCCGAGTAAACTGGCCTGTGATCGCAGATGATGAGATACAATAATGTTATCCCGCACTGTCATGGCACGAAAGATAGTGGCTTCCTGAAAGGTTCTGACCACACCCTTACGAGCAACCACATGCGGCGTTAAGTTGGAAATTCTATCGCCTTCAAGCAACACCTTACCCGAAGTCACCTGCGTAAAAGAAGATATCAGTTTGAACAAGGTTGATTTACCGGCACCGTTTGGCCCGATCACCGAGAGTATTTCAGACGCTGCCACATCAAATGAAACATTATTAACCGCGATCAACCCGCCATAACGTTTAGTGACTCCCTGAACGCTCAACAAGGCGGCCATCACTGACCCTCCTGGTCTCTGTGCTTATCGGCTTTTATTTTTCGATTAAATAAACCCAGACTCAGAATACCATTGGGCAGCAGCAGAATTAGCAGGATGATCATTGATGAATAGATCAGTAGTTGGTATTTACCGGTTGAAAACAAAAGATCCCATCCGAAGTACAATACCAGCGTACCAAGCATTGGCCCGAACACATACCCCAGGCCACCCAGAAAGCAGTTGAGCATAAAGTTAACGCTGTCTGCAACCTGAAAGCTTGACGGGTAGATTGACTGTGAAACTGCGATAAACATGGCACCGGCAATACCACCGAAAAAGCTCGAAATTGAATACGCGAGAACACGCAGCCACGAAATATTGACACCGATGGATGCAGCGAGCTCTTCATTTTGTTGCAAAGACCGGCACAGATGCCCCAATCGGGAATTGACAATACGCCAAAGCACCCCGTAGCAAATTATCATCAGCGTTGCCGACACCAGATAAAAAGCAAGCTTGGGATTTTCCAGTGTGTTGAAGTCTGGCAGCAGCGTCACACCACCGATAGAAACAGCACCGGGAAGAGGAATAGAAGTAATACCCTTTGCGCCATTGGTCACCGGCAATGCCAGTGCTGCCAAACGCATTACTTCGGTCAGGATTAGCGTTACCATTGCAAAGTAAACACCACGCAAACGCAGAATAGGCATACCGATAAACACACTCAACACTGCGCAAAAAATACCCGCCAGCGGCAGCGTGAGCCAGAAATTCATATCTGCCTTCATCACCAATACCGCAGACACATAACCACCAGCCAGTGCATAGGCACCCTGCCCGATATTGATACGGCCAATATAAAAGGTGAACCAGACACCGGCCGACGCAATAGACAGCAATGCCACAGAGGTGAGTGTGTAGTAGAAGTCCCAGCGCCCGCTTTTAGCGATGAGTACCGGCACTGCCACCAACACAACAATGATAAACACAATCACTGCGAGTAATGAGCGTATATTCACTTAGCGGCAACCGCGATTAGTGACACTAACCCCATGGTTTACCCATTAGGCCTTGCGGTCGAATAGCAAGAAATACCATCAGTGAAGCAAATATCACAAGATAGGTGATATCGCCATAAGCCGAAAGCGCTGTCAGCCCGACAGATTCCATCATACCGAGAATAAAGCCGCCGGCAATCGCACCGGATATAACACCGGCACCACCAATCATGATCATTAAAAATGCCTTGATGGAAGTGGGCCCACCCATGCCGAGGTTGATACCGGTAATGGTGACCAGTAAACCGCCCACCACGCCAGCCAGCATTGCACCCAATGCAAAACCCAGCATGGAATAGCGATTAACATCCACCCCCATCAGTTGTGCGGCTACCCGATCCTGCGCCAGCGCCCGCATCGCACGGCCAGCTTTGGAATACTGCATAAATAGAATAAAACTGGCAATCAGTGCGATTGCAAGACCGCATATTAATATACGATCGTAAGGCATGATGATGCGAAAGTCCCAGTTAAATACACCATCAACAATCTTTGGTACACCGCGCTGCTTTTCACCAAACAATAGTAGAATCACCGCATCGAGAAAAAACGCGATACCGGCAGCAAGCAACATTGTGGACTCTTCACGCTGTGACTTTCTGATGACAGGCCTGAACAGATACTGCTCAATCAGAGCGCCAATAATCGCAAGAGTTACGGCAGACGCAATCAGCCCGACGATAAACGGAAGGCCAAACTGCACCACCACCGTGTAAGTCACGAACCCGCCAAACACATACATTTGCCCGTGGGCAAAATTTAGCACGTTCATCAGAGAGAATATCAGTGTCAGACCCAGTGCGATAAGCGCGTACTGAGCACCGAGATACAAACCGTTGGCGAGAATCTGTTCCAATTGGGGTGGTTACTGTTTTTGAGTTATAAATTTAAAGCCCGGCGCAGGAGCGCCGGGCAAGTACTTCAGTCTACTTCGGCAACAAACATGGTTTCGAACACACCGTCCTGGAAAACATTAACTACCAGCGGTACCGCAACCTGACGCTTCTGACCAAAAGAGGACATACCGACATACCTAAGCTTCTCATCACCTACCATATAGGGATTAGGCGCTTCAAAACTGTCCATAGTGGCTTGAAAAGCTTCGACACTTTCTAACCCGTCCGGGTTGGCCTTCAATGTTTCGAGTATGTATTCAAGGGCATAGACCTTGGTATTTGACTCATCGTTGTACTCACCAAACATCTTGGTGTAGCGATCTACAAATTCACGCATCATGTCGGAAGCAAGCTCAGGCGTAGAAGCACCGCCGACAGAGATGAATCCGTTGGCAAGATCACCTGCACCTTCCTGCAGTACGATCGCATCCTGTGCGGTTTCAGTAGACATCAACCCGGTGTAGCCAAGTTCTCTGGCAGAGCGGATAAGCTGGGGTGCGTTAGCCGGTGACACACCTGACAATACCAGCAAATCTGGTTGTTTCTTTAACACAGGTAAAATAACGGGTGTGAAATCAGTGGTATCGACCTGATAAGTAACAGAATCGGAAACCACCTCCAGCCCCAGCGCTTTGGCTGCTTCAACACCGCTGTCGCGCTGGCTAAGCGGATCTGATTCATTGGACGCGACAAATGCTATTTTTTTAACACCTTCATTTTCCATCAGATGTTTATAAATGGCAGGGCCGGACTGATAGTTTGCCACCATCCCCAACACCGCGTTGGACGCTGGTGCACTATAGAGTTCTTTTGGAAACGCGTATGGGAAGTACATAATGCCGTTTTTCTCGGCAACCGGACGAACCGCCGCTGCGCCATCGTCTACATTGGGACCCACTACGTAGTGAATTCCTTCCTGCGCCATTTTTTCCATGCCGGCAATGGCTCGTTTGGGATCTTTCTGATCATCGAATGCAACAATCTCGATGTCATAGGTTTTATCACCAATGCTGTACCCGCCGGTTTCATTAATCCACTCAGCCCGGGTTTCCATGGAGCGCTGATTTGAGATTCCCCACGCAGCGGCGGGCCCACTGGTTACTCCGACAAAACCGATTTTAAGGGTATCGTTGGCAGCAAAACTGCCGGTAGAAAAACAGCAGGCAGCAACTGCCGCCGCCGTGATGAACGAGCGTCTCGACATGATTATTCCTCAAATTGTGCGACCGCAGCGGGAAAACCGTCTGCGTGCTGTACATCAAAGCAATTGTCGGAGTCAGTGTCAATGCCAATCTTGTTTCACGCCTGTTGTGATGATCCTGCAGATCTGCGTCGAATATCGACTATTCAAGCAAGAGGCGCATTAGATTTTAACGGCTGAAAATGGGGCATAAGGGTTACAAACACCCGTAAACCACAGGTAAAAATGCTTTATCGAGTGGCGATATTCACCACTCGATCAGAGGCACACCATGATTAGTTAAATGAGATCAAACTAATAACGCGATCAACACCATCCATTTGCGCAACGTAGTTCCTGGCAATGGCCGCTTCAGCGCCAGACTCCACATTGCCGAATACCGTGGCAACACCATCGCGAACATTGACTGACAAACTGGCGCTACTGACACCAACAACCGAATCAAGGGGCTGAGTGCCGTGGGAAAGACCCATTGCTGATGCAGAACCAACAGTCATCATTCCGGCAATCATTGTCGCAGCGGTTATTCTCAATACATTTTTCATCTTGTTTATTCCTGTGTTAACTGTTGAATTAGTTGTATGTGATTAGATTGATTACTTTATCTACGCCATCGAGTTTGGCAACATGATTTTCCGCCAGTGCAGCGTCCGAACCTGAATCTGCACTACCAAACAAAGTGGCTACACCATCATCAACGTTAACACTGATACTTGAGCTGCTTACGCCGACGATTGACGACAGCGCCTGAGTCCCTTGTGAAAGCCCCATTGCTGATGTATTTCCCGCAGTCATTATTCCGGCTACGACCATTGCTGCTGCAAGTTTGCTTACATTTTTCATTGTTTAATTTCCTTTTGATTAGATTGAATTTGTGATTACCGGAGTATTAGTTGTAACTGATCAGGTTGATTATCTTTTCAACGCCATCGAGCTTCGCAACATGTGATTCAGCCAGCGCTGCTTCCGAACGTGAGTCTGCGTTTCCGAACAGTGTTGCAACTCCATTGTCATTAACATTGACGCTGATACTTGCGCTGCTTATACCAACGATTGATGTCAGTGGTTGAGTTCCTTGTGAAAGACCCATTGCTGAGGCAGTTCCGATAGATAAAGCACCAGCAAGTACAACCGATGTCAGAGATTTTTTAGTTAGAAGTTTCATGTTTAGCATCCTGTTTAGTTAAGTTATTTTTTACACACTGTGTTGTTAGCATGTACAGGGTAAGAGTGGGTTAACGCAGGATGGTTCTGACAGCAGGAGCGGTTTTCAATAAACGTTTTCTAACAGATAATCACGGTTCCGTGATAATTGTAATATCGGGGTTTTCAAGACATCACGGAGCACGTACGGGGATGTAGCACTCTACCCGGTACACCCGGACACGAACTGCCCCTTCGGGAGGCTGTCGTAAAGGTCTTTGTAGTGCTTTTTTCGTAGCGTACTAAACCAACAAGGGTTGACTGTGTGTAGATACAATAAGTAGTTACGTGAGTTCGACCCGATGGTGATCGTTCCAACCGGGAGAGTCAGATTTCCCGTGGCAGTTCAGGCTGTACGCGTTGATCTGCCAATCAACATGATCTGCGTTCGGCTGCAGCAAGTTAAAATCAGGCGCTTTTGTGTCGACAACCGCTTTAACAAACGGACGCGAACTACTGCTTTTTATTGCGCTCCATGATCAGTCCGGTAGCAGGAAATGCTTCATTTCCAGAGAGCTTGCCTTCAACTCGTTCTTTTATCTGGAAGCCTACGGACTCATACAGTGCCAGTGCCGCTGAATTACCTTCCAATACTTCGAGATTGACGGTGTCTGCTGTATTGGCCAATGCGTGCTGCAATAGTGCCCGACCAATGCCGTTGCGGTATTGGTCGGGTGACACATACAACCAGGTGACCTCATCAGGGGTGTAGGCGATAAACCCGGTTACTTCAGAATTGACGACGGCCACCATAAGCGACGCGTCGAACAGGCCATCTTCTTCATAGGCCTGCTCAAGTGTTTTAAATGCCTCGGAACCTGTCGTTGAGGAAAGTTCATCAAGACGGGCAGCGTCGTGTATTTCGCACAAACGCTGCCAGTCAGATTGATGATATGGCCTTATCTGAATAGCCAGGATGCCAGCTGGTTAGCTGAGCGCCTGATCAACATCTGCAAGGATATCGTCTATGTGCTCGATACCTATCGACAGTCGAACGGTGTCTTCAGTGACACCTGAAGACGCGAGTTCTTCAGGTGACAGTTGACGGTGCGTGGTAGAGGCCGGGTGACATGCCAGTGATTTTGCATCACCGATATTAACCAGACGTGTGACGAGCTGCAGTGCATCAATAAATCGCGTGCCTGCTTCAATACCACCTTTGATACCAAAGCTTAAAATGCCGGACCCCCGCCCACCCATATACTTTTGCAGCAATCCATGATGCGGGCTGCTTTCAAGTCCGGCGTAGCGCACCCATTCAACTTTTTTATGCTGTTCCAGGTGCCTTGCGACGGCCAGTGTATTTTCACAAATACGGTCCATGCGCAATGGCAGAGTTTCGAGCCCCTGCAATGCCATAAACCCACTCATCGGTGCCAGAGCAGCACCCATGTTTCGTAGTGGTACCACTCGCGCGCGAAGAATATAGGGAGGTAATCCGGTCTCTGTATACACGACACCGTGGTATGACACATCAGGTTCATTGAGGCGTTTAAATCGCTCTTTGTTGGCTACCCAGTCAAACTTGTTTGAATCGATAATCGCACCACCAATAATGGTGCCGTGCCCTGAAATATATTTGGTTAACGAGTGCACAACGATATCTGCGCCCCACTCAACAGGACGGCACAGGTACGGCGACGGCACGGTATTGTCGACAATCAACGGCACACCATGGGCATGCGCTATCTCTGCAAACTTTTCTAAATCGAGTACGTTGCCTGCAGGGTTACCAATAGACTCGCAAAATACTGCTTTGGTTCGTGAATCGATTTTTGCGGCTATCTGATCAGGCTGGTCCGGGTCAACAAAGCGGGTTTCGATACCCATCTGCGGCAGTGTGTGGGCCAGCAGGTTGTAAGTTCCGCCATACAGCGTTGCGGTGCTGACAATATTATCACCGGCTTCGGCAATAGTTTGGATGGCATAAGTTGTGGCGGCCTGACCAGAGGCAAGCGCCAGACTGGCGGCACCACCTTCCATTGCTGCGAGCCGTTGTTCGAGCACATCGTTGGTCGGATTCATGATCCGTGAGTAGATATTCCCCAGTACTTTCAGATCGAATAGATCAGCACCATGTTGCGTGTTATCAAACGCATAGGCAGCGGTATTGTAGATAGGGACTGCGACTGATTTAGTCGTTGGATCTGGTGAGTACCCTGCGTGGACTGCCTGGGTTTCGATTTTCACGACGTGTTCCTCGGTGAGACGGAACATCAATATACAGCGTAATTTGCGCGTTGTTAAGACAAGCCAACCAGACTACAAACGGCCAGTGCTCACGGGATCAGCTGTATTGGTGAGGGCAGCATCGCCTGCACCGTACTCCTGGCAATCACAACTACCGGCTCAGCACATTACCGTTTTCTTTTATCAACGTGCGATTTTCTGCCGTTAGAGACTCGTACTGGCCTATCGGGCTGACCATCTTTTTACCTGCTTCACCGCTCATTGCCAGTTCACCGTCATAGTGAACAATAACCGAACTCGGGCCGGTCAAATTGATATCTTCATCAGACAGACTGACAACGAACTTCACTTGTTCATTAACCTCTGCACATTCGAAAGACTGGTCTTCACCAGCTTGCTCTGCGACTGACGCGCTTATTGAACCCGAGAGACTGCAGTTGGACGCCATACTGACGCCATAGATCGCCACATCGGCAATCCAGCGACAAAGCTTCGCATCGCTGCCCTGATACATAATCTCACCAGTGTAGCTGCCTAAAATATCCGTGTAGGCTGGAGATTCGCATGCCCGGTTGGTCCAGTCGATTGGCTCGACAGGTTCGACCTTCGGCGTACTGCAACCCGCAAGTACAGAAACAGCCGCGATGGCAAATACGGCGTTATAGTGTTGAGATTGCTTCACAACGTTTCCCCTGTTTTGGTTCTATTGCACCTTGTTTACTAAATGCTACTACGCCCTGATAGCACACAGCCGCACCACGTCTCAATTTAAGAACGGTGACGGCAATGAATCTGCGGGCTGTTTGCAGTGCATCACAGGCTTGCAGCGCTGCCAGCCCGGTAAACGATGTCATTCACCGGAGAGGCGGCTAATCGGTGGAGAATGTCGCCAATGTATCACCGATTAGACGGAGATATTTCCGCCGACTTCGCAAATTCATCAGTCTGCCACTGAAGTTTTGGAAATCGTTAACCCTGCACGGTAGCCGGACGGATGTAGCCGAGTGCCTGTAGTAATCACGCGATCTCAGTATCCGACGCCTGCAGCAATCGACAAATGTCTGCCAATACTGCACGCTTCGGTTTACTTTGCTCTGACAGGAAAAATTGATGACTCATGGCTACGAATCGGGCCGGCTGAATCTGCCGTTTGTTGGCATTAGCACCTTCGGTAAATATCCTTATGTGTCTGACTGGGATGCCATTGATGCTCAGGTCGCCGTTCTTGGCGCACCTTACGACTTCGGTTGTCAGTTCCGGTCAGGGGCGCGATTCGGCCCGCGTTCAGTCCGTGAGGCCTCTACGCTTTTTTCATTCGGACACTCCGGTGCCTATGATCACGAAGACGATATTACCTATCTGGAGGCAGAGCATACGCGTATCGTAGACATAGGTGATGCCGACATCATCCACACCGATACTATCAACAGTCATAAAAATATCGAATTCGGTGTTCGCAAAATACTGGCAGCCGGAGCCATACCAGTGGTTCTTGGTGGCGACCACTCAGTTAACATTCCATGTATCAACGCCTTTGACGATCAGCCACCCATTCATGTCGTACAACTGGATGCACACCTGGACTTTGTTGATGAAAGGCACGGTGTACGTTTTGGACACGGCAACCCCATGCGCAGAGCGGCTGAAAAAGACTACGTCAGCGGACTCAGCCAGATCGGTATTCGCAATGTGTCATCTACCGCCAAGGACGGTTACGAAGCCGCGCGCGCCATGGGATCGGATATTCTGTCGGTACGGCAGTTTCGCAAGCTGGGCGTGGACGGGGTGCTCGATAGAATTCCACAAGGGGTGCGATATTACGTCACTATCGATATTGACGGGTTCGACCCGTCTATCGCCCCGGGTACCGGGACGCCAAGCCACGGCGGGTTCACCTACTACGAGGGGCTGGAACTGCTGGACGGGCTCGCACGCAGAGGGACGGTAGTTGGCATTGACCTGGTTGAGGTTGCCCCGGACTACGACCATGCTGGCAGCACCTCAACGCTTGCTGCACAGCTACTGCTAAATTTTATCGGCAGGATACTGCACCACCAATAAAAGAATTTCCAAGCTAAAGAGACACTAAGCAGCATAGACAATGACTGACAGGACTATTGCATGAGTGAAATAGCCAACACACCCAACCCACCTTACTTCGCTGTGATCTTCACCAACAAAACTACTGGTAATATGGAGGGCTATGAAGCAATGGCAGATAGAATGGTGGAGCTGGCTCAACAGCAGCCAGGATATCTGGGCATTGAATCGGCACGCAATGACATCGGTATTACCGTGTCTTACTGGCAGGATCTTGAGTCGATAAAAAACTGGAAACAAAACGCAGAACATCTGCGAGCACAGCAAAGTGGAAAAAAGCAGTGGTACGCTGCGTATACCACCCGCATAGCACTTGTCGAACGTGACTATTCGTTCGATTAAAATAAAACCTGGTCTACACGCCAACAAGAACTGCTGTACCACGAACAGTATGTTCGTGGTACAGCAGCTTTCGGGGGGTTAGCTGGCGTTTTCCTGCACCACCAGTTCGTTAATAACATCAATCACCGCGGCGTTACTACCTGCGACTGAACCGCTGGTCATGTACTTACCGTTCACCAGCATTGAAGGCACGCTGCGAATACCAGCACCTTGCGCAAGCTTCATGGAACGACGAATGTGCATATCAACTTCAAAGGAATTCATGGTTTTCTCAAACAATTCTGCTTCTATACCAAGTAGCTTACTGGCAAATCTGGATATACTTTTCTGATCATTGAGTTGCTTCTTACGCAAGTGAATTTCGTTGAAAAACGGCTCGAAGAATTCTTTTTCTACTTTCAGTACCTTCGATGCATAGTAGGCTTGCGAGTGCGGCAGCCAGCGCGGGTTTAGTGGAGGTGCCTCGCGTACGAAGTTAACGTGGTCCGGCTTGGTCTCAGCCCAGGCGTTGATTGTTGGCTCAAACGCAAAGCAATGCGGGCAGCCAAACCAGAAAAATTCAAGTACTTCGACCTTCGACGGATCCTGCGTTTCTACAGGAGGACTGATCGTTTGATAGCCGTTGTGCTGAGCACTGGCTATTGAGCCAAAGCCAAAGCCGAAAAGCAGAAGTGCAGTAATAAAAAGCCTGCGCATGTTGTGTTTCTCCAGTTATCTATAGTGAGTTAGCGAGGGTGGAATGGTGACAACGCACTCAAAGCGAGCTGAGTGCTGGTACTTTTAAAACTAACGTTTCAGGAGCAAGACAGATTTCATCACTGCAGGCCTGAAGCTGGAGCTCTATTGACCGCACGGGAATGTCACTCTCCGGCAGTTGAGCTGTAATTGAGAACTCCCCTTCGTACAAGGCCAGTTCTTCAGATTGAAAACCAAGCACCCGCCGCACAGCAGACGGATAGGCGACGTTCGATAACGGTTCCCCTTCTGCTGCGGAAAGCTGAGTTTTGATCAGGTAGTCCTGCAATGGTTCAGACGCATTGATGTGCCAACCCGGTGCCGTGCTGATATTGACAGCAACGCCATCAACAGACGCACGCGCTTCAACCTTAACGGTTCCACGGCCACCGTACATTCGTGCGCCGCTTTCACCGTTTAGCATCTCAAGCGCACCCACCAGCAGGTAAGCGTATGCCGATGCACCTTGCTCGAGGTTTGTAGCAAACGCGTTAAGCAGTTTTTCCGCACGTTCCCGATATTGATTTTCTCCCGTGCGGTGCCACATTCGCGATAACACCTGTAATGCGATTGAGTTACCCGTTGCCACGGCGTTGTCGAACAGATCTTTGGGTCGTGACGGCAACGCCGCACCACCGGCTTTAACACTGCCCATGAAGTAACCGCCCTGCTCTGTATCCCAGAACTCCGCATTCATCACGTCTATGACCTCCACGGTTCTGGTCATCCAGGCATCATCACCAGTGACGTCAAACAGGGCGAGCATTGCCTGCGCAAGGTAGGCATAGTCAGCCTGACTGCCTGCGATTGAAGACTGACCGTTAAAGTGCGCACGAAACAGATGCGCCTGATCTTTACGGTTGTTCTGCCAGACAAACTCAACCGCTTCGATGGCCGCGTCGAGATACTCTTGTTGCTGGTAAACTTCGTACGCCATGACAAACGTCGTTGCCATCATCGCGTTCCATTCAGTGATCACTTTGCGATCGGTCAACGGTGGCTCACGGGTATTGCGCACCGGCAGCAGCCTGGCGGTAAATTCATCAAGCTTTTGCGAAAGCACCGCCGGCGTCAGATTAAAATTTGCAGCAACTTCGGCAATTGATCCTCGAAGGTGCAATATGTTGCGCTCTTCAAAGTTACCTTCTTCGGTTACTCCCCAAACATCAATCGCAAGGGCTGCATCCTCTTCACCCAGCACACTAACCAGCTGTTCTTTTGTCCAGATAAAAAACATCCCTTCGCCGCCTTCAGAGTCTGCATCGGTGGCTGAATAGAAACCGCCTTTATCGCCGGTCATTTCGCGCAGCACATAGTCCAGTACCCTTTTTGCGGTTCTTGCATGCTCGGTATCACCGGTTAATGTGTATGCCTGCATATAGGTTCTGGCGAGCCACGCCTGGTTATAGAGCATTTTTTCGAAGTGCGGAATTAGCCAGTCAGGATCAACTGCATAACGATGAAAACCGCCGGCAACATGATCGTGAATTCCGCCTGCTGCAATGCGCTGCAACGTAAAGTTTGCAGCCTCGAGTGCTTGTTCATCACCGTCACGTTGTGCCAGTTCTAACAAAAATGCCAGTGCCGACTCACGCGGAAACTTTGGTGCCGGCCCGAACCCGCCCTGCAGATCATCGAAGGAGCCAAGCAACTCGGCACGGGCTCTGGCGATCTCCCGGTCACCGACTTGCCGAGCGGTTCCACTCAGTGCATTGCCAATGGAAACAGCCTCGGACAACTGCTCGGCAAATCCTGATACGCGTTGCTGATCGTTCTGCCATACGTCTGCTACCTGGCCCAGCAAATCACTGAATACTGTGGGCGGGTAATAAGTACCACCATGAAAGGGCTTGCCGTCTGCCTGCAGAAACGTGCTCATCGGCCAGCCGCCACCGCCGGTTAATATTTGTACCGCCGTCATGTAGGTGGCATCGACGTCTGGCAGTTGTTCCCGATCCACTTTTACCGCCACATAGTCGCGGTTTATTTGTTCTGCGATTTCCTCGTTTTCAAAACTCTCGCGCTCCATCACATGGCACCAGTGACAAGTGGCATAGCCGATGGACAGAAAGACCGGTTTGTTTTGTTCTTTCGCAAGAGCGAATGCTTCTTCACCCCACGGATACCAGTTCACCGGGTTGTGTGCGTGTTGCAGCAGGTACGGTGAATCTTCAAAGATCAGCCGGTTGAAATAACTGGGATCACCGTTGTCGTCAAAGTGCTCGGTGCGCGGACTGTAAGAATCTCCTTTGGCTTTGAAAGCTTCACGCATCTGTCGTTGCAGATCTTCACTGGCCGTGTCTTCTGCGGCAGTAGCAGGTAGCGTAAAAACCAGTACAGCAATCAGGCTGCACGCTTTTAATAAATGTTTCACGGATTGATCTCCAGTGACTTCGCCATTGCATAAACAACATCTTTTTCCTGCCAGAGTTTTACCTCAACACCATCAACTTCCTCGGGATCACTGAAAAGCTTCTGTGTACCGTCTCCGGTGGGTGTCATAAAAAGGCTGAACTGCTCACCGGAATCCGGATCTGCAAACTTGAGATGGGCAGCGAGGTTGCCGCTGATCGTGCAGTAACGGCCACCAATCAACGCCAGCTTCTCGTACAAAACACCGTCAGGAAGCTCGAGTTTGAAAGGCAGCTCTCCCAGCCCAAGTTGTAACTCTGCCAGCGTCCTGGCCTGTGCATCGAGTTGCAACTTATTAAGGTGATTCATGGCCGCTTCGCGCAACGCAATCGACACCTGCTGATGACTGAGTGCGTACTGGTGCAATGCCCCGAAGACTACCATTAACATGGCAGCAACCGCGGCGTACACCGGCAGTTTCCTCCGTTGTCTGTTGCGCTGAGACTCAGCCAATATACTTTCAAGCCGGGCGCTGTTAAGCGTTTTGCCTTGATAGTGATCAGACAATCGTTGATCGACAGGATCCATCATCGTGCCCTCCCGGGGTTCAGTTCGACGACGTTATTGCTGTCGTCAGATGGCGTCGGTGTTTTTGTAGATTCCACCGAAGTACCGGGAGCGTTGCCGGCACTGGAAGCACCGTCGTCTTCGTCATCGGTACGCAGCAGCTTACGTAACTTGGCCTTTGACCGATGCAACAGACTCAGCACGGTACCGCGAGAGGTGCCGGTCATTCTGGCTATTTCATCTGCGGTGTACCCTTCGACGATCGACAGGTACATGTTCTCGCGCTCGACGTCCCTCAGGCGGTCCAGCGCAAGTTGCATCTCTTCTGCGGCAATATAGTTTTTTTCCAACTCTGAATGAAGACTGGCATCGGTCAGGTTGGCGGGAAGGAATTGCTCTGACTCATCAACAAAGTGAATGATCTGGCGACGACGATACTGATCAATGTACAGATTGCGGATAGTGCGGAACAGTAGCGCTTTTTCAGTGCATTCACCGTAGCGTTTGTCGAGGCGGATCCATGCATCGTGCACGAGATCCTCGGCATCCTGCTGATTGCCGGACAGCGACAGCGCGTAGCGGTAGCCGGAGTTGAGCAGTTCGATGTCAGCGGTTTTCTTAGCCTTAAACATCGGTTTGCCCCGGCCTTAAACCGCCATCTGCTGCGAATGGAGTTGTGTCTGTCATGGTTTCAGAAACGAGCAATATTGGCGTTTGATTGCATCGTCACCGGAATAGTTCAACGCCTGGAAAGGCTGCTTAAACTAAAAAACCGCACCGGAGATCCGGTGCGGTTGTATGGTGAGGCCAGGTGCAGGCCTCGCTTACTTCTTTTTTCCTAACTGCTTCTGGTCAATGGTACTTACTTCTTTTTATTGGCTTTCTCCGAATTTTTATTGGCTTTCTCCGAATTTTTATTGGCTTTCTCCGAATCCCGGGCGTTTTTGCGCTCGGTCCAGTTGTACGTGCCGTCAATGATCTGTTTGGCACTGCCTATCCAGTCGTCGCGCTCAATACGATCCGAAAATCCCTCAAGCATCTCTGAAAAGCGCTCAACATCCTTATCACTCCACGCGGCAATATCTTCGAACTGACGCACGTTGTTTTCGTTCAGCATTTTCTCGATTTTTGGTCCGATTCCAAAAATGAGTTTCAGATCATCCATCCCGTCCTTGCGGGTAGTTTTTTTGCCGTCTGCGGTAACGCGGGTATTGGCAGGAGCCTTGGGCACACTTTTGCTTTCACGTGCCTTGCGGCGCTCTTCCCAGTTGTAAGTGCCGCCAATGATCTGCTTGGCACTCAGTACCCATTCGTCGCGCTCGATCCGGTCGGAAAAGCCGTCCAGCATATCGGCATAGCGCTCGATATCAGCCTGCTTCCAGGATGCAATATCTTCAAACCGCTTGACGCCTTTACTATTGAGCATTTTCTCGATTTTCGGGCCTATGCCGAATATCAGCTTCAGATCGTCCTGGCCATCTTTACGGATGGTTTTCTTGCCATCTGCTGTGAGACGCTCTTTCTTGACCGGCGCTTTTTTCTTCACCGGTGCTTTCGGCTTGGGTGCAGGTTTCGGCTTTGGCCTCGCCTTGAGCTTCGCTATCTCTGCCTGCAGGCGAGCAATACTTGAGTCTTTACGACTGATATCACCGTCGTGCTTTTGCACAGTACGCTGGAGTTGCTTTTCCAGAGTGCTAAGTTGCCTGGCAGCAGCGGCCTGTTCGGCAAGTTTTGCCTTGAGTTCAGCAATCGTCTTTTCATAACCACTGACTTTGCTTTCCAGCGGTTTGAATTTACGAGCATCACGCTGAGCATTGGTCAGGTCATCCTTCAGCACTTTTTGCTTACGCTCGTTGTCCTGATGGCTGCGGACAATACTTTCCTCAAGCGTAGTGAGTTTACGACGTAAACTGCTGAGCTCCTTATCACTGGTGGCATTGGTCTTTAGTGCTTCAGCCAGCTGTTTCTCAACTGTAGGAAGTTTGGCAGCCTTGCCAGACACAGACTTGAGTTCTGACTGCTTGCTGCTGACATCGCGTTTAAGCGCTACTACCTGAGCCTTGTTGTTATCATTGTCTTTTGTCAGTGCAGCAAGCTGTCGATCATAGCGATCAATCTGCTTGTTCCTGCTGCTGACTTCGGCACGCAACTTCTCCGCTGCCGTAAGCTTGTCTCTTAATGCTGCGACATCCTTACTATATCTGTCATCAGAGGCTTTCAGTTTTGCCGCAAGGCGCGAGACTTCAGTCTCCTGCGACTTAACCAGTTTTTGCAGCGGTGTCAGTGCATCCAGTCTGGCCTTTGCTTCCGCCAACTTGCGCTCGGCATCTGCCTGTGCTTTTTCAGACGACTTTTGTAACGCCTCAAATTGACGATCGGAAAGTCGTTTGTTATCAGTGGCTTCTTTTTCGACAGTCTTGAGGCTGGTACGAAGTCCGGCAATTTCAGATTTTGACTGATTCACTACTGCAGCATGATCCTGCTGCAATTTCTGATGCTGCTCTTCCTTCTTTTCAAGCTGCTTTTTCAGCAATTCGTTGTCCCTGACTCTGGCACGCAGGTTGGCCATATCAGTTGCAGCTTGCTCCTTCACCGCCTTCTGACTTTCACTGAGCCTGGTGATCTCAGCCTCACGGGATACCAGCTTTTTCTGCAAAGGCTCAATCTCTTTGACTCGAGCCTGTAATGCAGCGATATCAGAAGCAAGCTTATCCCGGGCTGATTGATGTGCGTTTTGCATTTCTGCACTCTTCGCTTCAGCCTGACTGAGTTTGTTT
>CALHCI010000238.1 GCA_937931165.1 uncultured Granulosicoccaceae bacterium
CCGGGAGAGCACTGCCGGCGTTTTTACCGCTGATTACAGCGGCATTGTGGAGTTCTGCCATATTCTTGAAGGTGAAGCTTCAATCAAGACAGAAGACGGCACAGTGTTTACTGTAAGCGCCGGTGATGGCTTTGTGCTCGACTCTGGCTTAAAGACAGTATGGACGGTGAAATCATTTGTGAAGAAACACTTTATGATTTGCCAGCTGTAGTGAACCAATGCTGCAGGTGAGATGTATTTTGCTGTACCGTCAGTCGCACATCACTGTGATTGCGGTTACCATGCTCAACCCCGATTGTTAGTCTAAAAGATCTGTCAGCCCGTATGCTGCAACGCGCTATCTACTGGTTAATCGCTGTCTCACTGGTGACTCATTCACTGAGTATCACTATTGGTATGAGCAGCGCGCACGCCAATGGGATATGGACAGCCAATGGGATATGGACAGTAAGCTGCGCCGGAAAACCGATGCTGCTGCTGATCCCGGGAGACACCGGCGACAGCACCCCAATGAGCCATTGCCTGTATTGCAATTGCGATTCACCGGAAACGCTTGCCACTAAAGGCACGTCATTGCCACTGCACCGACTGGGTAATACACAGTCGCTGATTGCACCCACAACCACTCATCTTTGCCACCACAACAAAGCCTGCCATCCGACCCGGGCACCACCGGCTATTCACTGACACACAAGCCGTTTTACTTTTTGTGTTTCTGCACCGCTGTTAATTTTTGTGCACGCACTCCTATTGTCAGAGAAATACCGAGATTAACTTCATGTTCAAACAATTGTTTCACTCCCGCGCTACCGTCACCGTGGCAGCAGCCATTCTGCTGTCCATCGGCCTTACCTTTCACACCAACGCTGAGGACCATAAAATTCAGGCAGGTGATCTGGTCATCGAAAATGCCTTTGCATTCCCATCTCCACCGGGCGCATTGGCAGCTGGTGGCTACGTGACGATCACCAATACCGGCACCACTGATGACACGCTGACCGGCGGCACAGCCAGCTTTGCTGAAGTGACCGAGATTCATGAAATGAAAATGGTTGAAGAGGTAATGCAAATGCGTCAGCTCGAACAGGGCCTTAAAATTCCTGCCGGTAAATCCGTGAAACTGCAACCCGGTGGTTTGCACATCATGTTTATGCAGCTGACGCAGCCACTGGCGGAAGGCGAAATGAAACCCGGCTCGCTGACCTTTTCAAATGCCGGTGAAGTATCTGTTGAGTACAAGGTGATTAATCGTGGTGAATATGTGGCTGAGCACGGCGGGGGGAAATCACACGGGATGAAGCACGGCAGGAAACACGACGATAAGCACTAACAAATAGGCCGGGAGTTTTTGGGGGAACCGGCTGTCTTTTGGGTGTGGTGTGAAACTAGTGCAAGCCAGGGCGGAGCACCCTCCCCGTCGCTCAGGCGCTAACCCTCCCGCGAGCGAGAGGATGTGGTTGGTCTTTTTAGACACTCTCACAAGCGGGAGGGCGACTGCGTACGTTTTACGATACCGCTGGAGCGGGGCGAATCAGTGTGATGCGCGTCACAGCACCTTTATGAGCTCTGTCACAGTTATCGTTCGTTGTATTGAATGATCTGCAAAAAACATCGCTCAGTTCTCTTTACGAGTGTTTCAAATATGAGACATTCCGGCTCCGATTTATTGATGGTGCCGCAATGCTTACACGTTGGTTCAGTCTCTCGCTCATTTCGCTTGGTGTCGTTGCCTCAGGTTGCAGCAGTGAAGGCCTTGAAGTTGACTCATCTTATGTAAACCCGGCCACTGTCGTACAGGTACAAAGCGACCCGGTACTGACTGCCGACGGCAGTTATGTGGTTTCCGCCGAACGCAAAGTAGAACTCCTGCCACAACCGGTCAACACGGGCAACTCTCTGCCCTACCCGCAGCGAACCGGTTTTGATATTAAGTCACTCAGTACTGATTTCTGGCCCAACCGCCAGCAACTGGTAGACGCCGGAACCGCGGGAGTCATTGCTAATCTGGTTTGGGAGAACTGGCAGCCAACGCTGCAGACCGATTGCAGCGCTTCGCAAATTAATTTCGAAGGACAGTGCTTCTCTGTAGAAGTAGCATTCGACCACCAGATTCGCTACTGGTCAGAACAGGGCAAGACAGTAACCGCCGTGCTGTATGGCGTACCTTCCTGGGCTCGTGATAATGAAAACTGCCCGGCGGCGACTCTGGATACCGGCAAATTCTGCTCTGCTAAAAACGCTAATGACTATGCACGATTTGTTGCCATGATTGCCGAACGATATAACGGTTTAAATGGCTACGGTCGTATTGCAGACTTTATTATTCACAACGAAGTCAACATGAACCAGTGGTACAAGGTTGGCTGTGGCGAAGGTATCCCATGTGATCAGGAAAAGTGGATTGCCGATTACGCAGCAAACTTTAACGCCGCCTATGATCGCGTCATGGCTATTCAACCTGCCGCACGGGTACTGATTCCTTTTGCACATCAGTTCGACACCAACTTTGACAACCCGAACGGCAGCCGCCCAATCATCTCGGTGAAGACTTTTCTTAGGGGTGTTCATCAGCGCGCTGAAGGTCGCAAGTGGCGCATCGCCTATCACCCGTACAATCATTACCTGTCGAGTGCTGAAAATTCATACGATGATCTGCCGCGCGTTACCTTTGGTAATATTGGTGTGATGTCCGGATGGCTGCGTCAGGAATTCCCGCTGCAACCGGAATCGTGGGAAGTTCATTTGACTGAAAACGGCGTGAGCTCAAACGGTCAGTCAGATGAGTACAGCCAGAACGTTGCCGTATGTAACTCGTTTCGCAACGTGCTTGGTACACCGGGTATTGAAAACTATATCTACCACCGCATGCAGGACAACAACTACGAAGCAATTCGTGGCGCGGCTTTCGGCCTGCATCGGGAAGACGGTACGGCAAAGCCGGTATGGGATACCTGGAAGAACATGACAGGTCACGGTGATCAGCCGGCGCTGGATTGTGGTTTTGAAAACCTGCCGTACACAAAGCTTTCGAGCTCTGCTAACAGCAATGGTGACTACCGCGCCTCTTCGCGTGTCGTCGGCGACTCGTTTAGCACTGTTGATGAGTGGTACCTGTTGCGCGACCACACGGCCAACACGTATATGGCCTACGAATGTCGCGCAGGAAGCAGCTCATACATCAGCACCGATATGTACTGCGGCGGTGAGCTTTCGTATGGACCGGTTGGCTATGTACACGAGTACGATGCCGATGATCGCGTCGCACTGTTTACCTGCAGCAATGGCAGTGCGGTTTACAGCAGTGAAGAATATGCCTGCGGCAGCGCCGATGTTGTCGAATTTATCGGCTACGTTAAAACCGGGAAATAAACGACAAAAGCCTCTCTCTCAGAGGCAATACAAAAGGCACAGTATTACCCTCCCACCTGTGCCCACTTGTGCCCACTTTTTAGGAGGGGTCAGCGTCTAAGCGCCGGGGAGGGTCTCCGCGGCGACTAGTACTGGTTTCAAGCTACCTCAAAAACAATCCAACGACTTTAACAACAACCTCGATACCGGGCAGCACACCCCCGCCTTCACACACAGCCACACGATTAAGCCCGTAACTTTTGCTACAGCAAACCATACCTCGCCATTAGCCGGATTCCCGGCTTGAATAAGTGCTGTGCTTTTTATTCAAAACGCCAACCACACTATTACTCAGACTACATTACCGCAGACGGACATAGCACCGTCATAGAACCGACGGTTGTTAACACTGCGCTGACTCAATTTATGGCGAACTACGTGCTACTATAGCCTGCTGACTGGCGAGCTTCTTTTCGCCTTGCGAAGCCTGCGTTTATTGATCTCCCTGCCTGGCGACAAACCCGGCCGCACCCTGTTTTTCATCACGTGCGATTGTGTTGCCATCAACTTCAGTATCAATAAGCTGGCACGCGTTTAACCTCCAAGTTTACCGATAAGACAACTATTTTGAATACTTCACCGGCAACCGCATACGCGTTGTGGCGCTCTGATTGTGATTTTGCAACCGTCGCTGCACTGGCAACAGAAAGAGGTTCACAATGAGATCCGATTTTCTGGCAGAACTGCAAGTTGAGTGGTTCGGTAACATCCGTGCAGACATACTGGCAGGGCTGGTGGTAGCACTGGCACTGATTCCGGAAGCCATCGCGTTTTCCATTATTGCCGGCGTCGATCCTAAAATCGGGTTGTACGCGTCTTTCTCCATTGCCGTTATTGTTGCAATCACCGGCGGACGCCCCGGTATGATCTCAGCTGCCACTGCCGCCACAGCGGTTTTGATGGTCACGCTGGTCAAAGAACACGGGTTGCAATACCTGCTGGCGGCAACCGTGGTTGCCGGACTCCTGCAAATTGCAGCAGGGTTACTAAAACTCGGCTTTGTCATGCGATTTGTTTCGCGCTCGGTGATGACCGGGTTTGTCAATGCGCTGGCTATACTGATTTTTATGGCGCAGTTGCCGGAGCTGATTGGTGTACCGCCACTGACTTACCTGATGATCGCCGCCGGGCTTGCCATTATCTATCTGTTACCCAGAGTCACCAGTGCAGTACCGTCACCGCTGGTGTGTATTATTGTGCTGACAGTAATTACCATTGCGATGGGGCTCGACCTGCGCACCGTTGGCGATATGGGTGAACTGCCATCGACACTGCCAGTGTTTCTGCTGCCGGATATTCCACTGACGTTCGAAACGTTAAAGATCATTCTGCCGTACTCCGTTGCAGTAGCGGCGGTGGGGCTGCTCGAATCGCTGATGACAGCATCCATCGTTGATGAACTCACTGACACCCGCAGTGACAAGAACCGCGAGTGTATCGGCCAGGGTATCGCCAATACCGCCACAGGATTTATCGGTGGCATGGCAGGCTGTGCAATGATTGGTCAGTCTATTATTAACGTGAAGTCAGGCGGCCGCGGACGACTGTCGACTTTTTGCGCCGGCATCTTTCTGCTGGTGATGATTGTCTTTCTGGGTGACTGGGTTAAGCAGATTCCAATGGCAGCTCTGGTGGCTATTATGATCATGGTCTCTATTGGTACCTTTAGCTGGTCGTCTATCAGAAACCTTCGCGAACACCCGCGCAGCTCGTCAATTGTGATGCTGGCGACTGTTATCGTGGTGGTCGCTACCCACAACCTTGCTATTGGCGTGCTGGTGGGTGTGTTGTTTTCGGCGGTATTTTTCGCATGGAAAATTTCACGATTGTTTCAGGTGTCGTCCCGAGTCAGTGAAGACGGCACAGAGCGCACCTATCTGGTTGAAGGACAGTTATTCTTTGCTTCGGTAGAAGGGTTTAACTCCTCGTTTGACTTTAAAGAGTCTCTGGAAAAAGTCGTCATCGATGTGTCGAACGCGCACATCTGGGATATTTCGAGCGTTACCGCGCTTGACATGGTGGTGTTAAAGTTCCGCCGTGAGGGCGCTGAGGTAGAGATTATCGGGCTTAACGAAGCCAGTGAAACTCTGGTAGAAAAACTGAGTGTCTACGACAAACCCGGCGCACTTGAGCGGTTGATGGGGCATTAGTGTACTGTAGCAGTGTTATTGTACGCCCGAGTCGGCAGACCGTGGCGCTTTCATTTGTTATTGTCTTGCATAGCCGGTTGTGTTTCAGCCCAAGCACAGGTATTTCAATGCACATTGATCAACAGACTTCACAATTTCACGGACACTCCGTGCTTTCGCCATTAACGGCGTTGCAACGCCAACCTGCCGTAGCATACTCATGAACAAGATTGTCGCTCTGATTGATGGTTCCGGCTATGCACAAAGTGTTTGTGACCATGCCGGGTGGATCGCATCCCGCGGACGGGCATCACTGTTGTTGCTGCATGTGCTTGGTCGTCGCGACAGTAGCGGAGATAATACCGATTTAAGCGGAAGTATCGGCCTTGGTGCGCGTACCGCCCTGCTTGAAGAACTTGCCGAACTCGATGGCCAGAAGGCACGCCTGGTAAACAAACGCGGCCGCGCTATCCTTGATGATGCCAAAGACCGCGCTGCGGAAATGGGCGCCACCGATGTCTCTACCATGTTGCGCCACGGCCAGTTGACTGAAACCATGGAGGAACTCGAATCTGACGCCGATCTCATTGTTATTGGCAAGCGAGGTGAAGCATCCCACTTAAACATGGAACACCTCGGCTCAAACCTTGAACGCGTCGTGCGCTCGACCAAAAAACCTGTGCTGGTCGCATCACGAGCATTTGCGCCTATCAATAAAATGTTAATCGCTTTTGACGGCGGCAAAAGTTCGATGAAGGCGGTTGAACACATCGCAGGCAGTGCAATATTTCAGGGGCTGGAATGTACACTGATACAAGTAGGGAGTGAAAACTCCCGCAGCCATAAACAACTGTCCGGTGCCGTCGCCACGCTACGCGAAGCCGGCTATACCGCAGATTCAAAAGTAGTTGCCGGTCAGCCGGAAAGCGTTATCGCCAGTGTTGTGGAATCTGAAGGTTTCGATTTACTGGTCATGGGTGCGTACGGACATTCACGTATTCGCAACCTGATTATCGGCTCAACCACTACGCAAATGATTGGCTCGTGCAAAGTGCCGATTATGCTTTACCGATAGTCTGGCAACTCCCAGCCACTAATCGCGGATCACCACACCCGCCCGCTCGGGCGGTGTCTTAAAACGCACGATATTACCCGCCACTCGAAGCTGTCGTAAAACGCACGACACACCCTCCCACTTATCTTGTGGGAGGGTCTGCGTCTAAGCGCCGGGGAGGGTGCCCTGCCATCGCTGGTACTCGTTTAAAACCACACCCAACAACGAAACACTTCGCAAAAAACCACCAACACCCCGCGCGCATTACACCGACTACAGAGCACCCCGCTCTGTCAATAACACCCGGATCCCTTTTTAGAAACAGCACCCGCTGCTTTACGCTGATGCTTAAAAAGCAGCCTCCACAGTATTTACACAATTGCACCCGTTTTTAACCATTCCCCTCGTCAACCGAATTTAAACCACTGCGTTGTACCTGATATGGCGTTAACTCTCCATACACTTTAACTTTAACTATTCACAGGTACGACACAATGAAATCACAAATCACATCTATCGCTCTGCTGCTAACGGTTGCTTCCACTTCACTGATTGCACAGGAAATTACCGATCTCGACAACGACGGTGTTATTTCTACCGAGGAAGTTCAGGCTGCACGAGAAGCTGCCAGGGCAGAAAGACTGGCGCAGTTTGATGCTGACGGCAATGGTGAACTCTCAGACGAAGAACGCCAGGCGGCAAAAGAAGCCCGACGCGCCGAACGCGTAGCCGAGTTTGACACTGACAGAGATGGCGAACTGTCTGAAGAAGAGCGACAGGCAGCACGTGCCGCACGCCAGGCAGACTTTGCCGCAAACTTTGATCTCGACCAAAGTGGCGACCTTTCTGAAGCAGAACAGGCCAACCTTGACGCGGTAGCCGATGCACGCGGTAAACGCAAAGGCGGCAAGCGAAACAAGCGCGGTAATCGCTAGGAGCCAGACAGAATTAAACCTTGTCTCACGTTAATCGAACCAGGATGGCGATGCCGGATAATTCGGCTCGCCATCGACTAAACTCACCATGCTGAATACTCTGCAAGAGCACCCTGAAATTTTGGATGGTTTATTCGCCAGCGCAAACGACCCGGAAAAAACCAAACATCGCAGTATGGACGGCTTTCTTGCATCAGTCGAAAAGCGCGCCTACCTGATTGCGGTAAGTGCGGTGAAAGACGAACAGGCGGCCCTCGACATTGTGCAGGACAGCATGTTCAAGATGGTTAAGCACTACGCCGGTAAACCCGCTGAAGACTGGCCACCGCTGTTTTTCCGAATTTTGAATAACCAGATCACTGACCGGCATCGCAAGCGCGGCCTGGGCAGGCTGACTCAGTGGTTTGGCAACAGGCGCGACGACGATGAATCCGCACCGGAGGCCGTCGATCAGCTTGAATCAGACGAGTTTTGTCCGGAAACACTGGCAAACTCACTGGACTTACAATCTGCGGTAAAATCCGCACTGGACACGCTCAGTCATCAACAACAGCAAGTACTGATACTCAGGCTTTGGGAAGGGCTAAGCGTTAAGGAGACGGCCACTGCCATGGGTATTTCAGAAGGGTCTGTTAAAACACACCTGTCACGAGCGGTACAGGTAATGCGAACACAGCTGGAAGAGCACAGAGCAGCATGAACACTAACTCGGGCAATACTACCGGAAACAACCCGGGCTTATCCGCTGACGAACAAGCGGTAAAGAACGCACTGGATCAATACCTGAATGCAGAAGTCGACAAACTCGATTTCAATGTCACCAGTAAGCTCGCTGCCGCCAGACACAGAGCACTTGATCAACCGCAAGCCTACAAAAATGCCGGCCAGACAAGATGGTCAAACTGGCAATCAATTGCCGGTGGTGGTGCTGCGATGGCAATTGCTATCACTGTTGGAGGTCAACTGTATAACCCGTCTTCCGATGTGGCCATACAGGAAGTTCCCACAGTGGCAGAAAGCGGGATTATCGAAGATCTGCCGTTACTGGTTTCCAGTGACGATCTAGAATTTTATCAGTCTATCGAATTTCTTGAATGGCTGGAGAATAACTCCTGAAAAGCATGAACGCAGCAGGACTAACTGTAGTACTGCTTATGTTAGCGAACACAAACCACGCCTCAGATGAACTCGTTGATATCGAATTCCTGGAATGGCTTGGACAAACCGCTGAGGTTGAGGAACTGGGTATGGACATTAACGCATTACTGGAGGAACAGGAAAAGCAAAAGGAACGCGAAGATATCGCGGGGGATGCATCGTGAAACACATTCTGATTATTGTTTTTGCACTACTGATAACGTTTGTGCAACCGGCACAGGCAGCGCCGCTTTGGAGTGATCTGACTGCAGAACAACAGTCAGCACTGGTGCAACTGCAGGATACCTGGGACGGTATGTCCGAGTCCCGCAGAGATAACATTATCAGCGGGCTGACACGCTGGAAATCTCTCGACGACACCGGTCGCAAACGTGTGAAGGATCAGTTTTCACGTTATCAAAAGCTGGCCCCTGAAGACCGTGACCACCTGCGTGAACAGTTTGGCCGCTTTCAGGGAATGGATGAGTCACGAAAAAATAAATTGAGGACGCTCTACAAGGAATATAAAAGCAAATCATCCAGCGAACGCGAGCGACTTAAAAAGGCATACGACGATAACCGGCAGTCCCGCAGGGATAACAACGACGGTGACCGCGAATCGCGCAATAATCAGAATTCAAAACAGGATTCAGATTCCGGCAAACGAGACAACAATTCCGGCGACGACAAAAAAAGATAGTGCCATAGATATGTAAAAATAATTTGACATGTAAAAAATATTTAACTACCTTCTGCATGTAAAATATTTCTTACATAAAGACGGATCGTATGTCTCCTTATTTACGCACAATTGCACTGCTTTCAGTTGGGCTGTTAGCAGTTTTCGGCTGGCACTTTGCCACCGTGCTGGGCTTTTTCGGTAATGCTCCCGAAACACGCTTCGATTTTTTCATCCGGCTTGGCGTGATAATGATCGGGTTTCTGGTAGTTTCTGGGATTGCTGCCGCAGTTACCGCACGCCACAAAGAAAACGCCATAATGCCAGATGATCGGGAGGCAATAATCGTATTAAAAGCCGAGCGACTTGGCGGGCTGGCGCTCTATGCGGGTTTGCTGATTGTTCTCTGGTTTGCCTTTTCACCGATGACACCTATGCAAATTGCCAACGCCATTCTGGCTGTGGTGTGTGCATCCGAGTTTATTAAACTCTTGTACGGCATGGCCATCATGAACCGACCACTGTAATGGCAAAGCGTAGCCCGCCAATAAGCAACCGGGTCAGGGAACTACGCGAAAAAAACGGACAGATGAGTCAGGCCGCACTGGCAGACGCCATTGGTGTCACCAGACAAACCGTTATTGCGATCGAACAGGGGCGCTATTCCCCGAGCCTTGAAAGCGCGTTTCGCATAGCGCGGGTATTTGGGGTTGGCGTTGAAGATGTATTTGGATGGGAAGAGGCCGAGTGATCGATAAACCGATCACTCAGGCGACTTAATAATTTGCGTGTTTCCGGTAATTTGTGTGTTTCCGGTAACTTCTGTGTCGGGGGCTAACTGAATTTTTTGGCGTAAAAATCAACCATCTGGCTGACCATGTCTTCACCCTGCCCTGACTCGTTAGCTTCTGTTAACGCTTCCAGTGTGCTTCTGGACATAATGCTTTCAACACCGGAGTCGGCAGCCATCTGCTTATAGTAACCGACATCTTTGTTGGCATTCTTTATCGCAAAGGCCAACTGGGAGGGATCGTTATCAACCGCATAACCTTTGACAAAATCCATCATCGCACAATGCAACGGGCCGGCGGACATAACATCATACAACGCTTTACGATCTACGCCCTGCACGTCTGCCATGGCAAACGCCTCGGCGACAACATTGGCAATGCCCATTCCACAAAAATTGTTTAGCAGCTTGATGGTGTGCCCCGAACCCAGCGCTCCAAGGTGAAATACGTTTTCGCCAAGGTCTTGCAGTACCGGCTCTACTTTTTTAAATGCAGCCTCGTCGCCGGAGCACATAATATTGAGTAAACCATCGACCGCATGTGCCGGCGTCCGGCCCAGCGGTGCATCGAGGTAGGCACCGCCGGCAGCTGCGGTTTCTTCACCCAATTTGCGGGTTGATGCCGGTAACGATGTGCCGAAGTCCACAACGACTGCACCGCTTTTCAGCCCGGCGATAACGCCTTCGTCTCCACGCATTCTTGACTCAACGCTTTGCGACGTGTCCATACACAGCATGACGATGTCACTGGCCTCGGCAACCTCACGCGCATTTCCGACCTCGGTGGCACCGCGCGCGACTGCTTCATCTATACGCGTTCGGGATCGATTTGCCGTGACCGTGACTGCGTAGCCTTTTTTCTGAAGGCACTCAACCATGGCGCCTCCCATTAGGCCAAGGCCGATAAAACCGATTGATTGACTCATGACTTTGCGTTCCTGCTGAATTCTATACGGTGGTAATTACTGGTTACCCCGTTATTTTAACATGGTCAGGTTATCGTGCAGAGCACATCCGCCATTTATTCCGACAACTATTCTGAATGCCAGTCCGGCGGAGGAACTACTTTCAGCTTTCAGCGTCTGATAGCATTGCATTTCAGACCTGTTCACCACCAATGTGGGGCGCGCTTAATGCTCGACGTTCAGAATTACCAGGTCTTTGAAGCGCTGCCTTCAGACGCACCCGCATTGGCCGATCTCAGGGTTTCTGCGATGCGGCCGAGCCTTGAAGCGATAGGTCGGTTTGATCCCCAGCGTGCCAGAGATCGATTCTTAAACGACTTTGTAAAAAGCAACACCTTTAAAATATGTATAGAAAATCAGACCGCCGGCTTTTATAGCCTGATGACTAGAGCAGATCATCTGTGGCTTGCACATTTTTATATCAGTCCGCGTTTTCAGAATGGCGGTCTGGGTGCCACCATTCTCGATGACATCAAACAACAGGCTTTCTCAACGGAATTGCCGCTTCGCCTTGGTGCACTGCGGCAAAGTAAAGCCAACCGCTTCTACCTCAAACACGGGTTTGTATTAACGCACTCTATGGAGTACGACCACTACTACGAGTGGAAACCACAAAGCAACCGCTTACGGCTGGCTAGCGCCCCCTCCGGTAACTAGTGTAGTGCAACCATCAAATGCTACAAATGAGTCGGTTAATGAAAGTGCGTCTGTAAGTTCATATTTTCATTGAACTACACGAGCGCCTCAAAGATGCCACCAGCAATTACCAATCAAACGCACTTTAATCAACCGCCCCTTCGGGAGCTCGTCATTTGGCCTTCCGCTGCGTTGAAGCTCTTGAAAAGGTAACCAACATTGCCTGCGAGCTTCGCCTTGTTGAAAACCAAATGACAAACTCTCATTCGCAGCGTTTGACGGTTGCACTACACTAGTATGTGGACGTCAATCATTATGACTACTGTAAAAACACCTTATCTGGACAAACATGTTTTGAGTTTGCTATGAGTCGATAGTTATTCCATTGGCAAGGCCCGGCTCGCAATATAAAATGGATGCCCTATTTAGCGGCTTCTCACTCCTACCACCCATCACTGGCTGGGACAACATGCTCACAAGAGTCTCTATTCCGGGCAGTTGCTATTGTAGGACCACAAATTCCAAACACTCTCAGACTTAACCGCGAAGAACAGATTTTCATCATCTGTAACGAGCTCTGGATAGGTACCCTCCTGGTCAGGAGCTAAAATTGCTCGCGGTGGTTCACCCTCCTTAAATGCTACCACCTGATAACCACCGTCAACCCTAACAGAAATATATATTACGCCATCAACGGAAACGATTTCTGACCACTGAAGTAGTGAACCTCGATGTATTCCTATAGTTGTCTTTTCTCCGGAGCTGGAAAGCCTAAGTAGTTGCACCTCCCCAGTACCAGTCAACTTGACTGAATAGATATATTCACCAACTGAGGTGTGCAATATTCCAATTTTCTCATATTTCCTTATCACACCATCTGTATCGATCTGAATGTAGCCTTTACTTGTAGAAGCACTCACAAGTCCTGCCATACTGGATTTAAGATCGTCAAAATATTCATCTGTATATAGAAGAACTGTTTCACCACTTATCGGATCATGCGAGTAAAGATTGCTTTCAAACGGACCAATATCAAAAGAACGGAAATAGGCTCTATTACCATCTGTTGTAATTTCCAATATATTAGAGACACTGGATAACTGCCTCGCTCCGGAAATAGGACTGTAAGCCCAAAGTGATCGAAATTCATCATCTTTACTAGCAACAAAATAAACGCTATCACCAATCACTACACCCAGGTCCACTAATATTCGGAGTCCTTCAAAACCTGGCTCTTTTGATAGATCGAAGACATTCCCGGTTGGAATCTCATACCTCATCAGTCTGTCAGACAATCCGCTGAAATCCTCAACGGAGAAATAAACATTATCGGTGTCAGCGCCCAGGATTCCAATTCTTACAGATTTTGTTGGGTGCTTGTAAACCAGACCAGGCCCGCTAATATCTTTAGACGAATACGTCCATATCTCTTCTTCATCGTATGACGTGAAATAAATACTTCCATCTGCTCCGGCAACCAATCCGGTCAACCCTCTATCGTAATTCTCACTCGATTCAGCTGGAGTGTGTTTCTTTAGAGCCTCGCAAGAATCTACAACTTTACAGCTTGCATTGTTCTCCCATCCCCAGCCATCACCATCCGAATCGCTTGCGGCGCTTAAACAGTTAGGATGAATGATGCAGCTTTGTACGCCGTTCCATCCCCAGCCATCGCCATCTTCATCTCTACATTCATGAAGAGCAATCAATCCCACCCTACAGGAACTGCTTCCATCCCATCCCCAACCATCGCCATCTATATCCACACATTGCTGAGCAAAGGCCTGTGTAGAAAGACTAACCAGGCAGACCACGAAATAGAAAGAAGGGAAAGAGGGAAAAGACACTAAAAGAAACTACGAAATTGATAAAAGCATGTATCTGGAAACTGAGAAACATGCACTGAATACACATCATAGGGCCTGTCAAGTCATACCAGAAATACTAGTTGGATATCTGAAATTTATTAGTATGCAAAAGAATTACACATGGACACTCAGTTCAATTTCTGAAATTCTAACCCTATACATTGCTGTACCGGCAGTTTGGTATGTCGACCGAGGGAATTTCACCCGTCAGCCTCCCGCAGAACCGCTCTTTACAACGCTCAACTTTCCCGACGTAGCGCCAGGCCAATTGTGCGCAATGAGGAGATCGCTCGCACGGCCGACAAGGAAGACAGCTGGAAAACCTTATCAGTCAAGTCAGCCGGAAAACCCTAAATAGACACCCATTATATTTTCGCAAATCCGACACCCCATCAAGCTATAGATTGATGGTTACATTGAGCTTTGTTGTCCTTTCGGAATACCTGAGTGGCTGGACGCAAGACACAAACAAATCCACTTGGATCCACTCTACTCAATGCTGTTAGTGATCAACAGATTATGTACGTACCTCATGTACCGCCAGGCAAGGTAATCGCGTACAGATTCAGTCAGCGATAATTACCCCTCTGTACCACGGAAAAGCCGGGCAATTTATCTCCGGCAGACTGTTAGCCAGTGACAAAAACACCAGCAGCACATAGAGCCTGTCAACGCACTTAGGCGTCGGGCTATACTCAGCACACCGACAAACCACGATAATATGTTGAGAACATGACCTTAGAGATCTGGGCTGCATTTGCGGTTGCTTCTGTAGTACTGGTACTGATACCCGGGCCAACCATTCTTACTGTCGTCAGTTACTCCATCAGCCATGGTAAAAAAGCCAATATTCCGCTGGTCGCTGCCGTCGCCCTTGGAGATTCAACAGCGCTGATTCTGTCAATTCTTGGCCTGGGCGCTGTACTTTCAACATCCGCATGGTTGTTTAACGTGATTAAGTGGGCTGGCGGGTTGTATCTGATTTACCTTGGCATCCGGTTGTTGCTGAGCAGAACCACAGCCATGGCAACTGACCATCCGACTAAAATGCCGGACTCGAAATGGAAGCTGTTTGGTAATACCTGGCTGGTCACCGCACTAAACCCGAAAGGGATAGTATTTTTTGTGGCGTTTCTGCCGCAGTTTATCAATCCATCAGTTTCCACCGGCCCGCAGTTATGGATTCTTTCAATAACTTTTGTACTGATCGCCACCATCAACGCGGCACTCTATGCCGTATTTGCCACCAGTGCTCGACGCATTCTTTCTTCACCCAAAGCACAACGCAGATTTAACATCGGTGGAGGTAGTCTGTTAACCATTGCCGGAGTCTGGGCGTTAACTGCAAGGCAGCCTGCCTAAGACTCGCGGCCTCGTAAGAATCGCAGACGGGAGTATCATGAAAATTATTAAAGCGACTGTCGAAAACGTGGCGGATATTGCTCCACTGTTCGATTTGTATCGTCAGTTTTACGAATGCGCACCTGACATTGCACTGGCCACGCGCTTTATAAGCGATAGACTGGAAAGACAAGAAGCCGATATTTTTCTGGCTCTGGACGGAAATTCTGCCTGCGGTTTTGTACAACTTTACCCTTCATTCTGTTCCGTTGACGCGGTAAAAATCTATATTCTGCATGACTTGTATGTTGACGAACGTTATCGCAAATCCGGTGTTGGCAGAAAGCTGATGGACCGCGCGACGAGCTGGGCAAAGGAAACCGGCGCCGGTCGACTGGACTTGCTCACAGATCACAACAATCAGATCGGTCAACACTTGTATGAGTCACTCGGTTACGAGAAGGTACTGGAAGACTACTACGCGTATTCATTGAAGGTGTAATATGGATGACAGGTTGCCTTCCACAGTGGCTGTTTCCACTGTGATTTAACCCGTGCAAAAAAAACAGACAAGAAATTGCCTGCGAATAAGTCAATAGTTAACCGGACTCCAGATACATGAACATCCTCAGCGGACTTAGCGCATTTACACTCACACCGTTTAGCAATTCCGGTGTGGTGGACGTTGATAAGCTACAGAAACTGGTCGCAAAGCTGGCCGCTACCGATGTTGATTCCATCGGGGTACTTGGCTCAACCGGTAGTTATATGTACCTGAATCGCACCCAGCGCGCCCGTGCGATTGAAGCCGCGGTCGAAGTGCGTGGAAACAAACCGATTCTGGCCGGTATTGGAGATTTACGAACCGACCGGGTTATTGATCATACCGCCAACCTGAAAAAGCCGGTGCAAGCGCACTTTTACTCGCACCGGTATCTTACCTTCCACTGACTGACAGGGATTTCACGGAACTGGTCAAAACAATTGCCGCCGTCACTTCTCTTCCCATATGCCTGTACAACAACCCTGTGACAACCCACTTCACAATGTCAGACAAGTTAGTAGCAAATTTAGCAAACCTGCCAACAGTTCATGCTGTGAAAAATCCGGCCCCCGCCAAGGCATTGTCCACAGGTGTGTTGGCCGAGACGCGTAATAATCTGCCGGATGGCTTTGTATTGGGTTACTCAGGTGATGCACTCATCGCCAATGTTCTACCAGCCGGTGCAGACGCCTGGTACTCAGTGGTGGCAGGCACGATACCTGAACTGGCAATTGAGATATGGTCAGCGCGTAACGACCCTGAAAGACTAAGTGCCCTGCAAACCCGATGTACCCCGCTATGGGAGTGTTTCAATACCTGGGGAGGTATTCGTGTGGTCTCTGAGATTTCTCGTATGACCGGTATTGGCCAGCTCGATTTAGCGCTGCCGCTGCAGCCTCTTGAGCAAGATGCTATTGCACAGATCGATAAAGCACTGCAGGCACTGAAGGTTAGTGTTTAATATACTCCATCGCTACACACCAACTGCAAGCTCGATCAACACCCGGCCCGGCCAGGGATGCTTCCCGGCGTGTTTCGTTGTGATTCCCTGAAGCCCGAAGCGTCAGAGAGTTGAAAAAATAACAATTAACCTTGCTCATGCGTTGGGTTTCCCGTTGATCATAAGCAATAATGACGAATTTTGCGCCCCCATACCTAAGCTATAGATGTCGATGTTCTCCTTGCACCCTCCCGGATCACCATCTCTGCCGCCACTGAAAACCCCAACCGGATCAACCAAACCGGGATTACGATAAAGGTAGTCTCTGCCCCACGGATCTAACGGGAGTTTGGATAAATAGCCCCCTCCCGCCAGTTTTGCACGCCATCTGGCTTTTCTATTAACGCTGTCAACCCTTGTGAAATGCTTAGGTACCCTGCCCCTCTATGCTGAATTGAAAGCCCTTTGTTTGGCTAATTCCTAAATCTGGCCAGACCACCAATTTCTTCACACTACATTATCTGCAACCAATCCGTTAGTATCTCAAATAGGTAGTTTAAACGACATTCAGTATCAAATGAGTAGAGCTGTGCGTAACTTGCCCCCAAGCATTAACCCTGACACTTTCGTAAAACAACATGTCGATGCCTCCCTGCGCGGCCTGATGTATGTTGCTGTTGTTGCAGCAGGTATTTTGTTATTCAGGCTGGTGCAGTACGAGGCATCACCGATCCTCGTCGTGCAGCTTAGTGTCTGTTTGTTGCTTTTAGCCGCGTTGTATTTTAGAGAACGTATACCAACTCAATGGCTTCTATTAGGCATTTGCATGTTGTTGCTCGCACTGACGTCTCTTGCGTTGACCCGCTTTGGTTTATTGACACCAGCTTTACTGATATTCACGGTATTGCCCATTGTTGTCGCCGGGGTCAGAAATCTGAGAACGGCGTTAATTGTGGCTTTCTTTATGATCGCGACATTGACTGGTGTAGGGTGGCTTTACGCTGCAGGCATTGTTGAAAACGACAGCAAGCTTTCAGAATACCTGACACGTCCATCCAATTGGATTATTTACTGTGTCGCGTATTCAGTGATGGTGTACTGGGGGGTAAGCCTCACAGCCAGTCTCACTCGACACTGGCGTGACGCGTATCATCATCTGCAGCAGGCAAAGGATCGAGTTCAGCAGGAAGAACAAATGAGTGCGCGATTGCAGCGTCAACAAAGTCTTAGTCAACTCAGTGGTGGATTGGCTCATGATTTCAATAATATTCTGGCTGCGATCACAAGCAATGTAGAAGCCGTTGTACCCGTTACCGAAGATCCGACAGCACGGGCAGCGCTGAATGACGCACTCAGTGCCAGTCGCCACGGGGCCGCACTTGCCGGAAGTTTGGTCTCCTATGCCAACCCGTCAAAGCTTGAGACAAAGGTAGTTTCAGTAAGTGATACAGTCGAACAAGCGTTGGGCTGGATACGACGGGTGCTTTCAGAACAAACAGAAGTTGTGTTATCTCCGTGCACCGAAGATTATTTCATCGATACGGACGAGCACTATTTCACCAGCACCTTATTGAATCTCATTCTAAATGCACGTGATGCGATGCCTGAGGGTGGCACTATTTCTGTGGCAGTTAACCTGGTATCGATTGATCAGACGGAAGATCGCCTGGAGTTTGAATCGTTATCGTCCGGCAAGTATGTACAGATCAGCGTAAGCGATACTGGAGGCGGTCTGGCTGAGGGTAGTGAAAGCTACATTTATGATCCGTTTTACAGCACCAAAAATCCCGCAGAGCACTCCGGGCTCGGTCTCGCGAGTGTATACAGCTTTATGCAGCGGTCCGGCGGTATTGTCTACTTTGAAAACAGTTTATCTGGTGCCACTTTTCATTTGCTGTTTAAAGCATGCAAGGCTTCAGTTCAATTAGAAAAGACACAAACAAACCAGACTAGACAAACAGCCTTTACCGAAATTCAACCGGTAATACTGTTGGTCGATGACGATAAGGCAGTGGTCAAGGCGATGGAACGGCTACTTAAAGTGCAGAATTACACGGTAATAACAGCGCTTAGTGGTGATCTGGCATGGGAGATTTTAAAAGCAAACACAAAGCATATCGATCTTGTCTTAAGTGATGTCACCATGCCCGGGGACACACAAGGCTATGATTTAGCCAAACTGATCAGGCAGCACTATCCATCAATGCCAGTTGTGTTGATGTCCGGATATCGGTTTAACACCGTCAATCCACATAGCGAACAATTGGATATTAAATTGTTGGAAAAGCCGGTACCAAAAAACGTACTGCTTGCAGAGATTGAATCAGCGCTAAGCAAAACAGACCAATAATTCCAGAGAGTCAAGGCCTGGTTTGCCCGGTACCAGACCTCATTCCCGGAACTTCTATGTCGACATTGGTGTGCCGGATAGGCCCTGTTATTGTCTGATTGTTTAGTTAGCAGGATTGGTGAAACAGAAAACTACCGAGAGGGCACTTAATAAACGCTGACTGTAATAGATTAAACCTCGTGTACCCGGTGGTGGCACCTAGTTTCCTTTTGCCAAATACTGAGTCGGGCTAATACCGCTTGGTAAATCTTATCGAGACAACCCTTAAAAAACTATGCTCAGCAGTTTGTTCCACTGGGCTAATTTTCCTCAGGTACTTGAAACAACTGCCGCGATATTTTCTGCTTAACCCGATGGGTGAGCCCTGACTATCCAGAAATCCAGGGGGTCAGGTCCAGCCTTGATTTCCGTCCCGGGAAACCACACGATTCTCTATTCAAA